>NZ_CAUGKU010000007.1:0-120400 GCF_959600285.1 Veillonella magna | reverse complement strand
CTTGATTACAAGGGAAAGCGGCATTTCTTACCCACAGGGATGCCAGAAGAGCCCTTCTTTTTGGGCTTTTTTATCCCAATGCAATTCAATTAAAACAATTGATTGGGTTGAAGATGAGATTAACGAGGGAAAGGATAATTTATCTTCATAGTTTTCTAACAATTGGCATAATTCAGTGATAAAAACTAATGATAATATTGAAATTGTTAATGAGTACCAAGCTATTGTAAATTATGTAAACTCAAATGATACGTATAAGCCAGAGGAGAAGAATAAATTTTTATCAAAGGCAGATCCTTGGCTTATTGCTGCAGCTAAAGCATGTGGAGATACAGTAGTAACTTTAGAACAGTTGGTCGACTCACAATCAAGAAAGGTTAAGATTCCGAATATCTGTCAAGTTTTTAATGTAGCCTATATAAGTCCTTTTGACATGCTACGGTAATTACAATTTAGGATGTAATTATGGGGTAATACGGTTAGTCACGGAAGAATATTTATAGTTAAAATTTAATATGCCACACCTACGCCGCCAAGGCAGAGAGTAAACACTCTCCGTCTTGGCGGCGTATTTTTTATTATCTTAATTACGCTAGGCATTCTAACATAGCAACGGTAAGCGCAATCACAGCTCATGTAGTTGCAGAACAAGTACTTGCAAAAAATGAGTGACACAATGAGTAGTCACAGAGAAATCGGTTACAAAAAAAAGTTATGGGTAAAGTGATTGCAGATAAAATAGTCGTACAAAAATATATATTAAAGTATACGAGAATGAAAGACTAATCAATTATTTTTATGGCTAATTGAAGTTAAGTAAAATGAGAATTATACAAAAGTATGGGTTGTAAAGTTTGCGTATGAGTGTATAATTCGATAATGTTTTTATGAATTAATAATCATATAACAATGATTCATGTATTTACTTTTTGGTAGATTCAAAAATTTTTTGAAAAATTTTTAGATTTTGGTTTACAAAATCTCTTCTCGAGGGATTGTATATAGTAGAGGGGTAAATTTTTAATCCCTTGATTAGTTCCTAATTATGGAGGCGATTCACAATGAAGTACATAGAAGAATTGAACAGATTTCACGTTTGGTTGGCGTCACATCCGGATATGCCCACACCGGCCAGATTGTTATGGTTTGTGCTCATGCATTATAACAATGGCTGTTATTGGAAGCGGGTGTTCTCCCTTTCTATGGCAAGGTTGACCGCTGCTACCGGCTTATCTCCATCTGCGGTAAAACGAGCGCGATCTGTTTTGCAAGAGGTCGGACGTATTCGTTACATGCCGCGTAAGGGTGGCTTGTCTACGTTATATGAAATCATTCCGTTAGAGGAGGAAGGAATTAGAACGGCGTGTGCCGGTCATGGAGGAAGAGCGAATGAACACATCATTCCTGACTCGACACCCATGTCGATGGACCCACTTAACTCGACAACTATGTCGGTTGAAACACAAAAAGATGTATCAGCGACTACACTTGATGATGTACCGACGGCTCCGCTTGATCATGTACCGGAAGAACAATGTAATGATGTATCGACGATACTACATGAAGAAGGACCGACTGTATTACAAGATGAGCCACGAGGTGAACTACAAGGTGAGCTGCAAGGTGGGCAACGAGGTGGGCACATACATAGACAAGACAAGACTAGACTAGACAACACTAAAGAAACCACAGTAAAGAAAGGCAAGCCTGAGCAGGGTAAAGCCAAGAAAATACCGAAGTGTTGTTTCACACCACCTTCGGTTGCGATGGTGCGTGCCTATTGCGAGGAGAGAAGCAATCACATTGATCCTGAGGAATTCGTTGACTTCTACGGTTCCAAAGGCTGGATGGTTGGCAAGTCGAAGATGAAGGACTGGAAGTGTGCCGTACGAAATTGGGAGCGTCGTCGCAAAGAGGAAGGGGGATACAGCCAACAGGCGAAGCGGTATGCTCGCAGCAGTAACTCCTTGGGAAGAGGCGAAGGCAGTCAGGCACGGCGTCACACCTTTGTGTATCGCAAAGGAGGGACCACCAACTGATGACAGATCTTACGGCGTTGCTTGCCAAAGCACCCTCCGGTGTAAAGGAGCAGGCGTTGCTAGCCGATGATGAAGCACGTATTGCCGCTGCGTTGGCACGGGAGCACATTACCTTGGACAAGGCGGTAGCGCAGAACGAAAATTATTTTCTGCGGTTGTTGGAGTTTGCCCGTAGCAATGAGCATTGCACCTTTCACTGTCCGGGACGGGCCGCGTGTGATCACGTGGTCAAAGGCTATACGGCCAAGGTGGATGCCCACGGCTATGTGTCGTATGCGCCTTGTCAAGCAGGGAAGGCCTATGAGGATGTGTTTTCTTCGGCGGAGCTGAAAGAAGCGGCACGGATTCCTGCGCTGTATAGGGCAATGACCTTTGCGAATTACGATGGTAACGAAATGAATCGGGATGCGTTAGCCTACGGAAAGACACTGTCCACAGGAACAAGCGGTGGACGCGGTTTGTTCCTCATCGGGCCTACAGGGGTAGGCAAGACGCATTTGGCCGTTGCCATATTACAGGCGTGGGTACAGAACAATCGCAGCGGTGCGTTTTGCACGGTACCGCTTTTGATGGAGCGCTTGCGCGAGTGTGTGCATTCCCATGAACGAAAGTCCCGGTATCTGGAGAGCTTGGCCAAGGTAGACTTGTTGGTGCTGGATGATTTCGGGGCGGAGCACGATACGGATTGGGTGCGCGAACAGCTGTTACTCATCATCGATGCGCGGTATGCGGAAGGAAAGCCCATGGTGATTACATCGAATTTGACGATGGAAGAGTTTGAAGCGGAAGGCGGCATAGCCAGTCAGCGTATTTGCAGTCGCTTGGCCGGAAGCTGCGAAGTATTTTTGTTGGACGGCGCGGACAGACGAACGATGCCGCTGTGCCAAGAGTCATGTAACATGGCACCGCTGTGTTAAGCGGTTGATAGTCAGTGGTAAACGGTATGTGATAAGAGACTGTCGGCAAGAGATAGCTATAAGGAGGTGATGCGTTACGACCGTAAAACAAGTGGTGTGTATGGCAGAAAGGGCGCGATTAACAGCAGGTGAGAAATTTCAGAACACACGATTGGGTAAAGAGGAACAGAAAGGAGCCGGTATACAGTACGATGGACATGGGTACAGAGGAAAATCGGAATAGGCACGAAGTGAAGCAGGCAAAGACAAGCAGGGAGGCTATAAAAGTAATGACACATGGAAGAGATAATGTTGTAACACCGAAGGAATGTAAAATGAGCACGGAACAGAGCAGCGCGAGAAATAGTGTTGCAAGGAAGCCTACACCGGATTGGGCAGTCATTGATAAACGGGATAATGATTTGGTGCTTCGTGCGCAACACGGTGATCAACGCGCCTATGAGCGATTGCTGAAAGTATACAATCCGATGATTCAAAAATGCTGTGCCAGTCTACGAGGAAAGAGCTATGGGGACGATGTACTGGATTTGGTGTGGATAGCTACGGTAAAAGCCGTGAATTCATATGATCCGGCTAAAGGATTTTCTTTCACGTGCCATTTGAATCACTCCCTGTCCTTCGGCAAGTTGAAAGGGCTTAAACGTGTCATGCAGGTGGCGGAACGAGAGGAGCTTTTCAAAGATGGCGTGATTGGTGAAGAGATGGTGCCGGTAGGATTAGAAGGAAGCAATTCGTACGATACGGAGCGTGTGGCTGTCGGTCATATGGTAGAGGCCATGGTGGATGCGCTGGTAGAAGAGTTGGATGAGGAAGAACGGGAAATTATTTATGCCATTTATTATGAAGGATTGTCGGTGGCGGAGCTGGCAGCGAGGAAAGGAATCAGTCGGCAAGCTATGAATAAACGCCGTAATAGTTGCGTAAAAAAGTTGCGGATGTTGGCAAAGCGGCATAAAGAATGTTAAATAGAGTGATGATTTAGCAATGACTGAAGGGAGGTGAACGACCATGACGATATGGCGGAACAGGGGTCATAAAAGGAGGTGCGTCACCGCAGATAGCGGTGTATACGTGCTGTAAATGAAATGCAAATGGATAGTGATTGGATTTGTGAGTATGTTGTTGTGAAGATGCCGCCTCATGCGGCGGTACAGGGATGAAAAGGAGAGTATAGTTATGATTACTACACACCATAAAGCGACTGACGTGATTAAAATGAATTTTACCGATGATACGACGAAGATGTCCTTAAGCGTGCCTATCAGCATGCCTAAGGAAGGGATTACTTTGGAAGAAGTGGATGAAGTGGGGCGCTTCATTGCTATGGGTGGTTTCTTTGTCGATTCCGCTGGTTTGGTGGCAACGCGTTATATTTGTGCCCATAAGGAACACACGACCGTGGAAGAAATGAAATAAGCGGATTCATTGGGTTTTACCTTTCACCAAATTCCGGTGTGAAAAGAAGGGTGATGACATGTCGATGAAAGAAGTGATCAAGCTGCTGGTGGAAGTGATAGCAGCGGTGATTTTGAAAAAATTATAAATGTGAGTGAGTATGTGATAAGGAGAGATATGTATGAGTGAAGAAATGGTACATGCAATGAATGAAGAAGCAAATGATATGAAGGATACCGGTGTTGAAAGTGAAAACACGTCTAACGAGAAAGCCGCCGGTGAATCTCCCAATGTGGTTGATGGTGAATCTAGTAATGTAGTTGATGCGGAATCTCGCGGTGTAAATAATGATGAATCTCCTGATGTAGAGGATAAATCTCATGATGTAGATGATGGATCCGGCGATATCTCCGATGATTACGATGAGGAAGAGGAAATGCATGGTCCGCATTGGGACGTCATGGTGCCGACTACCAAGGTGCAGCTGCGTTTAAATGTGGAAAGTGAAGGGTCTTCTAAGGTAAAGTTAGTCGCGTTTAATAATATTAGTCCGAAGAAGACGGATGAAGAGTTAAACATTCTCTGTGATAAGCTGGCATCGTTGTTTGCCTATCCTTCTGTAGGGTTCGTGCGCATTAATACAATGACATATAAACCGGAAAGTTTGTTGTTTAAATAAAAGAGTGATGCCCGCATAATAGGTAGCACCTTATTATAAAACAGCAGCTCATCAATAACGAAAGCTCGGTCTTGCGAAGAGCGTTTCTTATATTGATGAGCCGCTGTTTTGTTCAGTGTTTCCGATAAGCGGGTAGCACTCTTATTCGGGAGCGAGGGAGTTTGCGTAGCTATCGTAGGATGATTCTCTCGGAGGGGAGGGAGAAAGGTTGTCCTTTAGTGGGGAGGTGAGGATGGAAGGTTTGATATTAAATTGATGAGCCGCTGTTTTGACAGGGCTTCCGATAAGCGGGTAGCACTCTTATTAGGGAGCGAGGGAGTTTGCGTAGCTATCGTAGGATGATTCTCTCGGAGGGGGAGGGAGAAAGGTTGGTATGAAGTGTTTCTTATATTGATGAGTCGCTGTTTTCTCGGTATTTCCGATAAGCGGGAATTACTTCCTCTGGGAGAGAGGGAGTAAAGTCATTCTTTAGTGGGGAGGTGAGGATGAAAGGTTTGGTTTTATTTTTGTAAGTGTTTGGTTAATATAAGGTTAGTTATATAGTTATAGGAATTCTCGAAGCTTAACAAATAATATTTAAAGCGATGCTCATATATCTAAGAGGTCAGATCTTGCGAATGAACACATAAAAGAAGGAGACTATCCGCAACGAAAGCTCGGTCTATCGAAGAGCGTAATTTAAATAAAGCGATGCCCATATATCTCAGAGGTCATGTCTTACGAATGACACTCTTGCGATATATGAGCATCGCTTTTCTTTTTTTTGGGGGGGAGAGAAGAAAAAGAGGAAGGCTTGACTACCAAGACATGAGTCGCCCTCTTGGTTATATGGTTTACATCTTATAGTAAATTATGTTCTTTGGCAAGGTCATGAATTGTAACCTCACCGGAGGAGTATGCCGTATGGCAGCAAACAAAAGCGGATGCTAAGGCTGATTATGTGAATGAATTTTTAAAGATTGGGAACGGACTTTTTAAAATTGCTGATGATGCAGCCGCTAACGAGTTTTTTACAACACAGCAGAGTTTGAAATTAGATATAGTGGATAAAAATTATGAAATCACACATGCACAATGGCAGTATGAACACACGAACGACAGTACATGGCTTGATATTAAAAAGAAGGCCTTAGATGAAAGAGATAGAAATAGCCGGTAGGGTAGGAAAGAATAGAAAACAAAAAGACGGTCTTCCGTTTGAAGGAAGATCGTCTTTTTATTTTCTATTGGTTATGGTTGTTATGATATATGATACGGTGTTTTACGATATATCATACGCGATAAAATTCTTTGTACCATTGTGCGAAGCGGCGTAAGCCTTCGCGCAATGTTGTGTTGGGTTTAAAGTTGAAATCCCGTTCCAGCGCAGAGGTATCTGCATAGGTAATGGGAACATCGCCGGGTTGCATAGGGACAAGTTTTTTGTGACTGTCAAAGTCGTAGTTGGCCGGTAGGACTTCGGCGCGGATAAGCTCTTCTTGAAGAATCGTGACAAAGTCCAGGAGGTTTTCCGGGTTGTTGTTGCCGATGTTATACACAGCATACGGCGGTAACGGGAGACCGTCTTCTCCGGTTTGTTTGGCTGGTGCTTTTTCCATAACGCGTTTTACGCCTTCCACGATATCGTCGACGTAAGTGAAGTCGCGTTTGCAGTTACCGTAGTTGAAAATCTGGATGGTTTCGCCTTTCAACAGTTTATTGGTAAATCCGAAGTAAGCCATGTCGGGACGTCCGGCCGGACCGTATACAGTGAAAAAGCGCAGGCCCGTAGAAGGGATGTTATAAAGCTTGCTGTACGCGTGCGCTAATAATTCATTACTCTTTTTAGTGGCAGCGTAGAGGGAGACCGGATTATCTACTTTATCGTCGGTACTGTAAGGGACCTTTTTGTTGGAACCGTATACAGAAGAGGATGAGGCATATACCAAGTGCTCCACACCGGTAGCGCCATTATCGTAGGAGTGGCGGCAGGCTTCCAAAATATTATAGAAGCCGATGAGATTACTTTCCACATACGAATCGGGATTCGTAATGGAATAGCGAACACCGGCCTGCGCAGCAAGGTTGACAACGATATCCGGCGCATAGGTAGTAAATAGTTGATCAATACAAGCTTTGTCAGCTAAGTTTCCTTTAATAAAATGGTAGGTGGCATTCGGATGTTCGGCGGCGCAAGCTTCGATTTGCTGAAGACGCCATTCTTTGATAGACACATCGTAGTAGTCGCTCATATTATCAAAGCCGATGATTGTAATGGGCGACTGTGTGCGAAGTAATTCCAAGACTAGGTTACTGCCGATGAATCCGGCAGAGCCTGTAACAAGTACGGTTTTTCCGGTAAGAGAAATGGCGGTCTTGGCCGGTGCAGAGGGTGTCGAGGTAGAGGTTACCATGAGATGGGACTCCTTTCTTAGGTACTACTCATAGATTTTTTTGATAGATATTCATTGGGGAAGGTGTATCCCTTTTTTTGTGCATCCCGATTAGAGGATTGATTTCGATTTTCTCTGGATTAATCGCGTTTGAAAATATCGCGAGTATATACCTTATCTTTTACATCGTCTAAGCAAGCATCGTAGCGGTTGGCGACAATAGCCTGGCTTTGTGCTTTGAAGGTAGCCAAGTCATTTACTACTTTGCTGCCGAAGAAGGTTTCACCGTCCTTGAGAGTCGGTTCATAAATAATAACGGTAGCTCCTTTGGCTTTGATACGCTTCATAACGCCTTGGATAGAGGATTGACGGAAATTATCCGAATTGGATTTCATAGTCAGACGATATACGCCGATAATTTTGTGGTTAGCTTCTTCCATGGCCGGGTCCCAAGCACTGTTAGCTTCGTAGGTGCCGGCGATTTCTAAGATACGATCGGCAATAAAGTCCTTCCGTGTACGATTGGATTCAACAATGGCGGACATCATATTTTGCGGTACGTTGTCGTAGTTGGCCAATAGTTGTTTTGTATCTTTCGGTAAGCAATAGCCGCCATAACCAAAGGATGGATTGTTGTAGTGTGCACCGATGCGAGGGTCAAGACAAACGCCGTCGATAATGTTTTGCGTGCTCAAGCCTTTCATTTCTGCATACGTATCCAGTTCGTTGAAGTAGGATACGCGCAGGGCCAAGTAGGTGTTGGCAAATAGTTTGACAGCTTCCGCTTCGGTAAAGCCCATGAAGAGGGTGGGGATATTTTCTTTAATGGCTCCTTGTTGGAGCAACGCGGCAAATACGCGCGCTTTTTGTTCTGATGCTTCGTCGCAGGAAACGATGATGCGGGACGGGTACAGGTTATCGTAAAGGGCTTTCGATTCACGCAAGAATTCGGGGCTGAAGATAATATTTTCCGTATTATATTTTTCGCGCACATGTTTCGTGTAGCCTACAGGAATCGTCGATTTAATAATCATCATCGCCGTTGGGTTTACTTTTAATACCAATTCGATAACGGCTTCCACGGCAGAGCAATCGAAGAAGTTTTTCTTGGTATCGTAGTTAGTCGGGGCGGCAATAATAACGAAGTCTGCATCGCGGTAGGCTGCTTCTCCATCTAAGGTGGCTGTAAGGTTTAATTCTTTTTCAGCCAAGTAGGCTTCGATGTAGTCATCTTGAATCGGTGATTTACGTTGATTAATGAGGTCCACCTTTTCCGGAATGATGTCTACGGCAGTGACTTTGTTGTGTTGTGCCAGTAGGGTGGCCAGGGATAAACCGACGTAACCGGTACCGGCTACAGCAATGGAGTAGCCCCCTTCTTTTAGTGTAGGTATGTTGCTTGCGGCAGTGGTAGAAGCTGCTTCTTCCACGAATACATCGGTAATATCAAAGTCCAGCGTGGCGGCTAACTTTTGTAATTGTTCAATGGAAGGGGTGTATTCTTGGTGTTCGATACGACCGATCATGATACGATTGATGCCGGTGCGATCGGAGACTTGCTGCTGGGTTAAGTTTTTTGCTTTACGACTGATAATAATTGTGTCTGCCAATTTAGCTAGGGATAATGTTTTCATAGGGCACATCCTTTAGAAATATATATGCATGTTACTTTGAGTAACATATGAAGAGATAAATTGTAAAAAAATATAAAAAAAGAGATTTTTAGAGAATTTTTATATATTTATGTTACCAAAAATAAACATTGATGACAATAGAGAAGTTGGTGAATACATAGAGAACTTAGCTAATGAATAGAGATGGTATGCAACGCATATATTTGTAGTAGACCTCCCAAACTATATATGCTTACGTTCCCTCTTGACCTAGAGTCGACTATAGGTAGTATGATAAAACCATAGAAGTAGGAATATCGCATCAAAGAGGTATTAACCGGTAAGATTGCGATTAAGCTGCATACCGGAGAGCCTTACGGTCCGAATATTATTCCTCGTCCTTGGGTAAAAGAGTTGATAGCCAAGCGTTTGCAAGGGCAGTCTATCGTGGAAACCAATACCTATTATGAAGGGGAACGGTATACGACGGAGCAGCACCGGAATACATTGAAGGTAAACGGTTGGGACTTTGCACCGGTAGACATTATGGATGAGGAAGGAATGACGAAGCTGCCTGTACCGAAGGGCAAGTGGTTTGATGCGATGAGCGTAGGGACCCATTTGCTGACATACGATTCATTGTTAGCGTTGACGCATTTCAAAGGTCATGTGCAAGGTGGTTTTGGCGGGTCGAATAAAAATATCGGCATCGGTTGCGCCGATGGTCGTATAGGAAAGAAGATGATTCATACCACGCCGAATCAGCCGGATATGTGGGATATTGCCAAGGAAGAATTGATGGAGCGTATTACGGAATCTACGTTGGCTACGATTACCCATTTCGGTAATCGTGTTGCTTATCTCAATGTACTTCGGAAGATGAGTGTATCCTGCGACTGCGAAGGGACGGCGGCGGAAGCTGTGGTGACTCCGGATATCGGTATGGTCGCCTCGGTAGATTTGTTGGCCGTGGATCAGGCTTCCGTTGATTTGGTGTATGCGCTGCCGGAAGAAAGCAAGCATGCATTGGTAGAACGGATGGAATCCCGTCACGGATTGCGCCAGCTTTCCTACATGAAGGAAATGAATATGGGTCATGATAGATACCGTCTGATTGATATTGACCATGATGATGCGGTCATTACTGCACAGGAAGCGGTAGCCGGTATTAAAGGAACTTGGGTTCCGGATGCATTTCAGGTCTAATACAAGTAGAATGCGAGTCAAACGTATTGAGAATTAAACATAGGAGAGTCAAACATATAAGTGATACTCAGAGGTAGGCTGACAGTCAGGAGGTGTTATGTATGATTACGGTATACGCTATGTCTACGTGTCAAGATTGTATCTATTTGCACGATCAATTATTGAATAATCCTAAGTTTGAAGTGCGTGAAATCAGCGCGCATGTAAAAATCTTGAAAGAGTTTATCCGACTGCGCGATACACATCCGGCGTTTAACGAAGTTCGTCGGCAAGGATTAGTCGGAGTACCGTGCTTTGTCAAGGAAGATGGTTCGGTTACTTTGGTTCCCGAGGATGTCGGATTGAAAGGACGTCCGCAGGAATAGGAACGGGCAGATTATGAAGTGGTATAATGATGTCACAATAACAATATAAGAATAGTACGTAGTGATTGAAAGTAGGGGAAAAATGATGATTATACGACGATGGATTGCCTTACTGTTAGTGATAATAGGGTGTGTTGGAAGTAGTGTTCTAGCCGGAAATTTTTCATTAGCTAAAGATTGGCATCATATTGGTTTTCATGAGCGTACATATACAGTAAAAGGAGAGATGAATGATACGATTACATTTAAAGTAAAAGGGAACGCTTACTACTCATCTATTCAGTTGATAAGTAGTCGGAAAGATGTACCGGTACTACGTTTGCCCTATCCGGAGGGAATGAATATGGCACCTATAGATTTTTATATTAAGGAATTAAGAGATACTACCAGTGGTAAACGCTTTTGGGTCGTAACTTCAAGAGAAGGTAATAAGGTTATTGGATACGGTTTTTGGATTGTAGGGGAATATAAAGGAACATATGTTGTTTATGTGTCTGAGCAAAGTATGAGGAATATGGGGTGGAATCGGCCTCTACACAAAAGCTCAAGAAATTATATAGGAGTTGTGGATGGAGATTTATATATTCGTCTCACGAAGGTACATGTAGATTTTAATTTGCCGACATATATGACGTGGACTGATGAGGATCCAGTAACAGTTAGGTTGTTCTGGGATAATACGGCGAATTGGTTTGGTATGGTCAGTGATGGAGCGACAATTCCAAAGGCCGAGATAGAAACACGCTATTATTGATAGAATAAGTAAATTATTTATATATGTCGATGATTGCACACTAGTATGAATAATTAAAATGTAATAGAAATGTAGTGTATATAAAAAGGTCTGTAACGCAATGAGGAACGCATCCCATTGTGTTACAGACCTTTTATTATATAGATTTTATTGTATAGGTTTTATTGTATAGGTTTTATTATATCGTTATGAATATAAACGTTGTTTACGCAGGAATACCTTTAGAACATCCATTCAACGGTGGTACCGGCAAACACGGAATTGTCGGAGGTGTTTGTTCCTTCCGCATGTTTTACCTGGGCATATCCCAAGGTACCGCGGAGGTATACGTCGCTATGAAGTTTGTATTGACCGGTTAAGGCTACTTCGTTAACGATAGGATAGTTGGCGATGTCCCGTTCCATTTCGGTGCGTTTGGCGTAAAGGCCAAGGGTGGTTTCATTCGGCAGGTAATGATTTACTCGTGCATAGTAGGAGCGGGCTTCGCGTCCCATGGGGTCACCGAGAATGTGACCGCTGTAGGTCCAACCGTTTTGGAAGGTGCCGTGACGGTACCAGTTGCGACCGGTATCGGCGATTTCCAAGGTCATATCCCAGGCGCCGTTGCCGGCGAGGTTAGGCAGGTATGTACCGAAGCGATAGCCTACCTGACTTGGTAAATAGCCAGCCTGGTCCTCGCCGTACAGTTCGCCGTAGAATTGTACGCCCGGCAGACGTAAGCGGAAATCAAAGCCGGCGATATCATTCCATTTATCATTAGAGTATGCGTTGGTACCGGTGAACCAGTCGTTCCAGTCAGAATGGCTTAGCGCATTACCGTTGCCGCCGATCATGGAAATACGAGAGGCACCGATGGTGAAGTAGTTGGTAGGCGTTACATCAACACGTAATCCCAACAGGCCCGGATGATCGAATTCTTCCTTGCCACCCAGCTGTGCAGCTATATCGCGGCGATTGCCTTCCAGTTCGCCGTAGAAAGCATGTACATCAACTTCGCCTAAGAAGCGGAAGAAGCCACCGATTTTCTGCGGTTGCTTAGTTTGTACGCGGAAGGTAGTCAACGGTTTCATCGAATTGCCTAACAGGAGGTTACCGGATGCACCTTGGCCCCAAATCATGGCTTCTTTACCGAAGAGGAGATCCCAAGCACCGATACCGCCTTTGATATATCCTTCTTCAAGGCTTAGCTTGCCGCTGTTATCCTTGTCGTAGCTCCAGCGCGGTTGTGCGGATACGGCGATGTCCTTCGTCAGGTTGCCTTCTACGCGGAAGGTAGCTAAATAATTGGAACCGCGACCGTTGTCATAACCGTTATTCCCGGTGCCGAACGGTTGGTAGTGACCGTTAATCACATTGCTGCGCACATTGCCGTCTTTTTTGTTGTGCACATATCGATAGTTCATCTGATCGCTGTGGTTATAGGCATAGCCGAGGGTAGCGGAGGTGACATGTAAGGGGTTATGTAATTCTTCGCCGTTCAATACAGCCAGTTCTGGTGCTAAATAGTCTTTTAATGCATTGAATTGGCTTTGCAAATAGGCCGGCATCGGTTTGGTGGCGGCTTTGGCTTCCGCTTCTTTTACCCATTGCGCCATTTGTTGACGGCTGTACGGTTTGGCACCGTTCGGCATGGACTTGATATACCCCATACCGCTTAATTTTTCAATGTAGTTGTAGTAGACAGTATCTACAGCCACGTCCGGTGTTGTGGTAGATGCACCGGCTACGGCAGGGAGTAGGAGACTGCCGAGGACAGCCGCATACAATACATGACGTTTCATATAATCACTCTTCCTAACATTGTTAACATATGAATATATACAATAAATAGTAAAATCTACATTATTATATCATAAAGTTTGGTAACACGGTAAGGGAATACTTCCTTTACATATGTAAGTATCTTTGGTACTCTAAGCGTATTGAGTAAAAGGAAGGAGCGTCGATAGATGAAAAAATGGATAGCCCTTGCCGTAGTGGCTGCGGTTATCGTGGCTATTTGGCATAATTCATGGCAATCGGCCGACGTGTCGGATGGCCTGAGCTTACTGATTACCCGTAAGGTACGATGGATCTTTAACGATTTAGGATTTCACTGGTCGGTAGCCTATACAAACCACGTGTTGCGCAAAATGGCGCATGCTTTTGAGTTTATGTGTTTAGGGATTACCACTTATATAGCGTTTTTGGTTATCGGGTGGCGTCGATACGGACGGTGGATAGGCACGTTGCTCCTTTGCATAGTCGTCGCTGCTACCGATGAGTATTTTCAATTCTTTAGTCCCGGTCGGGCACCGATGTGGCAGGATGTGGTGTTGGACAGCGCCGGCAGCTTGGTGGGAATTATTTTGGCATCCGTAGTAGGCCGTGTATTTCGTTATATTACGGGGCGTCACTGATAGATGCCTACGGAACTCGTTACTATGATCATAGAGATGGCCCTATGTGTTAGCTTATGTGTTAGTCTATATATTAATCTATAATGTTAGCTCATGTGCTATCTAGATATTGGCAAAGAATACTACTCATATATGTTGTAAAGGCAGTGCCGTATGGCACTGCCTTTACATTTTTTATTTTGTTTCGATGTAATCGCCGATTTTCTGAATCAATTCTGAAAGAGGAATACCGCTGCGGTGGGATACTTTTTCTAAAGTGGCTTTGCCGGCCATCATTTTAGCCATCGGCGTAGCGAGCATAGTAAACATGGGATGAATGGAAGGCATGTGTTTTTTCAAGCCGTCGACCGTATCGAAGAGATCAAACAGTTTGGTATCGCCGGTTAACGTAATGCCTTTCACGGTGCGCGTCACTTCGGCGGTATCAGTTTTGCCGGTATCTGCTTTGTCGGTTTCGTTGGTAGCATTATCGGCGGTATCGGCAGTGGAGGCAGTATCGCCGTGAACTTCATCGTCCCAGGTAAGCAAGGTACGGGAGCCTTCGAGGGAGCGAATGCGCGTGCAGTCCTGCATCATTTCCAACACGCCTTTGAAGTTTCCTTGTTCATCGCGAACGGCAGTATAGATGATATAAATAAAGAGGTCCGGTTTGTTAATCCAAAACTCGGCCTTGTCCTGTTCACCGCTGCGGAATTTTTCGATAATTTCCTCAACGAGGTGAACGCTCTTGGCAGGGTGACAGTTCTTTACTTCACGGCCGATGACATTGGCACTGCGCGGGAAAATGCGATGCTTCGTGTCGCTGTAGAATTTGACCAGTTCGTTTTCATCAACGTAGGAAAGGTCTACAGGCATGTGCTTGAAGAGAAGGTTAATACGTTCCAAGGAAAGCTTGCCCGTGGCTACATCCAGTTCTTCTTCCGTATTCGTGGTGCCGATATTGTATTTGCCGAGAAGGGCAGCCAGTTCGTTCATAAAGCCCGCCGGTGCCTTCGTAGCGGCGTTAGCGGTTGTTAAAGTATCCGTCGGTACCGTGCCGTAGAAAGGCGGTGTAGGGATGAGGGCAAAGCCGATTTCATGATCGCCGCGGCTCATTACGGCAAAGTCTTCTTCGCTGAGAAGCTTAAAGGCAGTAGGCAGAAGGACTTCTTGTTCTTTGCCCAGCAAATCGCGGAAGTCGTCAATCAGTTTCGGCATGGCGGCTATAAATTCATCCGTAGCGTCTGTGGTCAGTAACGTGTAGGCGCGGCTGATGGATTCGCGTACATTATCGTCGAAGGTCCACATAATTTTGGTGGGGCGATCGAAGCCATAGCGTTCCAACATGGGATACAGCTGATTTTGTTTACGTGATAGGTGGGTAGGCCATTGACGAAAGCGATCGAAGAGACCGAGCCACGGATTTTTGATGAAGTGCGGTGCCTGCAACAATGTTTCCGCTTCGCGGGCCAGGTCTTCGGCGGCGTTGATTTCCTGTTTATATACCCAAAGCGGGTGATTTTCAGGGAATTCATTGTTGGCGCGTACGAGAATACCGTCAAAGAGGGCAAGCAGGTCATCCATGCGATGGGTAATTTCTTCGTCCGTGTAGGTTCCCTTTAATTGTTGTTCGCCGTACGCGAATTCATCCGGGGTACAGGTGCCGATTTTCTCTTTTAATTGGGCACGGGCTTCCTCCATGGTGTATTCGCCGGATAAGTATTTATCTTTAATGGTGATTAATGTAGTTAAGCGATCGGTGTCGGTAAATTTAAAATTCTTTTGTAATTCGTTATTCATTATAAAACCTCCTTAGCGTAGGGATTATGTAGTACAATTCACGTGGCGCACGCTGCGTAAACAGTGTGCTGTTGTGATTGTCATTATAGTGAAATTGAAACATATTTTCAGTAGCTGGGGATACATTTTGCGCAATAACTGTTTGGCAGGATGCACATAGGTTAAATTTGTGCTTGCATAAATGGACATAGTCGCATATAATTGGAATGAACTATTATTACTTGGTCATAAAAGGTGGTCTCATGAGTCGGATAAAAAAACAAGAGCGCCAGCAGCAGTTGCGGGAAAAACTGAATAATACGCCCTTTGTTACTGATGAAGAGTTGGCTGCCTTTTTTCAGGTAAGCGTGCCAACGATTCGTCTGGATCGTTTGGAATTGGGGATTCCCGAATTGCGAGAACGCATTAAGGCTATGGCAGAAGAGCATAGTCATGATACAATAGAGAACGAACGGGTAGAAGTGGTAGGCGAGTTGCTCGATTTAACAGCGGGCAAACAAGGCCTTAGCATGTTGCACACTACGGCGGATATGCTGGATGCCACAGGGTATGTGGAGCCACACTTCTTATATGCCCAGGCCGATTCGTTGGCAAAAGCGGTGATCGGTATTCCCGCCGCCATTGCCGGCGTAGGCAATATAAAATATAAAAATCCTGTTGCGGCGGAATGTAATTTAGTCGCTAAGGCAGAGGTTGTTCGTCGTCGCGGTGACAAAGCATTCATTTGGGTGACGATTAAGGATAAGGTTAGAGAAGTGTTTCGGGCCAAGTTTATCATGGAGCCCGTAAAGAATAGGATGTAATACGGATGAAAATTGCAGTAGACGCTATGGGCGGTGATTTTGCGCCGCTGGAAATTGTCAAGGGCTCCATCGAGGCAGTCAAGGCATTTCCTCACATGGAGATCGTCCTTGTCGGCGATGAAGCACAGATTCATAAGGTGTTAAGCGAATACGGTGAAGCGGATAATCCGCGTATCTCTATTCACCATGCCAGTGAAGTCATCGAGATGAACGAGCATCCGGGTATTGCCTTACGCAAGAAGAAAGATGCTTCCATCGTAGTCGCTACACGGTTGGTACGGGAAAAACAATGTCAGGCCGTTATCGCTCCGGGCAGTACGGGGGCGGCTGTGGCGGCTGCGTTGTTTGGTCTCGGTCGTATCAAAGGCATTGACAGACCGACGATTGCAACGCCGATTCCTACACCGGAAGGTGTAACGGTTATGCTCGATTCCGGTGCCAACTCTAACAGTAAGCCAAAGCACTTGGTGCAGGGGGCCATCATGGGGTATAACTACGCCAGACTTATGTTTGGTAAGGAAAACCCGACGGTGGGACTTTTGAACATCGGTGAAGAATCGACAAAGGGCAATGACGTTGTATTAGCGACGTACAAACTATTGGAGCAGCTTAAGACGATTCCTTTCAAAGGCAATGTGGAAGGCCGCGATATTCCGAAAGGCACGGTGGACGTTGTTGTCTGCGACGGCTTTGTAGGAAACGTGGTGCTTAAATTTGCGGAAGGTCTTGTAGGCGTTGTAACGCAATTATTAAAAGAAGGTATTAAAGAAAGCGGATTATTCGCAAAGCTTGGTGCGTTATTGGTGTATCCGGTGTTTAAGAAGTTGAAGAAACGGCTGGATCACACAGAAAACGGCGGGGCGCCATTACTGGGTGTTAACGGTGTTTTCATGATTTGTCACGGCAGTTCGCGGTCAAAGGAAATTTTGACGGCCATTAAGATTGCCGGTGAATTGGTGGAACGCAAAATCATTGAGAATATTCAGCATAGTATAGAAGAAGAAGGAGCAATTACCTATGACGATGTGGACTAAGCCGGTCGGTATTATCGGTACAGGCAGCTTTTTACCGGATAATGTGGTGACAAACCATGATTTGGAAAAAATGGTGGACACCAGCGATCAATGGATTAGAGAACGCACCGGCATCGAGGAACGTCGTGTTGCGCCGGAAGGTATGAATGCTTCGGACATGGCTACCAAAGCAGCTAAGAAAGCATTGGAAGCGGCCGGGCTTACGGCAGAGGACATCGACTGTATCATCGTGGCTACGTTAACCGGTGATATGGCTATTCCCTCTACGGCTTGTATCGTACAGGCCAATCTGGGTGCCACCAAGGCGGCGGCTTTTGATTTAGGTGCTGCTTGTTCCGGTTTTGTATACGGTTTGATTACAGCCGGTAGCTATGTAAACATGAACATGTTTAAAAACGTGTTGGTTATTGGGGTAGAAGTATTGTCCCGCGTGTTGAACTGGAAAGATCGCGGCACATGCATTCTCTTTGGTGACGGCGCCGGTGCGGCCGTAGTTTCTACCGTTGAAGAAGGGTACGGTATGCGCGGTATGGATATGGGGGCTGACGGTACCGGCGGAATGTCCTTGAGTATTCCATCCAGCGGTACGGCGATGGTGCCAAACGATCAGCGCATAGAAGAAGGTTTAACCTATATTCATATGAACGGTTCGGAAGTATATAAATTTGCAGTAAAAACTATGGGACGGACTGTGCTAAATGCACTGGAACGTGCTAATATGGAATTAGAAGAATTGGATTGCTTTATTCCTCATCAAGCGAACCTGCGCATTATTGATTCCGCAGCGCATCGTTTGAAATTATCCGAGGATAAGGTATTTGTTAATTTACCGAAGTACGGTAATACGTCGGCGGCATCTATAGGGATTGCACTGGATGAGGCGGTACGATCCGGTTTTGTGAAAAAAGGCGATAATGTAGCATTTGCCGGATTCGGGGCCGGATTGACATGGGCCGGCTTAGTAATGAAATGGTGCTAAGGAGGAAAATCATGATAAGGACTGATATTTGCGATTTGTTAGGTATTGAGTATCCTATACTGCAAGGCGGTATGGCATGGCTCGGAACTGCCGAATTGGCAGCCGCTGTGTCTGAAGCAGGTGGTCTTGGCATCATTGGTGCAGGTCACATGCCACCGGATGTATTCCGCAACGAAATTCATAAGTTGAAGGAACGTACGAGTAAACCGTTCGGCTGTAACATCATGTTGATGTCGCCGTTTGTAAAAGAAGTTATGGAAGTGGTTTTGGAAGAACGCGTACCTGTAATCACCACAGGTGCCGGTAATCCGAGTACCTACATTCCTCGTCTGAAGGAAATTGGCACCAAGGTAATTCCGGTAGTGGCTTCCGTATTGTTGGCGAAGCGCTTGCTCCGCGGCGGTATTGATGCAGTTATTGCGGAAGGTACCGAATCCGGCGGTCACGTAGGCGAAATTACTACGATGTGCTTAATCCCGCAGATTGTTGATGCCGTAAATGTTCCTGTTATCGCAGCCGGCGGTATTGCCGACGGTCGCGGCATGGCAGCTGCCTTTGCTTTGGGTGCGCAGGCAGTACAGATGGGCAGTCGCTTTGTTGTATCCGAAGAATGTATTGCACATCCGAATTACAAGGAAGCCGTATTAAAGGCAAAGGATCGTTCTACGGTTATGACCGGTTTGACTACGGGTCATCCGGTTCGCATTTTGGAAAACCTTTTGTCTCACCAGTACCAGGAATTGGAATTCAGCGGTGCGCCTAAGGAAGAATTGGAAAACCTCGGTGCCGGTACGCTTCGCCGTGCAGCTATCGAAGGTGAAGTGAAACACGGCAGCGTAATGATCGGTCAGATTTCCGGTATGCTTACCGATATCAAGCCGTGCGCTACGATTATTAAGGATATTGTTACCGAAGCAGAATCCGTTATTGGCGGTTTGCAGACGGTTGTCAAGTAACATAGGAGGGTACCGATGAAAACAGCATTTGTATTTCCCGGCCAAGGTTCACAGAAGGTAGGCATGCTTCTGGACCTGTATAAGGAATATGAAATCGTTCGTCAGCGTTTTGCCGAAGCAGACGAAGCCTTGGGGTATTCTATTTCCCAGCTTTGCTTCGACGGTCCGGACACGGAATTGGTGAAGACGGCCAATACGCAACCGGCGATTCTTACAGCCAGTGTAGCATGTTATGAAGTCTTAAAGGAAAAAGGCTTTACACCGGATGTAGTGGGTGGACACAGCCTCGGAGAATACAGTGCGTTGGTAGCGGCCGGCGTACTTGATTTCAAGGATGCGGTATATGTTGTTCATAAACGCGGTGAATATATGCAGGATGCGGTACCGCTAGGAAAAGGGGCTATGGCAGCTATTTTGGCCTTACCTCGCGAAACGGTAGTAGACATTTGCGAAGCGGTTGACGGTGAAGTCGGTTCCGTACAGGCGGTTAACTTTAACTGCCCGGGACAGATTGTTATCGCCGGTGAAACCGCTGCCGTAGAAGAAGCATCCAAACGCATGAAGGAAGCCGGTGCGAAACGTGCCGTTATGCTTCCGGTAAGCGCTCCTTTCCACAGTCGCTTGATGGAACCGGCAGCAGCTCGTCTTGAAGAAGAATTGAATAAAATCGCCATCCATGATGCAACTATCCCGGTGGTAGCTAACGTTACCGGCCAGATGGTAACATCCGGCGAAGAAATTAAAAAGCTCTTAGTCGTACAGGCAGCGCATCCGGTACTTTGGGAAGACTGTGTGGATACGATGGTGAAGAGTGGTGTGGAAGCATTTGTCGAAGTAGGACCGGGCAAGGTGTTGACCGGCTTTACGAAGAAGATCAACAAAGAAATGAAGCTGGCAAATGTAGAGGATGTAGCATCCTTGGCTAAAACACTTGAATTTTTGCAAGGGGGGATATAAAATGCATTTGGCAGGTAAAGTAGCATTGATTACCGGTGCGTCTCGCGGTATCGGTCAGGCCGTAGCGTTGGAAATGGCACGGGCCGGTGCGGATATTGCCGTAAACTACAGCGGTAGCGAAGCAGCTGCACAGGCTACGGTGGATCAGGTAAAAGCATTGGGCCGTAAGGCTATTATGGTAAAGGCCAATGTAGCCGATGCGGATGAAGTGGCAGCAATGGTAGAAGCTGTACAGGCTGAATTCGGTCACATTGATATTTTGGTAAATAATGCAGGCATTACGCGCGATACATTGTTGATGCGTATGAAGGACAGCGACTGGGATGATGTAATCAACATCAATCTTAAAGGGGTATACCTGGTAACCAAAGCGGTGTCCAAGCTGATGATGAAACAGCGCAGCGGTCGCATTATTAATATGAGCTCCGTAGTCGGTGTTACGGGTAATGCGGGACAAGCGAATTACAGTGCCTCCAAGGCCGGCGTTATCGGCTTTACCAAGACTTGTGCTAAGGAATTGGCCAGTCGCGGTATTTTGGTAAATGCGATTGCTCCTGGTTTTATTCATACCGATATGACCGACGTACTTCCGGAAAAAGTGAAGGAAGCTACGCTGGCGGCTATTCCGTTGCACCGGATGGCCGAACCGAAGGAAGTGGCATCTGTAGCTGTCTTCCTGGCATCTGAGTATGCGTCTTATATTACGGGCCAAGTACTGAATGTAGACGGCGGCATGGTAATGTAAGCCAATATATAGATAGAACAATGTGAAAGGAGGTGAATCCCAATGACCACGTTTGATAAAGTAAAGGCGATCGTTGTGGAACAGTTAGGCGTTGACGAGTCTGAAGTTACCATTGATTCTACTTTCATCGATGACTTAGGCGCTGATTCCTTGGATATCGTTGAATTGATCATGGCTTTCGAAGAAGAATTCAACGTAGAAATCCCTGATGATGTAGCTGAAAAAATTAAAACAGTAAAAGATACGGTAGAATATATCGATTCTATCAAAGAAGCGTAAGACTGTGCACCGATAGAGGGTGGTATGGCCACCCTCCTGTCGGTATGCACCCAACAGGAGGAATTAATAGTGAAGCTCCCTGAACTTCGCATTGGCAATTTGGTGGCTAAGGTGCCCATTATTCAAGGCGGTATGGCGATCAGATTATCTACGGCTCGTCTCGCAGCGGCTGTAGCAAATGAAGGTGGCATCGGTCTTATTGCGGCCTCGGGTATGCCATTTGACGAATTACGTTACGAAATTAGATTAGCACGAAAATTATCACCTACGGGGATTATTGGTATAAATGCAATGGTGGCGGCCACCCAGTTTGCGGGTTTGGTTCGTACCGCTATAGAAGAAGGAATTGACCTTGTGGTAGCCGGCGCGGGTTTTTCGCGTGATATGTTCGGCATGGGCAGAGAGTCCGGAACGCCTATCGTTCCGATTGTATCGTCTGCTAAGTTGGCTCGTATCTCCGAAGGGCTGGGCGCATCTGCGGTTATCGTGGAAGGCAGTGAAGCCGGCGGACATTTAGGTACAAACCGCTCTTCGCGTGAGATTGTACCGGAAGTTGTAGCAGCAGTGAAGAAGATTCCGGTTATCGGTGCCGGCGGTGTACTTGACGGTAAGGACATCGTGGACATGTTACGACTCGGTGCCAACGGTGTACAGATGGGAAGCCGATTCGCAGCCAGCGTGGAATGCAATGCTTCGGATGAATTGAAGAAGATGTACGTACGCGCTACGAATCCGGAAGATATCGTATTGATTCAAAGTCCGGTAGGATTGCCGGGACAGGCCATTCGCAACAAGTTTGCGGAAACGGTATTGGACGGTACGGTACCACCACCGACGGAATGTGATCGTTGTTTGAAACATTGTTCGCACAAGTTCTGTATTATAAAAGCGCTCTCCCGCGCACAGCAAGGTGACGTTGAGACGGGATTGGTATTTTCCGGCAATAACATGCGCAAGGTAGATGAAATCTTGCCGGTTAAGGAGATTTTTGCCCGTTTGAAGAAACAGGTTGCCGAAATAGAGTAATGTAAGTGATAGATGTAAGAGGTGAAATAATTGGAAAAACGTGTAGTTATTACCGGTCTCGGCGCCGTTACTCCGGTGGGCATCGGTAAGGATGCATTTTATGAAGCACTCTTGGCAGGTAAATCCGGTATTGGCCCGATTACCCATTTTGATGCCAGTGAATATGCCACTCGTATTGCCGGTGAAGTGAAGGATTTTGATATAACCAATTACGGTGTAGAAAAGAAGGAAGCACGCCGTATGGACCGTTCTGCTGAATTTGCTATTGCGGCAGCAGTAATGGCGTTGGAAGATTCTCATTTGGATCTTGATGAAGAAGATCGCGATCGTTGCGGTACTGTAGTAGGTACCGGTATCGGCGGGATCGACTCCATCCACGATGTATATGTAACGTTGTTTAATAAGGGACCTGCTCGCGTAAGTCCGTTCGCAGTGCCGATGATGATTGCCAACATGGTATCCGGTCGCGTTTCTATCCAGCTCGGTCTTCGCGGACCGGCTATTACGGATGTAACTGCTTGCGCATCCGGTACGAATGCTATCGGTGACGCATTCCGTATCGTTGCTCGCGGCGATGCCGATATTATGTTTGCCGGCGGTACGGAAGCAGCTGTATCTCCGGGAGCCGTAGCCGGCTTTGCTTCTATGAAAGCGATGTCTACGCGCAATGATGAACCGGAATTGGCATCTCGTCCGTTCGATGCCGAACGCGATGGCTTTGTTATGGGTGAAGGAGCCGGTATCGTTGTATTGGAAGAATTAGAACATGCCAAGGCTCGTGGTGCTCATATCTACGCAGAAGTTATCGGTTACGGCAGCAATGGCGATGCATACCATATTACGGCTCCGGCACCGGGTGGTGTACAGGCACGTAAATGTATGGAATTAGCTATTAAGGATGCCGGTATCGATCCGAGCGAAATTAACTACATCAATGCGCACGGTACGTCTACCGGTTTGAATGATAAGAACGAAACCTTTGCTATTAAGGAATTGTTCGGCGATCATGCTAAGGATATTGCCGTTAACTCTACTAAATCGATGACCGGTCATTTGCTTGGTGCTGCCGGTGCTATCGAAGCGATTGTTATGGCCATGGCTATCGAAACAGGTAAAATTCATCCGACCATCAACTTGACGAATCCGGATCCGGAGTTGGATCTTGATTATGTTCCGGAAGGGGCTCGTGAATTGAAGGTTAACTGTGCACTTTCCAATTCCTTCGGTTTCGGCGGACACAATGCTACATTGTTGGTACGCCGCTATGAGGACTAATTGAAGGGGCGCAGGACCCATAAGACAATCTCGTTACAGGCTCGTGAGGCTTCGCTTCAGGAGCTTGTGGCGCGTTTGCGCTTACCCTTGACGGATATTGCCTTACTGGACAGGGCATTTACGCATACGTCTTATGCAAATGAAAATAAGGCACGTCATGTACAGCATAATGAACGCTTGGAATTTTTAGGTGATGCTGTATTGGACTTGATTATCGGCGAGTATCTTTTTAAAACATATCCTCAAATGACTGAGGGTGAACTGACGAAAACAAAAGCAGCGATTGTCTGTGAAACTTCATTGGCAGCGTGCAGTAAGAAGCTGGGCTTTGGCAAATATTTATTGTTAGGTCGCGGCGAAGCGGCCACCGGCGGAAGCGAACGTCCGTCGATTTTGGCGGATACCTTTGAAGCCTTGGTGGGAACGCTGTATGTGGATGTATCCTATGAGGCAGCCTCGCAGTTTGTGTTGAGTCATTTGGCAGGATATTTGGAAAAAGCTCGAAAGGGTACCTTAGGTAAAGATTATAAAACGCTATTACAGGAATTTGTACAACAGGAAGGCGAACGCCAGATTCACTATTCGTTAATCGGCGAATCCGGCCCGGATCACGACAAGGTATTTTGTATGGAAGTACGCATTGACGGGCATCGGTACGCGTCTGGTACAGGTAAGAGCAAAAAAGAAGCAGAGCAGCATGCTGCACAGGTAACATTGGCGCAGCTGCAGCAGGCATCATCACATTGATTAGGGAAAGGAGTGGGAGACCGCTCCTTTTTTGTTGACATAAAAGCGACTATGGTTAGGGTGTTACTAGAAGAGGTTGAGCGGTCTAATAGGATATGCGGGAGGTTTGATCGCATACAACCAATGATGAATACGGTTGTGCGCATGATAGAAAGGAGTGACGAAGGGCAGATGGCAAAGCAAGGATTGATTCCTTTTTTTATTCCTCATATCGGATGTCCGCAGCAATGCGTGTTTTGTAATCAACATCGCATAGCTTCGGGACAAGTACAGGCAACGGCGGAAGATGTGGCACGCACTATTGAGGCTTGTACGGAAGGAGGACGGCGTCACACGCAGTCGTTTTGGGAAGTTGCTTTTTACGGCGGCAGCTTTACAGCGTTGCCGGCAGAGCGCCAAGAACGTTTACTTACGCCGGCTTGGCAGGCATTGCAGCGCGGTGCCATTCAAGCCATTCGTTGTTCCACAAGACCGGATGCCATTGATAAAGCAGTGATAGAGCGGCTTCGCCGCTTCGGCGTAACTACCGTTGAATTAGGTGTACAGACGATGAATCAAGCGATGCTGGATGCATCTAAGCGCGGCCATACGACGAAGGATGTAATCCGTGCGGTGGCACTTCTTAACGAGGCAGGGTTTACCGTAGGTATTCAACTCTTGCCGGGACTGCCCGGTGAAAGCTGGCATACCTTGGTAGCCACGGCAGTAGCGGTGGCAGCCTTAGCACCTGATTTTATTCGTATCTATCCGGTAGTAGTGGTGGAGGATACGGAATTGGCAGATATGATGCGCCGTGGTGAATACACACCGTTAACTACGGAAGAAGCAATTGCCTACAGTGCGTTTTTACACAGCTATATGAAGAGTAAAGGGATTCCCACCATTCGCATAGGTTTGCAGGCAACAGAGGATTTTGATAAAGGCATCGGTCTTGTAGGTGGTCCTTACGAAGCGGCGATGGGA
Source organism: Veillonella magna (assembly GCF_959600285.1). Taxonomy (NCBI): domain Bacteria; kingdom Bacillati; phylum Bacillota; class Negativicutes; order Veillonellales; family Veillonellaceae; genus Veillonella; species Veillonella magna. The sequence goes on along the minus strand of NZ_CAUGKU010000007.1, from coordinate 95,118 downwards.
GAAATGGTAGTCAATTATGAATATCTCATGCGAATGAAAGCAGTACTGCAAAGCCATCAGGCACAATGGGGACAGCCGAATACAGTGGTTGTAGTGTATCCGCGTACACTTACATCGAAGGTACGGGGGTTACATAACAGCAATCGCAAGGAAGTGGAGCGCCTGTATGATACGGTGCAATGGTCATGGTGCGAATGGGGTAGTCGGTCGTGGCAACGACTGATCCCGATTCATCGTCGATGGGGAACGGCAGAAGCAACAATCGTACAAATGTATATAGATGGTATGGCCTATGTGGTATAATAGATAAGATAATACATAGTGCATAGGTACAAGCAGTAGGAAAGGTGGTAGCCATGCAGCTTCTTCGTTTGGAGCTACGAGGATTTAAATCCTTTGCGGACAAAACTATAGTGAAATTTTCACCGGGCATGACTGCCATAGTAGGGCCTAACGGCAGTGGTAAAAGTAACATTACGGATGCCATGCGCTGGGTGTTGGGCGAATCGAATGTGCGTAATTTGCGTGGCCAGCGTTCGGAAGATGTCATTTTTGCGGGAACGGAAAAGCGTAAACCGCTCAGTACGGCAGAGGTGACTTTAGTCTTTGATAACAGCGATGGGCAATTACCGGTAGAGCGAGCGGAGGTAGCCGTAACCAGACGGTTGTATCGCACCGGGGAAAGCGAATTCTTTATCAACAAGCAAGCGTGTCGATTAAAGGATATTCATTTGCTTTTGGCGGACACCGGGCTTGGTAAGGATTCCATGGCCATTATCGGTCAGAATCGCGTGGATGCTATTTTAAACAGCAAACCGGAGGAACGACGTCTGATTTTTGAAGAGGTAGCCGGTATTGCTCGGTTTAAGCTCAATAAAGAAGAGGCATTGCGGCGCATTGGAACAACGACGCGCAATATGGAACGCGTGGCGGATTTAATGGCCAATCTATCGGAGCAAACGGAAAGCTTGGCAGAGAAGGCCGAGGCAACGCGCGAGTATAACCGCCTCAGTCGAGAACGACGGACCTATGAAGCCGTGCTGACTCTGCATGAGTATCGCACGGCGGATCGCTTATTTACGCGACAGGAAAACGATAAGCTGGCATTGGAAGCAGAGGATGTGGAATTGCAAACGACGGAGGCGACGACCGGCGCGGAAGAGCAACGGTTACAGCTGGCGTTGACGGAACAGCGCAGTGCGCTACGCACCTGTGAAGAGGATTACGCCAAAGCACAGCGCCGTGAGGCAGAGTGCGAAGGGGACGTACGTATGCTGCGCGAGCAAATGCGAACCATGGAAAAAGAAGCGGCGGATAAAAAGAGTCGCTTGGATGAATTGGATGCCTCTCGAGAAGCCGATTCCCAGCAGGTGCAGTTATTGGAAAAACTGATGGCTGACGAAGAAGCGGAGTTGGTATTGCTGCGTGCTAAAGAACGGGAAGCGGAGAGCGATTATACATCGGCTACGGCAGCATTGACGGCCGGGCAAGCATCGTTTATGGAGGCGCAACAAAAGGAGCGGACCCGGCGGGAACAGGAAATGGCGTTGATTGCGAAAGCGGAAAGCTATCGTTCGGATGTGACGGCGGCGGAAGACGAGTATCGGCGCTTAACGGAAAGTTTGGGGCGTTTGGAAACGGAAATCGAAGAAGCGCGCCGTGACACCGCATCTATTCGCGAAGGCTATGAACAGCTGACGACACAATTAACCGAGGCGGAAGCAGACGGACGTCGTTGCCGGGAACGTCAGAGCGAATGTCAGCAAACGATGCGCCGCTTGGAAAAGGAACAGCGCCAGAATCGACAACGGTTGGAGCAGGATAAAGGGCGACGGGAGCTGTTATCACAGTGGGCCGAACAGTACGAAGGCTACAGTGAAGGTACGCGAAACGTATTGAAAGCTACCTTGCCGTGGCGTAAGGCGGTGGCCGGTGCCGTAGCCGAATTATTTACGGTAGATGACACGTATGCAACGGCTATCGAAATTGCTCTCGGCGGCAGTGTCAATCACGTCGTAACCACTACGTCGCAGGTGGCCTCGCAAGCGGTGGCGTATTTGAAGGAAATCCAAGGCGGTCGCGTTACGTTTTTACCGCTGGAAGCGGTAAAGGGACGACGGCTTACATCACCGGCATTAGAAGAACCGCATGTTCAAGGGCTGGCTGTTGATTGCATCAAGTTTGATAACCGCTATGAGGGAATTTTTTCGCAATTATTGGGCAGAGTGATTGTAGTCGATACATTAGAGCATGCCATAGAGTTGCAGAAAAAATACCAGCATCGGTTGTCCGTAGTTACCTTGGGCGGTGAACAATTACAACCCGGCGGATCGTTAACGGGTGGTGCCGTAAAACGGCGGAAGGCTACTGTTATGGCACGCAAACGAGAAGCACAGCAACTGGACGAGCGCATCGCCGTAACGGAGCATCGCTTGGAAGTGGCCAAGGCAGAGATGGCAGCCTGTGAAACGGCACTGAGTGAAACGGATACAGCCTTGGAAGTAGCGACGGAGCGGTATCGCGATTTACATTTACAGCAAGCGAGTCGCGAGGCTACACTTACGGTAGCTAAGGAACGGTTGGAGCGCAAGGAACGAGTATATCATGACGAAACAGTGCGTCGCCGTGAATTGGAGACGCGCAGAGTTCAGCTTACACAGGCATTACAGGATGCCGAGCAACAGCGCACAGCGTTGTATAGCGAAGGCGAAAGTGCGGAGGATGAAGCGGAACGCGTGAAAGAGTTGGGGCGATTGCAGGAGGCCCAACAAAAAGCGTATGAAGTACTGAGTCAAGCGAAGTTGGCCGTTATGCAAGGAGACAATGCACAAGACGAACGACGTCGTACGATTCACGAAAAGAAGGGTGCCATTGCTTCTTATGAATTGCGTCGTCAACCGTTGTATACGGCTTGGCAAGAAGCCAGCGAAGCAATGCAGCATCATTTGCCGCAGGCGTTGTCGGAGGCAGAAACAACATTGAAGGAATGCCGTGCTACCATACAGACCATAGTGTCAGGCAAGGAGACATTTTACGGACGAATTAAAGAGTATGAGCAAGCTATCAATGAATTACGAGAGAGCCGTCAAGATAATGAACATCGTCTTCGTCAGGTGCAGCGCCGCTTAGGAGATATGCGCGAACAGCTGGCGAAGTATGAGGTACAGAAGGAGCAAGCCTTGGAAAGATTGGATGCTCTCGGCTTTACCCGTGAGGAAGCGCAAGCACTGCGCGTAGATGGTGCCGTTGCCGATTGGAAGACCGCACATATTACTTTATCTACGGCTATAGAAGCATTAGGGGCCGTCAATCCCAATGCTATCGAGGAGTATGAAGAGGCAAAGAATAAGCTTGCTTTCTATGAAGCACAGCAAAATGATCTGACCGAAGCGAAGGCGCAGCTAGAAACGGTAATCGAAGAAATTGACAAGGCGATGACCGAGCAGCTGTTGCAAGTGCTGGATATCGTGGGCGAACGCTTTCAGAGTATATTCAGTCAGCTGTTCGGCGGCGGACAGGCACAGATTGTAGTGACCGACCGGGAGCATATCTTGACGGGGGGCATTGATTTTTATATTCAGCCACCGGGAAAGAAGCGTCAGCAGCTGAGTTTATTGTCCGGCGGTGAACGGGCCTTGACGGTTATTGCGCTACTGTTTTCGTTTCTCGATTACCGGCCGGCACCGTTTTGCGTGTTGGACGAAGTGGATGCGGCCTTGGACGAAGCAAATGTAGAACGCTTCGGTCGGTATCTTAAAACCTTGGGTGAGGATACCCAATTCATCGTGGTATCCCATCGTAAGCGAACCATGGAGGCAGCTCATGTATTGCAAGGGGTAACGATGGTGGAACGCGGTGTATCGCGATTGCTCACGGTAACCTTAGAGGATGTAAAGGAGGATATGTAATGGCCTTAGGCTTTTTTAATAAAATAAAAAAAGGGTTGGAAAAAACCCGTAAACAATTTGTAAAAAACGTAGAACGCGTTGTTATCGGCTATGCGCAGATTGACGATGATTTCTTGGATGATTTGGAAGCCGTTATGCTCACCGGTGATTTAGGGGTGCGCACTACGGAGTATTTGATGAAAGAAATTCGTCGCGGTGTTACGGAAGGGATCATTAACAATACCGGCGATGTTATGCCTTTCATGGAAGCGCGCATTGCCGAAATGCTGGGTGCGCAGGAAGAAGAAATGACGTTGCACAATCCGGAGGTTATCTTAGTGGTAGGTGTCAACGGTGTAGGCAAAACGACGACGATTGCCAAGCTGGCGCATTATTACAAAGAAGAAGGTAAATCGGTTATTTTGGCAGCGGCCGATACGTTCCGTGCAGCTGCATCCGAACAGCTTACGATTTGGGCGGACAGGGCCGGTGTTCCCATTGTAAAGCATAAAGAAGGCGCCGATCCGGCAGCGGTTGTATTCGATGCCTTGGCCTCGGCGAAAGCCAAACAGGCCGATGTAGTCATCATTGATACGGCCGGTCGTCTTCACACCAAGACAAACTTGATGGAAGAATTGAAAAAAATAGGTCGCGTAGCCGATAAACAGGTACCGGGTGCACCGCATCAGACGCTGTTGGTACTGGACGGTACAACGGGACAAAATGCAGTAAGTCAGGCGAAACTGTTCGGTCAAGCCGTGCCGGTTAATGGCATTGTTGTTACGAAGCTGGACGGCACTGCCAAAGGCGGCGTAGTTATTTCCATCAAAGAGGAATTAGGGGTTCCCGTACGGTGGATCGGTGTAGGTGAAGGCATGGACGATTTGCGTCCGTTTAATGCCAAGGATTTCACGAATGCCTTATTTGCCAAAACCACGGAAGAGCAGCCGTAGAAACAGAGCAAGATAGAATAAAAAGAGAAGGCATAGGTACGCGAGACGAGATATGGGATTGTAAAGTTAGTAAGGAAGAATAGAAGGACAAAGAGAGAATGAATGTACGTACTATGACACGAGATGATATTATCGCTTATAGCGAACGTGAAAACGAAGTAAACCAATACGGCGCACCGAAGGAAGCCTTTGCTACCATTGCGGATCTTGTTATGTATATGGGGCGCGAATTATATCGCCCCATTACACGCCTGTTACTGGCAAATTGGCGCGAGCTGCAGGGGCGGTTGGCTTCCTTTAAAGACAGCGAATGGGAGCTACCTGCTAAAGTAGCTGACGAAAGCGGACTGGACAAGCGTTCGGTAGCATTACTTATTGAGGTATTGGAAGGACAAGACACGACAATTCAGGCAGAAGCCGGTAAGACGACACTGACCGCGGCAGAGCGCGCAATGATTCAAGAACACTTGCAGGCCAGTCGTACGGAGGTTCCGGCGGAACAGGAGCAGTAATATGGCGACGCCTACTATACACAGAAATTACAGCGGCGAGCCTACACCGTTTAAGGTGGAGGCTCCCTTTGCGCCTATGGGGGATCAACCGGCAGCGATTGATTCCTTGGCGAAGGGAATAGAAAACGGCGATTGGGCACAGGTACTCCTCGGAGCTACCGGCACGGGCAAGACCTATACGATGGCTAAGCTTATCGAACGGGTGCAAAAGCCGACGTTGATTATTGCCCATAATAAAACATTGGCGGCGCAGTTGGCCAGTGAATTTAAAAGTTTTTTCCCGAATAACGCCGTAGAATATTTCGTATCCTATTACGATTTTTATCAACCGGAAGCATATATCGCTTCTACCGACACATATATTGAGAAAGATGCGTCCATTAACGATGAAATCGATAAATTGCGCCACTCGGCGACGATGAGCCTTTTCGAACGACGGGATGTCATTATTGTAGCTTCCGTCAGCTGCATTTACGGCTTAGGCGATCCGGAGGATTACAGTGATCTGGTATTGTCTCTTCGCTTAGGGCAAGAAAAGTCGCGCGAAGAAATACTAAAAAAATTAGTGGATATTCAATACAGCCGTAATGATATGAATTTTACTCGTGGTACCTTCCGCGTTCACGGGGATACTATTGAAATTTTTCCGGCCGCTTACAGTGAAAGAGCGGTGCGGGTGGAATTGTTCGGTGACGAAATCGATCGCCTTGCGGAAATTGACGTACTTACCGGTGAGGTCGTGGCGGAGCGCAAGCATATTGCCGTCTACCCGGCATCGCATTATGTAACGACTAAGGATAAATTAAATCTGGCTATTCAACGAATCGAAGCCGAATTGGATGAACGCTTGGCACAGCTGAAGGCAAAGGATCGTTTGTTGGAAGCGCAGCGCTTAGAGCAGCGTACGCGGTACGATATTGAAATGATGCAGGAAATGGGCTATTGCTCCGGCATTGAAAACTATTCCCGTCTTCTATCGAATCGCAAGCCCGGTGAAGCACCGTTTACGTTGATTGACTACTTCCCCGATGATTTTATGATTCTCATTGATGAATCTCACGTGACCTTGCCCCAGCTGCGTGCTATGTATAACGGGGACCGAGCCCGCAAGGAGAACCTGATTGAATACGGATTTCGCTTGCCGTCGGCTCTCGATAATCGGCCTTTGAAATTTGAGGAGTTTGAAGAACGCATTAATCAAATTGTTTACGTGTCGGCTACGCCGGGACCCTACGAAATGGAAGTGCAAACCAATATTGCGGAACAGATTATCCGTCCTACCGGTTTGTTGGATCCGGTTATCGAAATTCGTCCCATCAAGGGGCAGATGGATGATTTGTTAGGGGAAATTCATCAGCGGACAAAACGTAACGAACGTGTACTGGTAACGACGTTGACGAAAAAAATGGCCGAGGACTTAACGGATTATCTCAAGGAAATGGGCGTGCGGGTGCGATACCTGCATTCCGATATTGCCACTATCGAGCGGGCCGATATTATACGCGATTTACGTGCCGGCGTATTCGACGTTCTGGTAGGGATTAACTTGCTTCGCGAAGGATTGGATATGCCGGAGGTGTCCTTGGTGGCTATCCTTGATGCGGATAAGGAAGGCTTTTTGCGCAGCGATACGTCACTGATTCAGACGATAGGTCGTGCGGCGCGCAATGAAAACGGGCGCGTTATTATGTATGCGGATCGCATAACCGGATCTATGGACAGAGCCATAGCGGAAACGAATCGTCGTCGCAAGGTACAGCAAGCATATAATGAAGAGCATGGTATTGTGCCGAAGTCGATTCGCAAAGAAGTAAAGAACCTTATTGATTTAACGAAACTGGAAGATGAAGAGCAGCCGACAAGTCGCAAGCGAGGACGACGCAGTAAAGATAGCACGGATACGTCTTCGCAAGTGGCGGAAACAACAGCTTCTTATAAAACAGGTGTGACGGCAGCAGCAGAAATGACTGCGGAGGATATATATAATCGGATTGAACGGTTAACCCGTGAAATGAAGGAAGCCGCCAAGCTGTTAGAATTTGAAAAGGCCGCTGCATTGCGCGATGAACTGGGTGAATTGCGTCAGCGTTGGTCTGATATGCATGAGGCAGGCCGGCGTAAACCGCGTGCGGCCAAGGGTCAGAAACAACAAAAGTGAAAGGAGTTGCCGTGAAGGATCAAATTATAGTAAAAGGAGCCCGTCAACATAATTTAAAAAATATTGATGTCAGCTTGCCGCGAGATAAGTTTATTGTCATTACCGGATTGAGCGGTTCCGGCAAGTCATCATTGGCATTTGATACCATATATGCGGAAGGGCAGCGTCGTTATGTGGAATCGCTTTCGGCGTATGCTCGACAATTTTTGGGGCAAATGGATAAGCCCGATGTGGATTATATCGAAGGACTGTCACCGGCAATATCTATCGATCAAAAAACTACCAGTCGTAATCCCCGTTCTACGGTGGGCACGGTGACGGAGATTTACGATTACCTGCGCTTACTATTCGCCCGTATCGGTAGAGCTTATTGCCCGTCTTGCGGCAAACCGATTACGCAACAAACCATCGAGCAGATGGTAGACGATGTGATGCGCTTGCCGGAACGAACGAAAATTCTCGTCATTGCGCCTGTATTGCGCGGCAAGAAAGGGGAACATAAAAATTTACTGGAACGGCTGCGCAAGGAAGGCTTTGTGCGCGTGCGTATCGATGGTACGATTCATACCTTGGAAGAAGAAATCAACCTGGAGAAGAATAAAAAACATAGCATTGAATTGGTTGTGGATCGTCTGGTCGTGAAGGAAGGCATCGAGTCGCGTTTGACGGATTCCATGGAAACAGCGGCGCAATGGGGCGAAGGCCTTGTGATCGTACAGGAGGTAGACGGGCCGGAGCATACCTATAGCCAACATTTTGCCTGCCCGGATTGTCAAATATCGCTGCCGGAAATCGAACCGCGCATGTTTTCCTTTAACAGTCCCTTCGGAGCTTGTCCGGCCTGCTCAGGGTTGGGCAGCACTATGGAGGTCGATGAAGACAGAGTGCTGTTGGACGGCGATACCAGTTTTGCGGACGGTGCCGTATTGCCTCTCAGTTCGAATCCCAATGCATGGTTCATGCGGCAGTTGGAAGGACTTTTGGAGGAATATGGCTACACGCTGGATAATTGCTGGAACGATCTTCCCAAAGAATTACAGGACAAGGTTATGAACGGCACGACGGAAAAGGTGCGTTTCGAATATGAAAATATGCGGGGGGAAATAAAAACATTCCATACCGAATATGAAGGAATTTTACCGATGGTGAAACGGCGCCACAGCGAAGCATCTACGGACAGCATGCGGGAAAGCTTTGAAGAATTTATGTCTATTAAGCCGTGTAAAACCTGTCACGGTGCGCGGTTAAAACCGGAAGCCTTGGCTATTCGCGTAGGGGATAAGAATATTGACGAAGTAACGCAGATGACAATCAATGAGGCCGGTGCGTATTTTAACGAAGTAGTATTGACGGAACGGGAACAGTTCATCGGTGCGCAGATTCTAAAGGAAATCAAGGCCCGTTTGCAATTTTTAAATGATGTAGGCTTGGATTATTTAACTATGAGTCGTAGTGCCGGTACGCTGTCCGGCGGTGAAGCGCAGCGCATTCGTTTAGCTACGCAAATCGGATCCGGGTTGGTAGGGGTCCTGTATATTTTGGACGAACCTTCTATCGGCTTGCATCAGCGCGATAATGATCGCTTGATTGCTACATTAAAGGGTTTGCGTGATTTGGGCAATACCCTATTAGTGGTAGAGCATGATGAAGATACGATGCTGGCTTCCGATTATTTGGTTGATATCGGTCCGGCAGCCGGTGAAAACGGCGGACAGGTTGTAGCGGCCGGCACGGTGGCGGAAGTTATGGCTAACGATGCATCTATAACCGGTCAATATTTAAGTGGTAAAAAATATATTGCTTTGCCGGAGCAGCGACGTAAGCCGGGCAAGCAGTATTTGGAAATCCGCGGGGCCAAGGAAAATAATTTAAAAGGCATCAATGTGAAATTCCCCATCGGTGTGTTTACGGTAGTAACCGGCGTCAGCGGTTCGGGAAAATCCACGTTAATTAATGAGATTTTGTATAAGGGCTTGGCCAATACGCTGTATCGTTCCCATCATAAGGTAGGAGCGCACAAAGAAATTCGCGGTACCGAATATATAGATAAGATTATTAATATCGATCAAAGCCCCATCGGGCGTACGCCGCGTTCCAACCCGGCTACTTATACAGGCGTGTTCGATGCGATTCGCGAGTTGTACAGTCAAACACCGGAAGCGAAGATGCGCGGCTATAAACAAGGACGTTTCAGCTTTAACGTGCGCGGCGGTCGCTGCGAATCTTGTCGCGGTGACGGTATTATCAAGATCGAAATGCATTTCCTGCCGGATGTGTACGTGCCTTGCGAGGTCTGCAAGGGGGCGCGTTACAATCGGGAAACCTTAGAGGTGAAATACAAAGGAAAATCTATTGCCGATGTGTTGAACATGGTCGTTGATGATGCGGTGGAGTTCTTTAAGGCGATTCCTAAGATTCACCGGAAGTTGGTAACGTTGCAAGAGGTGGGCCTGGGTTATATTCGTCTGGGACAGCCGGCAACGACTTTGTCCGGCGGCGAAGCGCAGCGAGTTAAACTGGCGACGGAATTGGCGCGGCGCAGTACAGGGAAAACCTTGTATATTCTGGACGAACCGACTACGGGACTTCACGCCGAAGATATTCGTAAGCTCCTCGATGTATTGCAGAAACTGGTAGACGGTGGCGATACGGTAGTTGTTATCGAGCATAACCTCGATGTGATAAAAACGGCGGATCATATTATCGATCTCGGTCCCGAAGGGGGAACGCGAGGCGGTACTATTGTGGCTACGGGTACACCGGAAGAGATCTGCCGAGTACCGGAAAGCTACACGGGGCGTTTTTTGGCACCTGTATTAGCCAAGACTAAGGCACATATGGAAGGAAAGATTGATGGTTAGCGAAGAATTACTGGAGAAAGTCAGCCATTTACCGACTACACCGGGGGTATATTTATGGCACGATCAGTACAAGCGAATTATTTATGTAGGTAAAGCAATCAATTTGCGCAATCGCGTGCGTTCCTATGTGCGCCACGATAGCCGACGTGCTCCTAAAGTGGAAGCCATGATGCGACGCGCCGTTGATGTGGAGGTTATACAGACAAAGACGGAAATGGAAGCGTTGATTCTGGAAGCTACCCTTATTAAGGAACATCATCCGCGCTATAATATTATGCTTCGCGATGACAAGACATATCCGTATGTGAAAATCACGGTGCAAGAGGAGTTTCCTCGCGTATTGATGACGCGGCGCATGGAACGGGACGGGGCAAAGTACTTCGGCCCTTTCACGGATGTAACGTCAGTACATCGTACGCTTAAGCTGTTGCGGCAACATTTTCCCCTGCGTACATGCCGCAATATGAAGGTGGACCGGCCATGTCTGCAATATCATATGGGATATTGCGAGGCTCCTTGCATGGGATATGTGAAGAAAGAACACTATGCGACGTACATTGACGAGATTGTCCATCTTTTTGAAGGAAAGCGTATTCCCTTATTGGATGTGCTGCAGCAAAAGATGGAAGCTGCCGCGGAGGAGTGGGACTTTGAAACGGCGGCGCTGTACCGCGATCAGCTGCAAAGCATTGAGAAGGTGCAGGAAAAGCAACGGATGGTGACGCAGCGCGGTGACATTGATGTACTGGGGATTGCTGCGGAAGGGCAACTGGCCTGTGTGCAACTCTTTTTTATTCGCAGCGGTCGCTTGTTGGGACGAGAAAATTATTTCGTGCAAAATGACGGTGATGAACCGGTGACGATTATGACGGAATTTATTAAGCAATATTACGGTGCATCTACATTTATTCCAAAGGAACTGTTATTGCCAATGGAAACGGAGGACCGTACGCTTTTCAGCGAATGGTTCAGTGCCATGAAGGGACAGCAGGTGGAAGTCAGTGTACCGCAGCGGGGTTATAAAAAAGATTTGCTTCGCATGGCGGAAGAAAATGCACATAATTTTTTGAACGAACGCCGTCGTCAATGGCAATATAATTTGGATAAAAGCGGCGGTGCGGTGAAAAAATTGGCAGAGGTGTTGGATTTACCGCGTTTGCCGGAGCGCATGGAATGCTTTGATATTTCTCATACCCAAGGAAGTGAAACAGTAGCCTCCATGGTTGTCTTTGAAGGCGGACGGCCGGCAAAAAAAGAATATCGCCGGTTTAAATTGAAAACCGTGCAGGGAAAGCCGGATGATTTTAAATCCATGGCAGAAATTATGGAGCGCCGCTACGGTAATGAACGGGATTGGCCCTTGCCGGATTTGATTATTATTGACGGCGGCAAAGGTCAGCTGAATGCGGCACTTCCGTTGATACGCAAGGTAGGTGTCAGCGATGTACCCGTTATTTCCTTGGCTAAGCGCATTGAAGAAGTGTTTGTGGAAGGCAAATCGGAAAGCATTATCTTGTCACATCATTCGCCGGAATTACAATTGCTCCAGCAAATTCGTGATGAAGCCCATCGTTTTGCCATTACGTACCATCGCAAGCTACGGGGCAAGCGCAATCTGGAATCCATTCTCGATCATATTGAGGGGATCGGCCCCAAACGCCGACAGGCACTGTGGAAGCATTTCGGTACTATGGAAGCCATCAAGGCGGCGACGGTGGAAGAACTGGCGGCGGCAGACGGCATGAATCATAAAGCGGCGGAAGCAGTATATCGTTTTTTCCGCTTGTCGAAGGATGAAAAAAAGAAAATTATCGAAGGCTGATATACATGTTTGACTATGGTCTTTATTTGGGATACTATGGTAATTGTGTGCAATATATTACCTAATTAACAGGAGAGTGATTCCAGTGCAGCAAAAATTATCATTGAGTTCGTCGATACTTATCGGCTCAATGTTGTTCGGCATGTTCTTCGGAGCCGGCAATTTAATTTTCCCGGTTCATATGGGACAGGAAGCCGGTGCTTCTGTATGGCTAGCGACAGTAGGCTTTCTTATTACAGCTATCGGGTTACCGTTTTTAGGTGTGGTAGCCATCGGTATTTCTCGAAGCAACGGCTTATTTGATTTGGCTTCGCGCATACATCCGACCTATGCGAAATTATTTACGGTGTTATTATATCTAACCATAGGTCCTGCGTTTGCTTTGCCGCGTACGGCTACGGTATCCTATCAAATCGGATTGGCACCGTATATCGGCGAAGCCTATCAGACGATGGCCTTGGCCGGTTTTACGTTGGCATTTTTTGTGGTAGCTTTATTCTTTGCCATGAATCCGGGCAAGCTGATGGTGTATATCGGAAAATTGCTCAACCCTTTATTTTTACTCTTTTTGGCAGTGCTTTTGGTGACGGCCTTGCTCGCACCTATGGGAAGTATTGCGGGAGCACCCGTTAGCGGCGATTATGTAAGTCATGCTTTCTTCAAAGGATTTACGGAAGGCTATAACACAATGGATGCACTGGCAGCGTTGGCATTCGGTATTGTCGTGGTGCGTGCCATGCGTGAATTGGGCGTGACCGAACCGAGTGCCATTGCCGGAGGTATTGTAAAATCCGGCATTGTTACGGTTATTTTAATGGTAGTTATCTATGGCTTCTTAGCGTATGTAGGGGCGTCCGGTGTAACGACGCTGGCCCTTTCGGCAAACGGCGGGATTGCTTTGGCACAAACGGCGGATTATTATTTTGGATCCGTAGGGGCTGTTCTTCTGGCTGTTATTGTTACCTTGGCCTGTTTGAAAACAGCGGTCGGTCTTATCAGTGCTTGTTCGGAAACCTTCGCCGATTTATTTCCGGCAAGTATGAGTTATAAACCGTATGCATATGTGTTTACCGTAGTCTCCTTTTTAATCGGCAATGTAGGGTTGACACAAATTATTACGTTGGCTATTCCTATTCTAATGCTCTTATATCCATTGACGATCACGTTGATTTTATTAACCTTTTTATCACCGTTGTTCCATCATCGTCGCGCTGTATATGCTTGGACTACGGGCTTTGCCGTATTGGCTGCTATCGGTGATGCATTGAATACATTGCCGGCAGTGCTAGCGCACACGGCAACGGTGCAAAGCATACTGGCTGCATACGGGCAATTGCCGTTTTTCGATATAGGCATGGGATGGGTGGTGCCATCGATTATCGGTTGTATTATCGGCTGTATACATGCGGCTTTTTCGCGTGCCCAAGTATAACGCATCTATAATTTCACTGATCATGTACGGCTATATTAATTAAGTAGGAGGAATGCTCCATGAATATTTGTGTTACCGGCGGGGCCGGTTTTATCGGGTCCCATTTGACAGATCGTTTGATTGAAGAAGGACATCGGGTTCTTGTGATTGATAATTTATTTACCGGCAGTCGTGAGTTTGTCAATGGTAAGGCTGATTTTCGTGAAATGGATATTCGTGATACAGCATTGACGCAGGTATTGCTGGAATTTAAACCGGATTATGTATTTCACGAAGCAGCACAAACGATGGTGCCTGTATCCATGGAGAAGCCTGCATTGGATTGCGATATCAATCTGATGGGATTGATTAATGTCCTTAATGCGTGTCGGGCTGCTAATGTTAAAAAGTTGATTATGCCATCCTCCGCAGCCGTGTATGGTGATTTAGATACGTTGCCGTTAACGGAAGCTATGCAGGGGGCACCGTCCTCTTTTTACGGTTTGACGAAGCTGACGACGGAAAGTTACTTGCGTATCTATAAGGAAGCCTTTGGTCTTGATTATATTTGCTTCCGCTACTCCAATGTGTACGGGCCTCGCCAGGGGCACGGCGGTGAAGGCGGTGTTATCAGCATATTCTGTGAACGTTTAGCTAAGGGACAAGGCGTTACGGTATATGGTGATGGTGAGCAAACCCGCGATTTTATTTATGTAGGCGATGTAGTGGAAGCTAATATGTTGGCGTTGCAGCATATGGAATGTAGCGGTGTGTATAATGTAAGCACCGAAGTAGGGACTTCTTTGAATACACTACTTGGCGAATTAAAAGTTATTATCGGAACCGATATTGATATCAGCTATGAGCCGACTCGTACCGGCGATATAAAACACTCAAGATTAAGTATCAAAAAAAGCAATAATGACCTTGGATTTAGAGCAAAAATAGATTTGACAAGTGGCCTGAAAACAACGTATCATTATTTTGCAGATATGGAAAATTTTGATATGTAAAGGTGATAATATATTACACTTTTACATATGTGTCAATGAAAATTATCTATGACATATTGGTGTGTTAGATGATGAAGGAGAGATGTATGGAAACGAAAAAGCAACAAGAGAAGAAGATACAGTATATTATTTGCCGTGTTTGCGGATACATCGAAACGGCAGATAAGGCAGATCAGCCTTGTCCGGCCTGTGGTTACCCAAAGACGGTTTGGATGGAGTATAATCCGCGCCGTTTGAATCCGACACGTAAGAAGTTATTGGATTTGCATTTACATCCGATTGCCGTACATTTCCCGATTACCGGTTCGGCAGGTACCTTGTTGGTGCCGTTGATTGCCTTAGTAGTACCTTACGGTTTATCGTATCGTTTGTTCGATGTGGTAACTTTGATTGCTATGATTATGCCTCTTTTGTCATTAATCGGTGCAGTTAGCGGTTACATCGGAGGCAAGTTGCGGTACAAGACGACTACGGCACCGTTGTTAAAACGTAAGATGTACTTGAGCATTGTTTATTTCCTCATTACGCTGGGACAGTCCTATATCGCCTTTTCAACCGGCGTGGGACCGGAAAATGCGTTGATTATGTCTGGGCTGGGATTGGTTTCGTCCGTTGTGGCAGCTGTTCTCGGGAAAAAAGGCTCCCATTTGTTTGCCGGTTTGCATGGACCGTATGTAGCCGGTTAACGAACGTCAATAAAATATGTAATAATGAGTGCTCTGATTCATGTGTTATAATACGTGATGGCAGAGCACTTAATTTTTTTATAGGAGTTGTGATAGATGCAGGTAAATAAAGCAGTACTGCAAATTTTTGATTTTACCTCGTCCTTGGCAGTGTATTCGGAAAATGAACTGCAAGTAGGCGAAGAGCATATACAAAATTATTTGCAAGCTCATGTGGATAAGGCATTTAGGGATCCCGGCGCTCGTACCGGCTATATTCGAGAAGAGAGTCATATAGGTCAGCAGCTGGCATCGTATGCGGCAGGTGAAACTTCGATGGTAGCATTGTCTAAAGCGATGGGGGAGCAACTGTTTAATTATATGAAGCAGGCTACGGAGCCGGTAGTTATGGATGGGATTTTCTGTGAAGCTGCCGGTGATGCAGGCAATTATCTGTGCTTACTTCTTTGCCAAGCACATGATGCATATACGCATCAACTGTTTAGCGAGGATGATGGCACATTGACGACGGAGCTGGTTGAGCATCGGGCAGTACTTCCCATGCCGACGCAGAAAATACGATCTTTTTTTGCCGTCAATTTAGAGAATTACAGTGTACGCGTATTTGAGCCTAAGGGAGAATATGACGGTGAGGTCGTGTATATTCTCAGCGATAAGCTTCTTGACATCGGAACAAATCAGTCGTCACGCGATACGGTGCGTAAAGTAAAAAATATCGTAAATCGAGTGGCAACGGCTCATGAGTCGGACGGCGTAGCAGAGATGGCCAAGGCGAAGGAAATCATTGCAAAGAACGCCGAGGTGTCCGATACCTTAGATCCGGTAGCTGTTATTGAGGATGTGTTCAGCAGTAATCCTATTCAGCAGGAAGCCGCTAAAAAGGAATTGGCCGAAGCCGATATGATGCGACCTTTACCGGTGAATCGTGAGTTTGCCGGCAAGCAGGGACGACAGCATAAGATAAAGACGGATACGGGCATCGAAATCAGCTTTCCCGTAGAATATATGAAGAACCGAGATTTTATTGAAATCGTTACGAATCCTGATGGTACGTTGCGAATCGAGTTAAAGAATATAAATAAAATTTCTAACAAGTGACGTCTGATAAAGGAAAATAAAACGCAGTAAACGAGGTATGAAGTAGGTATGAGTAAGAAGGATCACAAGAAAATAAATGCTATGCGTATTTTGGATACACATAAGGTGGCATACAATGTATTGGAATATGAATGGGAAGAAGGGCGCGGTACCGGTGTACATGCGGCGGAGGAATTACATTTGCCGGCAGAGCGTGTGTTTAAAACATTGGTTGGCCGCGGGGCTAAGACAGGACCGGTTGTTTTTTGTATTCCCGTAGCGGCGGAATTGGATTTGAAGCAGGCTGCTAGAATCAGCGGCAACAAGTCGGTGGAATTAATTCATGTGAAGGAGTTATTGGGTATTACCGGTTATATGCGCGGCGGCTGTTCGCCGGTGGGGATGAAGAAGCTTTTCCCTACATATTTCGATGAAACTATGGCGCAATTCGATGCGGTCTATGTCAGTGCAGGACTGCGCGGTATGCAAATTCAGCTGAATCCGCAGGAATTGGCAGAGGTGGTACAAGCACAGTTTGTACCGCTTACCATGTAACCGATTAGTCCTATGCAGTGAATCATGGAAGAGGATAATATACAGGCAATAGATCCGTATGTAGTATATGGTCAATAGAGAATGTACAATGTATTAATAATAGTGAAGACGTAATGCAAAGGAGGTCGCATGGCCAAAAAGTTTTATGCCGTACAACGAGGGCGTACACCGGGAATCTACGTGACCTGGAGCGATTGTGAAAAGCAGGTGAAGGGATATGCCGGTGCTGTTTTTAAATCGTTTCCCACGATGAAGGAAGCGGAGGCCTTTATGACAGGGGGCAGTGTAAGCATGTCCTTAGCCGATTATTTCGGATCACCTAAGGAAGCCGAGGAAAGAAGGATATTAAGCGGTGGCGTGCCTACGTCTCGTAAATCTATAGGAGAGAGTATATCCGACAAAACTGGAAAAGAAGAGGTCGCACCATCGACAGAAACTATATTGACCGCATATATTGACGGTAGTTTTGATAAAAGAACGGGGGCGGTAGGTGCCGGCGGAATTATATTCCGTGGCAATGAAGAGGCGGAGTTTTCGTTCGGTACTCGCGAATCCCTGTACACGGCGTATTGGAATGTTGCCGGAGAATTGTTGGCAGCACGGCATGTTATTGAGGAAGCCTTGGCAGGCAGATACGATGAGTGTCATATTTACTACGATTATATGGGCATAGAAATGTGGGCCACGGGCCGGTGGAAGGCAAACAATCCTTTAACGCAATCGTACGCTGCTTTTTGTAAAGCCGCAGCTAACAACGTGAAGCTAGTATTTCATAAGGTGGCGGCGCATACCGGCGTAGCCTACAATGAACGGGCAGACAGTTTGGCTAAGGCAGGAACAAAAAAGGTATAGTATGCGCATTGACAAGAATTATGTGAATAGTGGGAATATAGACTTCTAATGAGCATTTATTGGTTGCTAATGAACAAAAATACCGTTACAATGAAAAGGTAGCTATCATCATGATTGCTATGCAAATAATTAATAAAGGACGGTGACAGTTATGAAGAAAATCACATTATCATCGGGTTTTTCCTTTGATTATACAAATATAATGATGGATGGCGGCGTAGTACAACAGGATATCGAAGAATCCTTTGAACGGATTGCTAATGCCGTAAAGGCATCTGAACGTGTACGGCGCAGCGGCGTTGTAGACGGTCATCTTTCCAAAGACGGCGAGCCGGAGGCGGTGCTATTTCCTCAATTACCGTATATAGAGGAAGGGAATATTAACAGCCCAGCGGTGCTTCATCGCTTAGAGGCGCTGGGAAAGCATGCGCAGGCAGAGATTGATGCGGTAGTGAGCTTTGGTATCGGTGGCTCCTATTTGGGAGGCAAGGTGCTGTTTGATGTACATTGCGGCGAATTTTGGAATTCCATGAGTGCGGAAGAACGTAATCAATATCCGCGATTATATTTTAGTGGTAATAATGTAGACGGTGATCGCACGGCAGCACTTATTGATCAGCTTTGCCGTGAAGCACAGGCAAAGAGCGGTAACTACAAGGTTATGCTCATCGTCATTTCTAAATCCGGATCTACGATAGAGCCTATGTCTAATTTTATGGTAGTAGAGCAAGGACTGCGGGATGCAGGCATTGATTACGAAGTCATTGCTGTGACGGATCCTCATGAAGGCGAAAAGGAAACGCTGCTGCACAGCTTGGCAGTAGAAAAGAATTGGCCTATTTTTTCCGTACCGGACGGCGTGGGCGGTCGTTTCTCCGTGTTTACCGAAGTAGGTCTTATTATCGGTGCCGTGACCGGCTTTGCCATTCGAGAATTTTTAGATGGTGCCAAGTCTATGGATGAAGCGTGTCAGACAGGCATTGTTACAGAGAATCCGGCGTTGATGAATGCATTGTTAAAATATATTGCAGCAGAAAAATACGGTCGCAATATAGAAATTATGATGCCCTACGGTGATAATCTTAAGTCCTTATCGGAATGGTATGTACAGCTGTTGGCGGAATCTCTCGGCAAGGAGCAGAAGGATGGCAGTCGGTACGGTCGCACACCGGTGGTGGCCGTAGGTACGACGGATATGCATGCGCAGACGCAGGAGCATCAAGAGGGTCGATACAATAAAATCGTCAGCTTTGTGCGGATAGCAAAAGGAAAATCGGATTTCGTCGTACCGCATACATACGATACGTACAGTAAACTGGCTGCCTTCAGCGGATTACCCTTACATACGATTATGAATACAGCCTTGGAAGCTAACGCAGAAGCATTGACCAGCGATAATCGTTTTAATTGTACGGTAGAATTGCCGCAATTGAATGCATTTCATTTGGGTGAAATCATGTTCATGTATTGCTGGGCTATTTTCTATGAAGGTCAGCTCGCCGGCGTAGATGCGTTTAATCAACCGGGCGTGGAAGTGTATAAGAAGCTGCTGGGTCCTAAATTGGCAGCGCACAAGGAAGAAAAATAGGAGGCGTTACAGCTATGAAGTTATTGGTTACCGGCGGTGCCGGTTACATCGGCAGTCACACCGTGAAGGCTTTATTGGCAGCCGGTCACGAACCGGTGGTATTGGATAATCTATCGCGAGGACATGTGGCAGCCGTACCGGCGGGAGTTGCGTTTATTAATAAAGACATTGCGGATCCGAATCTGGCAGAACTTCTCCGGGAGGAACAGATAGAGGGCATTATGCATTTTGCCGCACATTCGCAAGTAGGCGAATCTATGGTAAACCCTGCGATTTATTATGAAAATAACGTGGTCGGTTCGTTTCGCCTTATCGAAGCAGCACGACAGGCCGGTGTTCGTTATTTCGTATTTTCTTCGACAGCCGCCGTATACGGCGAACCGGATGAGGTGCCCATTAAGGAAACAGCAGACTTGCATCCGACTAATGTATATGGACGTACGAAGCTTATGATTGAACATATGCTTCGTGATTACAGCTCTATTTACGGTATGCATTATGTAGCCTTGCGGTATTTTAATGCAGCCGGAGCCGACCATTCGGGTTGTATTGGTGAAGATCATACACCGGAAACACATTTGATTCCGCTTGTATTGCAGGCAGCGCAGGGAAAACGTGAGTCTATTACCGTGTTTGGTACAGACTATCCTACGGCAGACGGTACTTGTATACGCGACTATATCCATGTCAGCGATTTAGCGTCGGCTCATGTGTTGGCAATGGAATATTTACGTGACGGCGGCGAATCGCAGGTATTTAATTTAGGAACGGGCAATGGCTTTAGTGTTAAGGAAATTATTGATGCGGCTAAGAAAGTGACGGGCATTGATTTTAACGTGACTATCGGTGAACGCCGTGCCGGTGACCCGGCAAAATTGATTTCTTCTTCGGATAGAATTAAAGATATGCTGGGATGGAAGCCGGTAGCCAGTGAGGTAGAACAAGTATTGGCTGATGCATGGCGTTGGCATGAAGCACATCCTAACGGATATGATGACAAAGACTGATGAAGAATACGGAATAAACTAGCAAGTAGTGATTGTTCTACGGCAGAAGAGTAGTTTATTATAAGTGAAAGAAGATAAATAAGTAAAAGAAGGCAAAACATATGAATATAAAAAGACCGAACCGACAGGCAGTATGGGATATAGTAAAAAGAAAGGGCCGACTCCTGTGTGGAGCGGTCTTTTTATTTTGCAGTATTGGTATATACGGTTGGCAGGTAGGCGCGTTACATACTGTTTTCGGACATACATCGGCAGCAAATACAACGTCAACGATAGATGCACATAATAGAGGATACGAATTGACTGAGGGCAAACAGGTAACAGACGACGGAGAAAAAGAGTTAGTAAGCGTAGCCAATAGTCAGCGAGCTTGGCCATTGGAGAATCCCTTCGACGGAATTATACATCACGGAGATACGACTGAGAGTATGTCGATGGAATTAGTTCCGCTACAAGATAGAGGGGGAGAGAATACAGCAAAAAGACAGCGCGGAAGCAGTGAGATGAGAGTAGGAGACTATGTACAGGCGCTGCGGAGCCGGACACCACAAGCATTACAGGGAGATACTTCAACGGCGCCGAAGAAAAGCGTCTCCTCTTCTCGAAATAAAACGGTAACGCTACAAGGTATCGTAACCGGGGGACATCCGGTAGCACTTTTGCGTGTAGGTGAGCAGGAGGAAGCCTGCGGAGTAGGTGAAGGTGTAGGTGGTGTGCGTATTGTTTCTATTACAGATACCAGCGTTGTCATTGCCGACGGCACCGGTACGAGAAGAATATATTTATAGGAGATGGAATACATGGTAATCGGGTATGTACCTAAATCGTTAGTAAAGAAATTTATGTTCATTATGGTGGCTGTGATAACAGTGCTCCTGTGGGACGTGAGTACTACAGTAGAAGCCGCTGTAACAATGCATGTTAATAATGCCAATATAGCCGCATTAGTACGGGGGATTGCCAGATCGGAGGGGATTCCTATTATAGGGACAGAAACTTTATCCGGCGAAGTAACGGCTGACTTTAATCACGAAAGCGGTAAGGAAGCTATCTGTATGTTGGGAAAACTAAAGCATTTTTCCGTAACGGAAGAAAAGGGAATTCTCGTAGTAGATGGCAGCGGAATGGGAAGCAAAGAGGATCGACAGGCGCATATTGTTGTACCTAAGCATCTATCACCACCGGCACTGGCCGATGCATTGGCAGCAGTTATTGATACGAAACGGTGCCGTGTTATAAAAGCTACCAATCAAATTATGGTGTATGCTACGCCGGCCGAATGGCGTCGTATTACAGAGGTGCTGGATACGATAGATCGTATACCGCAACAGGTTCATATTGAAGCGGCCGTGGTAGCTATGGAATCTTCTTATATGAAGGAAGCCGGAATTGAATGGAGTTGGCAAAGCTTGACTGGGCATGGAGAAGACAGCACGCATGAATACGGCGCGATTACTTACGGTAAGCTGCTGCGAAGCGATAGGTACCACGTATTAGTAAAACCGACACTTCATGCGTCGGAAACGGAAGGTAAAAGTGTACTTATTACAAAACCATCCATCATGACGGTAAACGGAGAGGAAGCAAAAATTCTTATCGGTGATAAGCTGCCTGTATTGGTAGAAAATCGCGAAGACGGTGAAACGAGAACGACCGTGCGTTATGAAGAGTCGGGTATTCGATTGACCTGTACACCGTATGTTACATCTGATGGCAGTGTAGATGCGGATATCTTTGCGGAAGTCAGCAGCCCTTCCATGGTGTCCGAATTAAAGGCGTACAGAATTACATCACGAGAAGCACATACGCGTGTACATTTGCGACGGGGAGAAGTGTTGGTTATCGGCGGATTGATGGATAATCGCACGGGACGTCAGGAAAGTAAGGTACCGTTATTAGGGGATTTACCGTTGGTAGGTCATTTATTTCGCCATGCGCGACGTACGAAAGACAGCGTGGAGCTTTGTATTTTAGTAAAAGCCGATGTGATTCCCTCTGTCGGCTATGACGAGGGACCTTTACAATATGTGCCGGATAGAGGATAATTAAATAGATTGTGTAATGACGAGCAAGGAGGCAGGTATGGAGCGAATTCGTATTATAGGATTAGGTAAGTCCTTCGGCATACGTGAAATTTTTAAGGATATATCTTTTGAAATAAAAACCGGCGATCGTCTTGGGTTAGTAGGTCCTAATGGTGCCGGTAAATCGACATTACTTAAATGCATTATGGGGTTGGAAGAACCGGATGCAGGACAAGTAGTCATTGATGATGCGGCCAGTATCGGTTATTTGCAGCAGGATATTAGCCTCGGCAATGACAGTTTGGAAGAAGAAATACAAAAAGCTTGGCGTGATGTACAGCATCTGGAAGAACAACTACAAGAGGTGACGACACGGCTGGAAAAACAACCGGACAACGAACGTGATTTACAGCGATTAGCACACTTGCAGGAACGGTTGGAATGGCTGGGCGGCTATGATTATGAAGCACAAAGTCGTCGCATCGCTTACGGGTTAGGCTTTACCGATGAAGATCTTAAGAAACCGGCGGATGAATTTTCCGGGGGACAGAAGACACGCATTAACCTGGCCAAGGCATTGGTGCGCAGGCCGGAATTTCTTTTCTTGGATGAACCGACCAACCATTTGGATATGGATATGCTGGAATGGTTGGAAGGCTATTTGAGTGCTTATCGCGGCGGAATTCTTATCGTCAGCCATGACCGCTATTTTTTAGATCGCGTAGCGACAGGTATCGTCGAATTGGAGCATCATAAGGTTACCGTATATAAAGGAAATTACAGTCGCTATCTACAGCTCCGGGATGAACGTATGAAGGCGGCGCGAACGGCGTATGAAAAACAGCAGGAATATATCCGTAAGACTGAAGAGTATATTGATAAATACAGAGCCGGTATTAAGTCTAAAATGGCGCGGGGCCGACAATCCCAGCTGAATCGTTTGGAACGTCTGGAGGCACCGGAAACATCAAAGCACCTGCGCTTTACATTTCCGCCGGCTGCCGTCAGTGCCGACAAGGTATTGGTAGTAGAAGAAGTATCTGTAGGTTATGGCAACCGAGATATTATTGATGATGTATCTTTTACCGTACGCCGCGGTGAGGCAGTAGGCCTTATTGGGCCGAACGGTGCCGGTAAATCGACATTGGTCAAAGCGATTATGGGTGAACTGGTGCCGGAGATAGGGTTTATCGATATTGGCAATCGCGTGCAAATAGGCTACTTCTCACAGGAGCATGAGGAGTTACATGATCATTGGACTGTACTGGAAGAAATTATGAATAATTTTAATTATTCCGAAGAAAAAGCACGCAATGTGCTGGGCATGTTCCTCTATCGAGGGGATGATGTATTTAAAATGGTAGGCGATTTATCCGGTGGCGAACGGGCACGATTGGCTTTGCTAAAATTATTTTTGGAAGGAGATAACTTTCTCGTACTGGATGAACCGACCAATCACTTGGACATTCCTACGCGCGAAGTGGTAGAAGAGGCGTTGCAACGTTTTGAGGAAACCTGCTTTGTTATCTCCCATGACCGCTACTTTTTGGATAAGGTAGCCAAGCGTATTCTCGTCTTGGATGAAGGAAAAATTACGGAATACGGAGGTAATTTTTCCTATTACAAGGAAAAACTGCATGAGCAAGCGGAGCGTGAACGATTGGCTAACGAAGAGTCCGAAGCAGGCAAAAGACATCACGGTGCAAATGGTGGAGCGACTATAGCCGATAATGCAGCAGGTGTTAAGGGAGCAAAGACAAAGAGTTCTGTCGATACCGGTAGTGCTGAAGCAACACCGACAGGAGAGGTTAAAAAACCGAATGCGTATATGCAAGCAAAGCGTTTGACAGAAATAGAAACAGAAATTGCCCGCCTGGAAGCAACACTAAAAATGTATGAAGTACAGGTAGCCAATCCTGAAGTGCAATCAGATCCTGAAGAAATGGCACAGGTAGCTAATGCAATGGAAGAGGTAACTACAAAATTAGAAACTCTTTATGAACAATGGGAGGCCTTGGCAGAATGAAGGGACGATTTGCACCAAGTCCTACCGGCCATATTCATTTAGGCAATGCATGGATAGCGATGTTATCGTATATATCCACACGGCAACAGCAGGGTTCGTATGTGCTTCGTATGGAGGATATCGATTATGTACGAGCCAAGCGCAGTTTAGGTGAAGATTTACTGGATGATTTGGAATGGCTTGGTTTCGATTGGGATGAAGGACCGCGAACGGGTGGTCCCGATGGTCCTTACTGGCAAAGTGAACGCTATGATAGATATACGGAAATTTTGGACGCGTGGCAAGAAAAAGGTTGCATTTATCCGTGCTATTGCAATCGGGCACGCTTGCAAAGTATTGCGTCGGCACCGCATCCAGGAGAACCGCCTCATAGTTATGATGGGCACTGTCGTCATTTATCTGCTGATGAGAAAAAGGTGTTGCACAGTAAGAAAGCCCCTTCGTGGCGATTGTGCTGTGATACGCGAAGCGTATATTTCTATGATACTTGGCAAGGACCTCAGTTATATGAATTACAGGCAGCTACCCATGACTGCGTAGTTCGTCGGGCCGATGGTATGTTTGCTTATAATTTAGCGGTCGTGCTCGATGATGCGGCGATGGGGGTTACCGAAATTGTTAGAGGCTATGACTTATTGGACAGCACACCGATTCAGTTGTACATATACGATATATTAGGAAAGGAACCACCGGTTTATAAACATGCACCGCTTATCGTAGATAGCGAAGGGTATCGCTTGTCCAAGCGGCAGCAAAGTATTACGATTCGTGAATTAAAGGACTCGGGATTTAGTGCGGCTATGATATGGGGACGTTTGGCATTATTAGGCGGATTAGTAGATGAATCTATGCTGGGGCCGCAACGGACGATAACGTTGCCAGAGTTGAGAAATATAAAACTAAATTTTACAAAATTAAAATGCCCGTCTATAAGATTGACAAATTTCGATATTAAGGTATAATTAATGGCGTGAGGTGATATACTATGATGCCCCAAGAAGCATTGGAGAAAAAGGTTTGGGCTGTTATCGGTGCCACGGCACGAACAGAAAAATTCGGTTATAAAATTTACAAACATCTTCGTGACCATGGCTATACGGTATATCCCGTAAATCCGAATGTCACCGCTATTGACGGTGATGTTTGCTATCCGTCGTTACGTGCTTTGCCGGAAGTTCCACAGGTAGTTGATTTTGTTGTTCCCGAACGGGTTGGACTTGAGGCGGTTGACGAATGTCAACAGCTGGGCGTGGAAATCGCTTGGTTGCAGCCGGGTGCGGATACATCAGCGGTAATTACCAAGGCGAACGATGCCGGTTTAGCGGTTATAACGGATTGCGTATTAGTACAACTTAAGTAGCCGTAAGTATGACAGGCTTACAGCATGTGAATATAGAGTGACAGTAAAGGAGATATACACATGAGCGATGTAATTAAAGATGTAACCGTAGAAAATTTTAAAGATACCGTAGTTAATCATGAAGGCGTAGCTGTCGTTGATTTTTGGGCACCGTGGTGCGGCTATTGCGTACGTATGATGCCTGTATATGATGAGTTGGCAGCTAACTTGGGTGATAAGGTTGTGCTTGCAAAGGTTAATACGGATGAACAGGTTGACTTAGCAAAGGAATACCAGATTGAAGTATTACCGACATTCGCTATTTTTAAGAACGGTGAAATTGTCGATCGTAAAATTGGCTATGTACCGCTTAGCGAGTTGCAGGCTGCCGTAGAAAAATATTTATAATTGAATAGCGGTAAAGTGGATACGAGCTTTGCCAAGGTATAAAACATCATAGATTACAAATGAAGAAGCAGTAACGAATGGGATATTTTCTCGTTTCGTTACTGCTTCTTTTTATGTCTTATATTATTACGGGTGACCGGCACCTCTATCCTGTAATAGCTGTAAGAGTCGTTGATGTTTAGCACGATCCAGATAACGACTGGCAAGAATATGCGGAATAGATACGCCGATAGCAATACAAATAATAGTTGTTATTCCGGTTACACCGCTACGTAGTGCATGAAGAAGACTTTCAGTATCCAATGTGTTAATCGTAACAATTCCAAAAAGGAAACGATATAGCAACACGCCGGGGATCAAAGGTATAACAGAGGGAATGGAAAGTACCGGTGCAGCCGTTCGGAAGTAGCGACTTGCTTTCAATGCACAGATGCTGATAATAGCAGTAGCTAAAAAGGTAGCACCGGGAAGAGAAAATCCTAAGTACACCAGTAGGGTGTTGCGTATGGCTACGGCAATAAGTCCTCCCATGCCCACCAATGGTAAAAGACGGTACGGAATATTAAAAATAATAGAAAATCCTATGGCACCAACCACAGAAGCTGCTAACTGTAAAGGATATAGTTGACCGGGAAGAATACTCAGGCTGGTAAAATTGGACAGGCGATCAAAATATAATGCCATCGTTATACCGACTGTCATGCTGCCGACGATAAGAAAGGTATTCATAGCTCTTGTCATACCGGCCATGATATGATTGTTTATCATGTCATCTACCGCATTAATGAGGGGAACACCGGGAATCATGAATAAGGTACAGCTTATCATGGCGTAAATCATGGCACCGGAAGCAAACAGTGTGTGCAGTAGATAGGCGGATGTGGTAGCAGTGAAGGCAGCAGCCATGATACTGATATAAATATTGACTTCCCAGCGATTACAGAGTGTACGAACAAAAAATCCTATAATTGCACATAAGGTTGTAACCCACGCAGAAAGAATAGTACCACCGAAGAGCAAAGCAAATGCGCCACAGGCAAAACCGGCAGCTATGTTAAGGAGTCCGTGAGGATAACGCGGCGGTGTTTCGGCAATGGTTCGTAAACGTTTTTCAAATTCATCTAAGGTAAACGATTGCTCCAGCGCTTTCCAAGTTAGCTTACTCAGTACGGAAAGCGTTGTCATATTTACTCCGTGATGTAATGTTTTTCTAAAAACCGTATAGGCATGCGAGTCATCAGAAATATTTAGCATAATTGTAGTATATGAAATATGAACATGTACTAAATTTTCATTAATTCCCATATAGGCGGCAGCACGCAACATATCACGTAAAATCTGATTTGTGTTGGCGCCGTTCTCCATAAGAAGTTGACCCAGTAGAAGCAGGAGATCCATTTTTCGACGGATGTCGTCAAACGGCGTTTCCAATAGGGTCAACTCTTTTTTTGTATATACATTCATTACATACTGTCCTTTCTCTTTATTATCGTTTCTAAAGTATAGCATGATTAAGAGTTGGGCAAAAGAGCAATTCTTCTGTGAAAGAGAGGAGTCCGAAGATAACACCGTTATGGTGTGACAGATTATGAGGTGGTATGCAGTGGTACATAAGGTGGTGGAAAGTGGTGCCCAGTAGGCAAGCTGATATTATAGAAACGAAAAAATGAACAATTATATAGAACTAATATATTATAAAATAGTATGAATACAATAAAAAATTACATTAAATTTCAGAAAAATTTACAAATTGGGCTATATTTATTGTGATAAGTGGGGGATTGTGGTAGAATTTACCATATAGTGGGTGTGGAGAACAAGGATGGAAGGAGGCGAGACAACATGTTCATGGGTGAGTTTTCACATACGATTGATACAAAGGGTCGTTTGATTATCCCTGCGAAGATGCGTGAGCAATTGGGAGAGACTTGTGTTATCACTCGTGGATTTGATTCTTGTCTGGCCGTATACACCTTGGAAAAATTTGAAGATATGCGGGCTCGGTTAGCAAAGCTGTCCGATACCAAAAGCGGCGTACGCGCATTGAAACGCCTTTTATTCGGACGCGCTGCGGAATTGGATTTTGACAAGCAGGGGCGTGTTCTCATTCCCAATTCGTTGCGCACCTATGCCATGTTGAAAAAAGATGCTGTTGTAGTCGGTACCAGTGATCATATTGAAATCTGGAGCCGAGAACAATGGGATCGGTATAACGATGAAGTCGGGGGCAATTTAGAAGCGTTAGTTGAAGAGTTTGATGATATTATGCTGTAGAAAGGGGTCTTGTATGGAATTTCAGCACGTAAGCGTTTTATTGGAAGAAACAGTGACGGCTGTCTTAACAGATCCCGATGGCATTTATGTGGATTGTACGCTGGGCGGTGCAGGTCATTCGCATGCGTTGGGAGAACGCCTTAGCGAAAAAGGTCTGTTAATCGGATTCGACCAAGATGAAGTAGCGTTAGAAGTAGCTAAGAAGCGACTGTCCGATTTACCATGTCGGGTTATGACGATTCCCAGCAATTTTCGGTATCTTAAAAAGGAATTGGCTGAGCGGGGAATTGATGCTGTCGATGGTATTATTTTTGACTTAGGTGTATCCAGTTATCAGTTGGATACGGCAGAGCGTGGATTTTCATATATGAATGATGGACCATTGGATATGCGCATGGATCGGCATAATCCTCTATCGGCGGAAGTCGTTGTTAATGACTATGAAGCAGAGGAACTGGTTCGAATCATCAGAGAGTACGGTGAAGAGCGATGGGCTAAACGCATTGTAGGATTTATCGTAGATGCTCGGCAAAAAGAACGTATTACGACGACGGGACAGTTGGTATCCATTATAAAAAAGGCAATCCCGGCCAAGGCACGTCAGGATGGACCGCATCCTGCGAAGCGCACCTTTCAGGCTATCCGCATCGAAGTTAACCAGGAACTGTCGATTTTACACGATACTTTTGTGGATGCAGCGGAATTACTTACCCCCGGCGGTCGTATGGGGGTTATCACCTTCCACTCGTTGGAAGATCGAATTACAAAACAAACATTTAAAGAATTAAGTACAGGATGTATTTGCCCGCCGGAGCTACCGGTGTGTGTATGCCATCATGTAGCAACAGTGAAAGCAAGAAATAAGGCAATTGAACCTAGTGTGGAAGAGATAGAGCGTAATCCGCGTTCGCGCAGTGCCAAGCTTCGTGTAGCGGAAAAGTTATGATAGACAGGAGAGGATAGCATGTTGGTAGAAAAGGCAGCCTGGAAGATGAATTCGGCACAGCCCTATGTCGGTGACGTACAAAAAGTCAGGCGCCGGGATGGCTCTTTTCTGAGCATGTCTCCGGAGATGAAAGGGATATGCATAGTTGTCGGAATGATAGTGCTTTGTGTTATAATGTTACTGTTCATGCAGTCGATGAAAGCACGTACCGGTTATGAAGTTGTTCGTATGCAGCAGGAAGTTGTACAACTGACCAAAGCCAATGATGAATTAAATTTAGAAGTGGCAGAACTTAAATCGCCGACGCGTATACAAAAAATCGCGCAGGACAAATTAGGGATGGTATTACCGGACGCTTTCGTGTACAATAGCAAAGGTACTACGGTAGAACGTGACGTACAAGTAACGAAGCGTATTGTAGATTAATCTATGGTATAGAGCAGCCCTCAAGGGCTGCTCTCCTTGTTTGAAGTGGAGGTTTTACTGGTGAAGACGGTAAACGAAGTATATAACAGTATTACAAATGCCACCCTGACGGGCAACGGTGACATACAAATTACCGGCATTACTGCGGATTCTCGCGAAGTAAAAAAAGGAAGTTTATTTATTTGCTTAGTGGGGGCTCACGTAAACGGACATAACTATATTGATAAGGCGGTACAAGCAGGAGCGGCAGCCGTCTTGGTATCCGAAGATGTGAAGGTTCCTACGGAGGTAGCGGTTATTCGTGTCAACGATACGAGAAAGGCAATGCAAGAGTGCGTGCCTTATTTTTATGAATACCCGGCGAACAAAATGCGAATGATAGGTGTAACGGGAACGAACGGTAAAACGACAACAACGCATATTATCGGACATATTTTGCGTAAACAAGGATATAAGGTAGGTATTATCGGAACGGTACATGTGCTCATCGGAGATAAAACGTATCCTATTCATAACACGACACCGGATGTAGTCGATTTACAGCATATATTGGCACAGATGGTAGAAGAAGGGGTGACACATTGTGTAATGGAAGTATCTTCCCACGCCTTAGCATTAGGACGTACGGCCGGTGTAGAATACGATACGGCAGTATTCACTAATTTGACGCAGGATCACCTGGACTTCCATCATACCTTTGAAAATTACTTGGCAGCTAAATGTAAGCTTTTTGAACAGGTAAGTGCCACCAATCAGCATAAAGGGAAAAAAGGTGCCGTTATTAATATTGACGATCCTTACGGAAAACGTGTTATGGAAAAGAACTCGGCGCCGCTGATTACCTATGGTACGGAAGGTAGAGGTTCGCTGGAAGCTTCTCATTTGACGATTACAGCTAAGACGTCGGCGTACGATATAGTATGGGATGGTACTACGTATCATAATCATATGCGTATTACAGGCTTGTTTAATGTATATAATACATTGGCGGCAGTAGGTGCTTGTCTTAACGAAGGCATAGGTATGGATGCTATTATTCAGGCATTGAGTGATTTTACAGCTGTGCCGGGACGATTTGAGCTTATCGAAGAAGGACAACCTTTCGCAGTGGTAGTGGATTACGCACATACACCGGATGGATTGGAAAATATATTACAAACAGCCAAGAAGATTGTTGAACATAGAATTTTGGTTGTCTTTGGTTGCGGCGGTGACCGCGATGCAACAAAGCGGCCGATTATGGGACGTATTGCTGCACAATACGGTGATGTTGTATTTGTTACCTCGGATAATCCGCGTACGGAAGATCCGGTACAGATTGTAAAGGATGTAGAGGTAGGTGTAAAAGAAGGCCTTCGTGATGGTGTACGCTATGAGGTTATCGTCGATAGAGCAGAGGCTATTCACAAGGCAATTGCCCAAGCACAGGCCGGTGATGTTGTTATTATTGCCGGTAAAGGACATGAAGATTATCAGATTTTGAAGGATAAAACAATACATTTCGATGACCGCGAAGTTGCTCGAGATGCTCTTAAGGAGAGATAATCATGGCTGAATTTACATTGCAGGAAGTCATTGAAGCTACCGGAGGAAATTATTCGGGAACAGCAAGAAATGATACGATGTTTACGCATATTTCAACGGATACTCGAGCTATTGAGACCGGTAATTTATTTGTGGCATTAAAAGGCGACACCTTTGATGGTCATGATTTTTTAAAGACCGCCAGAGAAAAAGGTGCTACCGGTGCCATTGTTGAGTATGGGCGAGGTATAGATGGTCTCGTTTGTATTGAAGTCGATTCCACGCTGCAAGCATACCAGGATCTTGCTCGATATCATCGGCGCCGTTTTACGATACCGGTAGTTGCTGTAACCGGTTCATCGGGAAAAACAACAACTAAAGAAATGATTGCTGCTGTGTTGGCAACAAAGTATTCTGTTTTAAAGACTGAAAAAAACTTTAATAATGAAATTGGTTTGCCTAAAACATTGTTACAGCTTACTGATAAGCATGAAGCATGCGTAGTGGAAATGGGGATGCGTGGTTTGGGGCAAATTAAAGAGTTGGCTGATATTGCGGAACCTACGATAGGGGTCATTACCAATGTGGGGACCAGTCATATTGAACTGTTAGGCTCACAGGAGGCCATTGCTCAAGCGAAAGGTGAATTAATCCAAGCCATTAAAGAGGATGGTACCGCGATTCTTAATGGTGATGATAATTTCGTTAAAGCTATGGACGGCCTTACTGCGGGGAAAACGATTTATTATGGTATACACCGGCCGGCTACGGTGCAAGGTGTCCAATTAAAATATCGGAAGGACGGGATAGGATTTACTTGTCGGTGTTTTGATGAAGTATTTCCTGTAACCTTACCGATGATTGGGGAACACAATGTATACGATGCGTTAGCGGCAATTACCGTAGGACGTGTTCTCGGTGTGCCATCGGCAAAGATTGCCAAAGGGTTGGCAGCGTTTGCCGGTACACCGATGCGTCAGGAAATCGTATCTTTCCCGGATTTTGTTATTTTGAATGATGCGTATAATGCAAATCCGGCATCGATGGCAGAGTCGATTAGAGCATTAGGACAGCTGGAAGGCAAACGAAAAATTGCTATGCTAGGTGATATGTTGGAACTTGGTGGATACACCAAGGAAAGTCACCGTGAGGTAGGACGCTTACTGGCAGAAGAAGGGTATAGCGCAGTCTTCACCTTTGGTGAAGCAGCAAAATACATAGCAAAAGCAGCTAAGGAAGCCGGTGTGCCAATTGTTAAGCCATGTACCAGCCATATGGAAATGGCTAACGAATATTTGGAAATGGCCGTAAAGGGCGATGTTATTTTGGTAAAAGGCTCGCGCGGCCTGCGGATGGAACGGGTAGTACAGGAACTAAAAGAACGGTAAAATATATTGCATTGTAATCGGTTATGTACTACTATATATAGCGGTGCTTTTTCGTGGTACCATGGCTATCACTATGTTCAATGCAAGAATAAGGGAGCGAACCTGATAAAATGATTTTACAATTGATATATACGTTTATTTTTACATTAGTTGTTACGGTAGTGTTGGGACATTTTGGCATTCCTATGTTGCGACGATTACATGCACAGCAAAGTATACGTGAGGAAGGTCCGAAAAATCATCAAGCAAAGGCGGGGACCCCAACTATGGGTGGGCTCTTTATGATGTTGGCTCTCATCATTGGTGTGCTATTCATGGCTCCGTTGAGTATTACAACAGGAATTTTGCTGTTTCTGACATTGGGTCATGCACTCTTAGGCTTTAGTGATGATTTTATTAAGGCTGTTAAAAAACGTAATCTGGGACTAACAGCTAAACAAAAATTGGCAGGTCAGTTGGTGATGGCAGCTATTTTTTGTTACATTGCAACAGAATACATAACTCTGCCTACGACAGTATGGATTCCTTTTGTTGATACTACCGTAGATATCGGTGCGTTCTATTACTTCTTAGTATTTATCGTTATTGTAGGTACGACGAATGCAGTTAATTTAACGGATGGGCTTGATGGCTTGGCAGCCGGCACAGGTGCGATTGCGGCAATTTCTTATGCGGTTATCGGTTTATTGGCAGGTCTGCCTAGCGTAGCTTTCTATGGCGTAGCACTCTGCGGTGCCGCCTTGGGATTTTTGTATTACAATATGAATCCTGCAAAAGTGTTTATGGGCGATACCGGATCGTTGGCACTGGGCGGAGCGTTTGCCGGCATGGCTATTATGACAAAAACAGAGTTATTACTTGTGATTATCGGGGGCATTTTCGTTATGGAAGCGCTTTCGGTTATTATACAGGTGGCTTCTTTTAAAACGCGAGGTGTTCGCGTCTTTAAAATGAGCCCGATTCACCACCATTTTGAATTATCCGGATGGGGTGAGCAAAAGGTAGTAACACGTTTTTGGTTGGGCGGATGCATATGCGCGATTATAGGATTGGCTGTGTATGTCGTGCAATGTCAATGAAGTCATTAGCTGAGCAGGTGAAATTATGGAATATAAAGGTACACATATTTTAGTATTGGGAGCCGGTGTTAGCGGCATTGGCGTGGCACATATTGTGGCCGGATTGGGAGCTCATGTAGTTTTAAACGACTATAAGCAAGTTTCCTTTGATAAAAAAACGGAACACCTTTTGGAAGAATCCGGTGTCGAGGTCATTACAGGCCGCCAGGATTTTTCATTACTAGATGGAGTAGAGCGTATCATCGTTTCTCCGGGAATTGCGCTGACAATTCCTATTTTGGAAGAGGCGAAGCGTCGCCATATAGAAATTGTTGGCGAGGTGGAACTGGCCTATGAAATTTCCAAGGCTCCCATATTGGCCGTGACAGGAACTAACGGTAAGACAACGACGACTACATTGTTGGCTGAGGTAGTAAAAGCAGCAGGCAAGCCGGTATTTGTCGGTGGCAATATTGGTCTGTCTCTCAGTGAGGCTGCCCATAAGGCAACGGAGGACGGGTATGTGGTAGCGGAATTATCCAGTTATCAGTTGGAAAGCAGTGTCACCTTCCGGCCTAAAGGTGGCATCATGCTAAATATTACGCCGGATCATCTGCAGCGACATAAGACAATGGAAGCCTATCAATATGCGAAGGAAGCTATTTTCCGTAGACAACGGGCTGACGATTTTATGGTTTTGAATATAGATGATCCTATAGTGGCCGATATGGCCATGCGTGTACCTGGCAAAGTTCTCTCAATCAGTCAACAGCGGCGCGTAACAGACGGTGCATTTTTTGAAAACGGCGTATGTTATGCCGTACAAAACGGTAAACCGGATCCGGTAGTCACTGTAAAAGAGATTCATATTCCGGGAGCCCATAATGTAGAAAATATTTTAGCGGTTGTTGCCCTGTCCTATGCACTAGGCTTTTCTAAAGAGAGCATTGCATCAGCCATCGATAGTTTTAATGGGGTGGAACATCGTATAGAAAAAGTAACGACCTATAAAGGTGTTACGTACTATAATGATTCAAAAGCTACAAATACCGATTCGGCTATAAAGGCATTAGATGCATTTCATCAGCCGGTGATTCTGTTGGCAGGTGGTCATGATAAGATGACTCCCCTGGAAGACTTTATAGCTAAGGTAAAATCGAATACAAAAGCCGTAATTTTCATGGGTGAAGCAGCCGATCGATTTACACAAGCCGCTATAACAGCAGGCGTAACGAATATATACCGGGCCGACTCTATGGAAGAAGCAGTTACTATGGGGGCTGATTTGGCTACGGAAGGAGATGTGGTACTGCTGTCGCCGGCATGCTCCAGTTTTGATTGGTATCATTGCTTTGAAGAACGAGGCGACGATTTTAAGCAATGTGTGCATGAAATGGCAAAGAAGGGGGCTACGGAATGAAACGGGTAATCATATCCGGTGGCGGAACCGGAGGTCATATCTATCCGGCGATTACTATTTATAAAGAAATAGCGGCTATGACAGAAGCTGAGTTTTTGTATATTGGTACGGAACGTGGCTTAGAAGCTTCTATTGTACCTAAAGAAGGATTGCCGTTTCGCACGTTACCGGTTCAGGGGTTAGCTCGCAAGCTGTCTCTCCAAACCGCGGTGACACTAGGAAAATCGGTGGGATCTTTGTTTATGGCCAACAGTATTATTTCCGAATTTAAGCCGGATGTGGTTATAGGTACCGGCGGTTACGTGTGTGGTCCTATATTAATGGCAGCAGCATTGCGTAAAATACCTACATTAATTCAGGAGCAGAATGTAATTGCCGGCATTACCAATAAAATTCTCAGCCGTTTCGTCGATGTTGTGGCTGTAGGCTATGAAGAAGCGGCAGCATCATTTAGTCATTGTAAGCGCGTTATTTACACAGGTAATCCTGTGCGACCTGAGGTCCTTATTGATTCGCGCTCCGATGGCCGGCGCCATTTTAAATTAGCCGATTCCGACTTTGCCGTTTTAATTGCCGGCGGATCGCGCGGTGCACGTAGTATAAATAATGCTATGATAGAGGTGCATCGCCATTTTAAAGATAGAAAGGGTATTAAACTCATTCATGTAACCGGAAGTGCCGAATACGATCGAGTGCTAGCAGAATTGGGTGCCGAAGATGGCAACTCTTTCAGTGAGTCGTCGTTAATTTTGTCATATTTGCATGATATGCCAAAAGGCTTGGCAGCAGCGGATTTAGCCGTGTTCAGAGCCGGAGCGGTAGGTCTGGCTGAGTTGACCGTACGCGGGATACCTTCTATCTTGATACCGTATCCCTACGCGGCAGAGGATCATCAGACATATAATGCACGTTCGTTGGTAACAGCCGGAGCGGCGCGTATGATTGTGGATAAGATGCTTACCGGTGAAGATTTAATCGGAGAAATAGAATACTTTTTAGAAAATCGAGAAGAGTTGGCGCATATGGCGTCGGAAGCCAAGGCATTGGGACGACCGAATGCGGCAAGAGATATTGCTCAATTGGCATTGGAAATAGCAAAATAAATGTGAGGAGCGAATGCGACCATGTTGGATGGTATACATAAAATTCATTTAATCGGGATTGCCGGATCAGGCATGCGGGCAATTGCGAATATACTGATTAGTCAAGGATTTCAAGTGTCCGGATCGGATATCAAGGAGTCAGCTGTAACGGAACGTTTCCGTTCTATGGGAGCGACAATTCATATCGGACATAAGGCAGAATATGTAAACGGTACGGATGCAGTGGTTCGTTCGACAGCTATTCATGACGATAATCCTGAGTTGATGGCAGCAAAGGAAAAAGGAATTCCTATTCTTCATCGTTCGGACATCGTAAAAGCTGTACTTGATGTTACGACCGGTATCGCAGTGGCCGGTGCTCATGGCAAGACAACGACTACATCCATGTTGGGACAGATTTTTGTGGAAGCCGGTGAGGATCCTACCGTTATTATCGGTGGCGAAGTAGATTACTTGAAAGGCAGCAGCCAATGGGGGAAAGGCAAGTACAGTATTGCGGAAGCTGATGAAAGCGATGGTTCTTTTCTTAAACTGCGACCGAAAAAAATTGTTGTAACTAATATTGAGAATGACCATATGGATCACTATGGGACCATTGAAAATTTGCATCGTGCGTTTGCACAATTCCTATCCGTATTACCTAGTGACGGAGTAGCTGTAGTTTGTGGTGATAATGCAGCGATTCAATCTATTATTCCTCAAGTAGAACGACGCTTTATCACCTATGGCCTAGGTGAAAATAATGAGTATCGTGCACTGAATATTCATTATGAAAAGGGAAAACTTGTGTATGATATTGCTTTCAAAGGGAATGTTATCGGTCAAATGGTATTACGCGTGCCGGGTACTCACAATGCACTTAACTCGTTAGCTGCTTTTATTATGGCGAAAGAATGCGGATTGGATGCAAAAACTATTTGTGATGCATTATCTCACTTTACAGGTGCCAAACGTCGTTTCGAAACGAAAGGACATACGGCAGGCATATGGGTGGTTGATGATTATGCACATCACCCTACGGAGATTAATGCGACCTTGCAAGCAGCTAAGGCCTTGGAAGAACATCGGGTGATTTGTTTATTTCAACCACATCGTTACACGCGCACAAAGTTGTTGCTTTCTGAGTTTGGGAATGCATTTAAAGCAGCCGATAAAATTTATATGACAGATATTTATAGTGCCGGAGAAGATCCTATAGAAGGCATTGACGGTATGTCTATTCCTACTATGATTAAGAAAACAACGGGACAAGACGTATGCTATGTGGCAGATATAGAAGAACTGCCTGCCCGTGTAAAAAGCGAATTACGTCCCGGGGATTTGGTAATCACCATGGGAGCCGGTTCGATTAATCAATACGGTCCTAAATTGTTGGCACTATTAGGAGACGATAATAAATGAAAGACAAAAAAATTGTTGTATTAATGGGTGGCCCTTCCAAGGAAGCGGAAGTATCTCGTCGGACAGGGGCTGCCATTGCCGAAGCATTGCAAAGCATCGGTTACAAGGCTGAAACATTGGAACTTCGTCCGGCACATGTAGTTGAAGATATACGTGCTGTAGGCGGTGATGTCGTGTTTATCGCTCTTCACGGAAAATTTGGTGAAGACGGGGCTGTACAGGGAGCACTTGAAATGGCCGGCATTCCTTATACCGGTTCAGGTGTTATGGCACATGCGGTAGGAATGAATAAAAAAATCAGTAAAGATGTATTCCGCGGTGCCGGTATTCCTACGGCATCATCCGTATCCTACAACGGTGCGGTACAAAGCGAAGAGGAAATTATTGAAGATATTCACCATCGCTTTTCCTTGCCGGTTGTATTAAAACCGGCTACACAAGGGTCGAGTATTGGTGTGGTAATCGTTAAAGATGAGTCTACATTGGGAACAGCGGTGAAAGAAGCATTATCGTATGACCCAATCTTGGTAGTGGAAGCATACTTGGACGGTCGGGAATTTACGGTATCCGTATTGGATGGTAAAGCATTGCCTGTCATTGAAATCAGACCGCACTCCGGTGAATATGATTACGCGTCTAAGTATACAAGCGGTGCTACGGATTATTTAGTACCGGCTCCGATTGATGAAGAATTGACGGCCACCATG
This sequence comes from Veillonella magna, assembly GCF_959600285.1. NCBI lineage: Bacteria > Bacillati > Bacillota > Negativicutes > Veillonellales > Veillonellaceae > Veillonella > Veillonella magna. Next base: position 56,692 of record NZ_CAUGKU010000007.1, on the reverse strand, counting down.
CAACGTATTGGTGAAACTGTATTTAAAGAATTACAGTGTAGCGGAACTATTCGCGTAGATGTTATGACAGACAGCCACGGTGATGCGTATGTGTTGGAATACAACACGATACCGGGAATGACGGCTACCTCGTTGGTGCCTAAAGCCGCGGGCGCATTGGGAATTGACTTTCCTGCATTATGCGAAAAAATATTACAGTCTGCAGGCTTAGGAAAATTCTAGGAGGATAGGGTCGCCCATGAGAGAGTATAAAGGTGGTAACAGCCAGGGCGAACGTCAGTCTGAGCGACCCTGGCAAGCAGTAACGGCTCCGGTAGTGTCTTTTGCCGAAGAATTGCGTAGACGTGGTGTTATCGTTGCCGGTGTTAATGACGACACTACGTTATCATCATCCGGTTCGGTTGCGATGACGGAGGATGACGGGCACTATAGGAATGGCGAATTTCCTGAAAACGCCCCTGACTTAGATACTACGCAAACAGAAGCTAATCAAGACAATAGAAGACGAAAAATGACAACGGATGGGCAACGACAAATGCGAAGCGGTGGCGGAACACAGTTTCGAAAAGGCCCGCACCGTTGGCAGAGAAAAGCGATTATCAGTACGATACTGGTTATCATGGTTCTTGCCTTGCTTTATGTATTACCGATTCCTTTGGGAACGATACAAGTAGTGGGCAGTGATAAGGTGACGGTACAGGACGTGATGGCCGCCGGAGATATTCGTTCTCCTGTTAATTTATTGCAGATTAATACGGGACGTTTGGAAGATCGATTAGCAAATGATTTACGTGTTGAAGTTGCCAAAGTTAACTATGTATTTCCTTTAACTCTTCAAGTTAATATCACCGATAGAAAAGCATTAGCGGTAGTAACGACTAAATTCGGATTTGCGTCGATAGATAAGAACGGACAGGTAATTGCTATGGGGCCGGCTATTGAGGATACGGCAGTACCGATTATATCCGGCGTTAAGCTCGGCAATATTTTATTAGGCGATAAGCTTGATAACAAGGCAATTCACGATGCGTTGGTTTACCTGAATGCCTTGACACCGGATGGCTTAAAATCTATTGCCGAAGTCAATGTAGGTGATGAAAATCAGTTGACGGCATATACCGTAGACGGGCTTCCGCTCCGATTAGGTGATGGCTCCGAACTGGTTAAAAAAGCACAGTTAAGCGAAGAAATGATTAAAGATGTGAAAACACGCGGCGTAGCAGCACAGTATTTAGATGTAAATGTTACGTCACCGTTTATTAAGGTGCAATAGATAGGAAAGGACAAGCATTGAAGCAAGGACGTTGGGCCATTGCGGCGGTAAGTATGGTATTGGGAATCATGTTGGTTACTCAATACAGAATGACTCAGACCATTACAGAGAATAATGTGCATTTGCAGCGAGCCGGGGACTTGGCGTTACAACTTAATGCGGCGCAAAAAGAGCGCGATGAGTTACGGGCTCAGCTGGAAAAAATAAAAAAAGGTACCACTGATGATGTTAATTCGGATTACAGTGTGTTGAAACAACGGGCCGGCTTAACTACGGTCAGTGGTACGGGTGTTGTGGTTACTATCAATGATAGTAAAGTACCTGTTAAGGATAACGAAAACCCCAACTTATATTTAATTCATGACGAAGATATTCTGCGCATTGTTAATGAGTTACGTGCCGGAGGTGCGGAAGCCATTGCGATAAACGATCAACGACTAATCGGTGTATCGGAAGTTCGATGTGCAGGGCCGACAATTATGGTTAACGGCAAAGTGTTTGCACCGCCTTTTGTTATAAAGGCAATTGGTGATCCCAAAACATTATCTGCAGCACTTACGATGCGAGGTGGCATTGTGGATACATTGAAATATTGGGGCATTGAGCTAAAAATCCAAAAAGAAAATCAAGTAGTAGTACCTGCCTTTAATGGTACCTTTCGAGAAGAGCATTTGACGGCTGTAAAAGAGGGGGCGACTACATGATATATGTATATATAGTGTTGGGCCTGATTGTAGGTATCAGCTTAGGTTCTATATCGCCCTTGGAAATTCCGCCGGTATATGCCAAATATACATCGGTAGCATTATTGGCCGCTTTAGACAGTGTGTTTGGCGGAACCAGGGCTGCCTTGGAACGCGTATTTGACTTGTCCATCTTTTTGACAGGATTCTTTTCTAACTCGTTGTTGGCAGCGCTACTTGTATTTTTGGGAAACATTGTCGGTATTGATTTATACTATGTAGCATTAATCAGCTTTGGTTTACGACTCTTTCAAAATACGGCGGCGATACGACGCTTATTGCTTTCGCGCCGTACAAAATGAGGAATGACTACTGGAAAAAGTAGGGGCGATAATGATATAATGTAAATCAGAATGCAATTATAAAGTGGAAAAACTTTGAAATCTATTGTAAAATAGACTAAACAAACTATGGCAAGTATTGTGTGATAATGCAGCGTTAGCAAACGCGGCTACAATACTTGTAATATCCTGCGGAAATAGGAGGAGGATCTTAGATGTCGGAATTCGCAAATATTAAGGTAATAGGTGTAGGTGGCGGCGGAAGCAATGCCGTAAACCGCATGATTGATAGTGGCCTTCAGGGTGTTGACTTCTTAGTGGCCAATACAGAAACACAGGCATTGGATAATTCTAAAGCAGATATTAAGATTCAATTGGGTGAAAAGCTTACAAAAGGCTTAGGTGCCGGTGCAAATCCTCAGGTAGGGGAGGAAGCAGCACAGGAAAGTCGCGAAGAAATAACTAAGGCACTTCAGGGTTCCGACATGGTATTTGTTACTGCCGGCATGGGTGGCGGTACTGGTACCGGTGCTGCACCGATTGTTGCCGAATGTGCCCGTGAAATCGGTGCTTTAACGGTAGGCGTAGTAACGAAGCCGTTTACGTTTGAAGGTAAACGTCGTCGTACACAGGCGGATAAAGGTGTTGAAATGTTGACTAGCAAAGTAGACACGATTATCGTTATTCCGAATGATAAATTGTTACAGGTAGTTGATAAGAAAACCCCGCTTAATGAGGCATTCCGCACGGCGGATGACGTATTGCGCCAAGGTATCAAGGGTATTTCTGATTTGATCACTGTACCTGGTTTAATCAATCTTGACTTTGCTGACGTAAAAACCATTATGACTAATCAAGGTGAAGCCTTGATGGGTATTGGTGTAGGCGAAGGTGAAAATCGTGCTGTTGATGCTGCTAAGATGGCTATTAACAGTCCTTTGCTTGAAACTTCTATTGAAGGTGCAAAGGGAATTCTTTTGAATATTACCGGTAGCAGTGACTTGAGCTTGTTTGAAATTAATGAAGCAGCGGAAATTATTTCCGAAGCTGCCGATCCGGAAGCAAACATTATCTTCGGTTCCGTTATTGACGAAAATCTCGGTGACCGTGTACAGATTACTGTAGTAGCTACCGGATTTGGTGCTTCTCACAATCCAGGACCGGACTTTGGCGGAAACCGCGCTAAACGTCCTATGTCGACGGGAGGTCTCGAAATTCCTACGTTCATGAAACGGTAGGAGTTTCACAGATATCTGTGAGAAGAATATATTTTTATATTGTGTAGTAGTGCTTGGAGGGATACCCGATGAATAAAACATTACTTTTGAGTGCAGTAGTGACTGCTACGGTGACCGGTGCAGCATTTGCGGCTTCCGTTCCGGTGACAGACATTAATGCAGGCCAGAGTAAGGTTGCCGTAGAATACAGCTTTGCTCAACATGCTGAGGGCAACGGCGGTTCCAACGATGGGTTTGGGGCCTCTCTAGCGACTGGTTTGTCCGATAAATTGGCATTGCAGTACGAATACAGCCGTGTTAATCTTGACAAAGGCGGCGATGTGAAGGATCATCGCTTAGAAGCTGTATATAAAGTAAGCAAAAATGTTAATTTATATGGGGCAGGTACATATCTTAGAGCCGATGGTGAACATGAAACCGGTTTCCAAGGTGGCGTAATCGGTCACGTTCCTTTAGCAGATAACTTAAAAGGTTTTGCTAAGGTTGGCTTTGGTAATGATATTAAACAAACGTATCAGATTGGTGCTACTTACGATTTGACGAACGATTTAGGCCTTAACGTATATTATCAGTATGATAAATATAGCGTTGATGGTAATGACAGCGATATTAAAGGCTTACATGCCGGTTTAGGCTATTCGTTCTAAGTAGGATTGGCGAAGAACGCTGAGATTACTTTACAAAGAAGAAAGGCTCCCGAGTACGAGTTGAACTTGTGCTTGGGAGCTTTTCTTTATATTTTATAGTTTGCTCTATATTGTATACAATATTTTTTTATAAAAATGTAAAAAACATGGCACTTTTCATGGTTTATCCCTTGTATAGTGTATATATTTAGGCTATTATAAATATAGATTATTGCTATAATGGATAGGAAGGTGTAGGACATGACTATGAGTATGGCGGCTACGCACGCGAAAGGCAAGAAAGCAAAGGATAATATTTTTGTTATGAATTCACGTGCGCAGGAAGACGCAAAAAAAATCGGTAAGGAAAACGTATTGAATGGTACCTTAGGTTCTATTTTGGACGAAAACGGGGATATCGTTTTCTTGAAAACCGTAGAACATGAATACCTTAATTTACCGCGCAACGAATACGTAGCCTATGCTCCGATTGCAGGCTTGCCGGAATTTTTGGATGCAGCAATCAGTGAATGCTTCGGTGAATCGAAACCGGATGCATATCTTGAAGCGGTAGCGACAGCCGGCGGTACAGGTGGCATTCATCACTTGGTACATAATTATACGAATCCGGGGGATACAGTGTTGACTGCTGATTGGTATTGGGGCGCTTATCAACAGATCTGTGGCGATAATCATAGAACATTAGATACATATCAACTCTTTACACCGGATAATACGTTTAATTTTGAAGCGTTTAAAGCAAAGGCTACAGAGATAGCTGCGAAACAGGAAAATGTAGTATGGATTTTTAATACACCGGGGAACAATCCTACTGGCTTTAGTTTAACCGAAGAGGATTGGGACAAAGTAATTTCTTTTGCAAAGGAATTGGTTGCCAAAGGGAAAAACAAGGTGATTATTGCTTGCGATGTAGCATATATTGATTATTCCGGAGAAAAGCAATCGGTACGGCGCTTCTTTAAAAAATTTGGCAACTTGCCTAAGGAGATTCTTGGTGTTGTTTGCTATAGCTTATCCAAAGGATTTACCATGTACGGTCAGCGTGTAGGCGCGATGATCGGTATTACTTCCGATAAAGATGTACATGAGGAATTCCATGAAATTAATCAATTAACGTCTCGTGCAACTTGGTCTAATATTTGTAGACCGGCTATGCGCACGATGGCAAATATCGTACACGATCCGGCCAAGTTGGCAGCGTACGAAAAAGAAAGAAATGAGTATTGCCGATTAATTAACGAACGAGCACAGATTTTCGTAGAGGAAGCAAAAGAAGTCGGATTGCCTTGTTTACCGTATTGCGGCGGTTTCTTCTTAACGATTCCGACGGAACATTCTAAGGAAGTTGTAGAAGAATTAACTAAGGAACATGTATATGTTATTCCGTTAGGACATGGTATACGTGTTGCGGCATGCAGCATTCCGAAGCGCCAGATGAAAGGTTTGGCAACGACGATGCATACGATTATGAAACGATTGGGGTATTTATAATGAATATAACGGTTACCGATGCTAACGGCACAGCTGTAACCGTACCAAGTGGGACGACAGTAGGTGAGGTAGCTCGCCTACTGCCGTTTTTTACTACGGAGAATGCTGTGCTAGCAATCATACATAATGATATTTGTGATTTTCAGACGGCCTTGTATGAAGATGTAACGATACGATGGTTACCTCTGAATACGCGAGAAGGATTTATGGCGTATCAGCGAAGTCTTATCTTACTGATGGTGCGCGCGGTAAATGATGAATTTCCGGGAGCTACTGTTAAAGTGTTGCATACACTGGGCAATGCCTTATATTGTGAATTAATACATACGAACGGACGTAGTGCCGGTTACGAAGATATACAGCGCATACAGAGAAGAATGCGTCTAATCCAGCGTGAGGAACCGGCCATAAAAAAAGAATTTATGTCTAAAAGCGATTGCTTACGCTATGTGCGTAAGCATGGAAATGATTTTGATTGTAAAATCCTGGAATCTCTGGATTTACCGGAAATAACGTATTACCAAACGGGAAAAACGGCAGATTATTATTTTGGTCCTATGGTCCCTGATTTTTCTTATTTGCGTTACTTTTCGTTAGAATTATACACGCCGGGATTTTTACTTCGCTATCCTGATTGGGAGCGACCGCGTGAATTGGCAACATATAAAGAGGTTCCTAAATTTGCAAAGGTGTTTTTGGAAGCTAAAGAGTGGGGGCGTATGCTCGACTGCAGCTATGTAAGTCAGCTAAACGATCACATTCATGACGGTAGTATTACAGAGATTATCGATTTGGCCGAAGCACTCCAGGAAAAGCGTCGGGCACAGATGGCAGACTATGTAGTTTCGCAGAAGCCGGCGATTCGTTTAATTTTGGTAGCCGGGCCATCCTCGGCGGGAAAGACAACCTTTACCAAACGTTTTTGTACACAACTCAAGGTCAATGGATTGCGTCCTATCATGCTATCCTTAGATGATTATTTTGTGGAACGCGCCTACACGCCACGCTTGCCTGACGGAAGTTATGATTTCGAATCGATTCATGCAATTGATGTAGGATTTTTTTCACAACAACTATTGGCACTGTATGCCGGTGAAGAAGTACGACTGCCACAATTTAATTTTTTAACCGGTACCCGTGAATGGCAAGATAAAACTGTTCGGTTAACGCCGGGATCGCCTGTTGTTGTGGAAGGGTTACATGCATTGAATGATGATCTCAGTCGCGTCGTGCCGCGCTATGAGAAGTGTAAAATTTATTTAGGGGCGTTAACGCAGTTGGCGATTAATGATCATAATCGTATTTCTACATCCTATACACGTTTGGTGCGACGATTGGTGCGAGATCACCAATTTCGCGGACATGGTGCGGAATGTACATTGGAAATGTGGGACAATGTGCGACGCGGCGAGGAAAGTAATATCTTCCCCTTCCAAGAAGATGCGGATATGATTTTTAATTCTGCCTTATTATATGAGTTGCCGGTGCTGAAGGGATTAGCTGTTCCTTTATTGGAAGCGATTACCCCGGAGAGTCCGTATTACTATCAGGCACATCAGCTGCTTCGCTTTTTATCACCTTTCAAGGTATTAGATCCCAGCTATGTACCGAGTAATAGTATTTTAAAAGAATTTATTGGTTAGGACACGATACATATATTTAGTTTACGATATATATAATGTAAAAATATATTACGTGTAAAATATGGTAAATGAAAAATATAGTATATGCAAAGTAGGATAACTTTAGAATATGGCAAATGTGAAATAGTAAGTATTAATAGTATGTAGTAAAGGTAGAAGGCAGTACATATAAAATGTGATAGGTGTAAGACGAAGTAACTGTAAAGATATGATGTAAGACATAATAAAAAATAAAAATCTAATAATAAAAGAGGAACACAGGAGCAAGGACTGTTCTAATGAATAAGTGTATACGATGTAATCATTGAACAGCATGCTACTGTGTTCCTCTTATTTTGTTTGTGTAGATTGTTTAGTATTTAATCCTTGATGATGCATTAAAGCCGATAGCAAATGAGTTTTAATTTAATTTTTTAAAACCTACATTATCATAGGTACAATGTCCGGCATCTTCCGGTACTTCATCAACAAACTCAATGGAGTCGAGCTGTTGTTTTACTTGACCGCGAATGAAGTCAAGATAAATTTTGTAGAGTTCTTTCTTTTCGGCTAATTCTTCTTCAGTTAAAGGAATACCAGCCTTTTTCTTTTTTGCTAATTCGTTAATACGTTGTAATGTTTTATTTATATTCATTATCAGGTTACCCCCCTTATTAATAGATATATACTGCTATTATAGCATGGACGTCAAGCCTTTATCTCATCTATGCATAATGTGTAGCTTTTATCGACAAGGAGTGATATAATCGTGGAGAAATACATTGCATCATTCAAAGGAGTTGTACATGAGAGTAACAAAGGCGATAAAGGCGGAGCAGATTCGGATTTTAGAAGAAACGTATCCGGACGCGAAGCCGGCGTTGACGTATAATAGTCCGTTTGAATTGCTGGTAGCCGTGGTTTTATCGGCACAGTGCACGGACGAACGAGTGAATATCATCACAGCGCGTTTATTTCCGACGTATAGCAATCCGGCGGATATGCTGGCGTTGGGTGTTTCTAAATTAGAAGTGTTAATTCGGGATTGCGGCTTATACAGAGCAAAGGCAGCTAATTTGATTAAAACTTGTGATATCTTGGTGCATACCTATCATGGTGAAGTGCCGGAGTCCTTTGATGAGTTAATCAAGCTACCCGGTGTGGGACGTAAAACGGCAAATGTTTTAGTTTCTGTTTTATTCGGTGTCCCTGCCATTGCCGTTGATACACATGTGTTTCGTGTATCAAACCGGTTGGGCTTAGCAAAAGGGAAGACGCCGGAAGAGGTAGAAGAAAAATTAAAAAAGGCGATTCCTATGGAAAAATGGAGTGCCGCTCATCATTGGCTGATATGGCACGGCCGAAAAATATGTAAAGCGCGTAAACCGTTATGCGGGGAGTGTCCGTTGGCACCGGTGTGTCCATCGGCAGATAAGGAGGCATAAGAATGACAAAGGAAATTGAGTCGTTAATTGCACGTTTTGAGGCCATCGGCTTACGAGGTGTCGCTATCATCAACGAGTTATTGCGTTTCCGTGCATTGGACCAAATGATCAGTGCCAGCGCAGAGGTACGTGAATGGGGCATTACGGCGGACAAATTATATACATTGGCAAAACAGTCTACGGAAGAGGAGTTTGGTCCTGTTACGTATTCGGAAAATGATTTTGGTACCTTGTACGGTCCGTCCTTTGCGGTAGAGCTGATGGATGTTATCAGTGAAACCGGTTATTTGGAAGGTATCGATGCAGGACGTCAGTGGACGGTACCTATGAAGGATATTATCGAAGAGCATAGGCATACAGACGGAATTATTTTATTTGCGTATATTGAAGAGTACGCAGCATTGGCGGAAGATATCCTGCAGGAGCTTCCGGCGGATCGCTTAATTTTTTACACACCGTCGGAAAGCTGTTATGCATTATTTAAAAAATTATATCCTTTGGCACCGATTACCAATGAATGGCCGGAAGATGTTATTTTCGACCATATCGTAGCGGCGTCGACAGGAATTTTCCAAGCTCCGGTGAAGATGATGGAGGAAGTGGCCTCCCGTGTTATGAACATCACCGAAGTGGGAACAGTGCATTACTTTATACCGCTGGCAGCAGTACAAGATCAGGTGGGCATGAATCGCATGGCCATTCAGTACATGCTGTTGCAGCGTCGCTTGGAAAGTGTGCGCGAATGGGCACCTCTAGGGGCGGTAGAATTTTTCTACACAAATCGAGATATCAAAAAGGTTGCACTGGAAATCAGAGAAATTATGAATGACTCTTGGCGGAGCACGCCGTTTATTGCGTTGCCTCATGAAGTACTGGCATCCATGGACACCTTCTCGGTTGTACAATACGGTTTATCTTTGTGTGGTTTCATTCCGGCGTTAAACCCGCAGGATACGGCTATGGGCGATGATGGCTTTATGAAAAACGACGGCCGCTTGCCTTTATATATGCGCCGTGTATTTGAAGCATACAAGGCAACGCGCCTTGAAGTGGAACGCAAAAAAGGGCGTGTCGATTTAAAAATCACGCAGGTAGAAGGTTTGGCACCGGACACGGCTATGAGCGAAGAACAGTTTGCTACAGCGGTAGCTGCTGAATCCAAGGATGATGGCGTTGCATACTGGATGTTTACGAATCCTGTGGCTGCTTATATCTGGTATGCTTATTTCAAAAGCGAAGAAGGCAGTAAGATATTGACGACGTTATCCCATATGGTTCTTACAACGGAAGCATTGTTACAGCTTATGGGCAGTTGCCGACGTCGAATTATCAAAAAAGATGCATTGGCAGTTTTGGAAGAACGTTTCGAAAAGGGACGCAGTGCCTACAAGGACGCACTGGCTCAAGCAGATGCAACATGGGGTGCGGAACTGGAAGCAATGGCGCAGGTAATCTTGCCGGAAGCACCGGAAGTACCGGCGGAAGACACCGATAATAAATAACCGATAAAGGAGATTGATAGAATGGCAGTCGTTAATTTTGAAATTTTTAAAGTATTGGGGACGTTGTCAGAAAATAAAGATGGTTGGAAGAAACAGCTTACTTGCACCAGTTGGGGCCGTTACAATCCAAAGTTTGATTTACGTTCTTGGGACAGCGAATATACGGGCATGACAAAAGGTGTCACATTGACGCTGGAAGAAATTTTAGCATTGAAAGAGTTACTGAACTCCGTTGATTTAGAGCAGGCTATGCAGGAATCTTTTGAAGAACGGGCTGCTGCTAAAGCGGCAGCTAAAGCAGCGGAAAAGGCAGAAGAAAAAAGCGAGTGATGACTTGCATTACAGATAACTGTATGATACAATCATTAAGTATAGTTTAGTCAGTGGAAAGAGGTGTTACAGAATGAAAGAAGGAATTCATCCGAATTATGGTGAAGCTACCGTAACTTGCGGTTGTGGCAATACCTTTAAAACCGGTTCCGTGAAAAGCGATCTCCGCGTAGACGTTTGCTCCAAATGCCATCCATTCTTTACCGGTCAGCAGCGTGCAGCGCAGGCTCGTGGTCGTATTGAAAAATTCAACAAACGTTACGGTAAATAATTATCGCAATGTAATTATACAAATTATACGGCAGAGCCTAGGCTCTGCCTATATTTGTTTGAGAGAGGAGTTCTCGTGAAGCAAAAGCGGATTAAAAAATTTGTTGGAGGCCAGGCAGTCATAGAGGGCGTTATGATGCGTGGCCCAAAATATACAGCGACAGCTGTTCGAGAACCGGACGGCGGCATTGTGGTAGATACGACTCCGACTACATCTTTAGCGGAGCGCTACCCTATACTCAAGCAACCGTTGCTACGCGGTTGCTTGGCATTGTATGAATCACTGACAATCGGGATGAAGGCGTTAGCCTATTCAGCCAAAGCAGCCGGCGAAGAAGAGGAGAGTATGTCCAATAAGGATATTGCCATTACTATGGTGGTGTCTACCTTATTTGCTATCGGACTCTTTTTGGCTTTGCCCACCTTTGTAGCCAAGTACATACCGGGCATTGGAGATAACCATATTGCATTGAATTTAGTAGAAGGGGTTATCCGATTAGCCTTGTTCTTAGTGTATATTTGGGCTATCGGGCTTACGCCGGATATAAAACGCGTGTTTCAATACCATGGAGCAGAGCACAAGGTTATTCACACCTATGAAGACGACCAGCCGCTTACCGTGGAAAATGTACGCAAGCATTCACGGTTGCATGCACGGTGCGGAACAAACTTTTTGCTTATTGTCATGGTAGTAAGTATTATTGTGTTTGCATTTTTAGGCTGGCCGAATTTATTGGAACGCATTGTGTCCAGAGTGTTGTTGATGCCGGTGGTAGCTGGTATTGCTTATGAAGTGATACGATGGGCAGGACGCAGTGACTCGGCAGTAGTAAAAGCACTTATCGGTCCCGGCTTGTGGCTTCAGTACATGACAACGCGGGAGCCCGAAGCAGATCAAATCGAAGTGGCTATTCGCGCGTTAGAAGCCGTGCGCCCGTCCGAAGAAGATGCCTACGAATATATATAAATAACCGAAAGGGGTAACGCACCGATGATGTTGGTGGATAAATTACAAGTAATAGAAGATAAATATATGGATTTGGAACAGCGCATTAGCGATCCGGAAGTGATTGCACGTCAACAGGAGTGGCAAAAGCTGACGCGCCAGCATGCGGGGCTGACGGAAACGGTAGAAACGTTCCGTGAGTACAAAAAGGTGCTGACCGGAATTGACGAAGCGCTGGAAGTGTTGGAAGATAAAAGCATGGATGAAGAATTTCGAGAAATGGCGCAGGAAGAACTTAAAGAGTTAAAAGAACGACGCCAAGAATTGGAAGATAAGCTTCATATCTTATTATTGCCTAAAGACCCGAATGATGATAAAAACGTTATCGTGGAAATTCGTGGCGGTGCAGGCGGTGATGAAGCGGCATTGTTTGCCGGTGATTTATTCCGTATGTATACTAAATATGCGGAAGCGCAAGGCTGGCGCTGCGGAATTATTGATGCTAACGAACCTGAATTGGGCGGTTTTAAGGAAGTCGTATTCTCTGTTGATGGTGACAGCGCATACTCAAAATTAAAATTTGAAAGCGGTGTTCATCGTGTGCAGCGTGTACCGGAAACTGAATCGTCCGGTCGTATCCATACATCGACGGTAACCGTGGCGGTATTGCCGGAAGCGGAAGACGTAGACGTAGAAATTAATGATAAAGATTTACAAATCGATACCTATTGTGCCAGTGGCGCCGGCGGTCAGCACGTTAACCGTACGGAATCGGCAGTGCGTATTACGCATAAGCCGACAGGGATTGTTGTTGCCTGTCAGGACGAAAGGTCTCAATTAAAAAATAAAGATAAAGCCATGCGCGTATTGCGTGCAAAATTACAGGATAAGGCGGAACAGGAAGCAGCGGCCAGCGTAGCTGCTGACAGAAAGAGCCAGGTGGGTACCGGCGATCGCAGCGAACGTATCCGCACATATAATTATCCGCAGGGACGCGTAACGGATCACCGAATCAACTTAACTTTATATAAGCTGGATGCCGTGTTGAATGGAGATTTGGAAGAACTCATTCAAGCGTTGATTACCGCTGACCAAGCGGCAAAAATGCAGGAGGCAGATGCGAATGAATAAGGAGCTGTGGACCATAGGTCGCTTGCTCCAGTGGACGGAGCAGTATTTTCGTAGCAAGGGGATTGAAAGCAGTCGCCTTGATGGGGAAGTGCTGCTTTCTCATATATTGGGGCAGGAACGAATTTACTTGTATGTCAATTACGATAAGCCGCTGACTAAGGAAGAATTGGATGCGTTCCGTCCTTTGGTGATGAAACGAGCAGAAGGATTGAGCGTAGCAGCCATTATTGGTAAAAAGGAATTTATGGGTCTCATGTTTAATGTATCTGAGGATGTGCTTATACCGCGTCCCGATACGGAAACATTGGTAGAGGATATACTGTCTCTTCTCGACAAGGATACGGAATACCGTTTACTCGACGTATGTACCGGTCCGGGAACTATTTTGTATAGCTTGTTGCATTATCTGCCTAAATCTACAGGTATGGGACTTGATATTTCGAAAAAAGCACTTCAAGTCGCAGCTACCAATCGACAGCAATTGGAGTTAGAAGAACGTGCCAAGCTTTGTGTATCCGATATGTTCGGTGCACTGCGCGAATTAGGGGGTTATGAAGAAAGCTTTGATGTCATCACATCGAATCCGCCGTATATACCGACGGCAGAGATTGCCACACTATCCGAGGAGGTTAAACGAGAACCGATGATAGCCTTAGATGGCGGAGAAACGGGACTTGATTTTTATGATATACTGGTAAAAGAGGCACCACTGTACATCAAAAGCGGTGGTTGGCTAGCTGTTGAAATCGGTTGCGGCCAAGAAAATAAGGTAGCCGATATGGCAGCGGCAACCGGCTATTATAGTGACCCCGTATATAACCGAGATATCGCTGGTATTATCAGGGAGTTACGGTGGCAGCGCCTGTAATATGAATTAAAGAAGGTGAGAGAGTTGAAAACTCGAATATACACACATCCGACAGCACAGGAATTGGAGTCCTTAGGAGAGCAGCTCAGGCAAGGTGCCTTGGTAGCCATTCCTACGGAAACCGTGTATGGATTAGGTGCTAACGGACTGGATGCGGAGGCGATGGCTCGCATTTACGAAGCAAAAGGACGGCCTTCGGATAATCCGTTAATTCTTCATGTCCCCGACAGCGAAGCTGTACGACCCTTGGTGAAGAATATCCCGCCGATAGCGCAAACACTGATGGATACATTTTGGCCGGGACCGCTGACGATTACGATGCCAAAATCGGATATAGTACCGGATAAGGCAACGGGGGGATTACCGAATGTTGCTTTGCGCTGTCCGGATCATACCTTGTGTAGAGAATTTTTGCGAGCTGCCGGTGTACCGGTGGCAGCACCGAGCGCTAACATATCCGGCCGTCCCAGTCCGACAACGGCTGAAGATGTGTACCATGATATGAATGGTAAAATTGAAGCAATTATCAATGCAGGTCCATGTACTATCGGTGTAGAATCTACTGTTGTGGAATGCAATGAAGACGGAGTAACTATTTTGCGTCCCGGCGGTATTACGGAAGAAATGCTGGCTAAGGTTGTCGGTACGGTTCGCTACGATGCGGCTTTGGTCGGTGCCAATACGATACCGAAAGCGCCGGGGATGAAGTACAAGCATTATGCACCGGATGCGGCGATGACTACGTATGTGGGAAATGTCGATGCCGTTGTGCAGGCTATCGTAGATCGATTAAAAACTATAGCACCGTCAACGTCCGCAACCGATAAGACGAAGGTGGGCTTATTGATAAGCGAACAATGTTGGCAACGGATGAAGTCACAAGTAGCGACAATGGATTTTGCCGTAAAAGCAATAACTTACGACAGCAAGGAACCGGCACAATCGCTGGCTAAGGAATTATATAGCAGTTTATTACGATTCAATGAATGGAATGCTGATGTGATTATCGCAGAAGGTGTATTTCCGGCAGGATTGGGGACAGCTGTTATGAACCGTATGGATAAAGCCAGTGCCCATCGGGTTATTCGTGTATAACCGATGATTGCTTACGAGAGCAGAAGTAACAATACTAGCAAAAAGAGGTAAGAAGAATGAACGTATTATTTGTATGTACCGGCAACACATGTCGGAGTCCTATGGCGGAAGGATTATTCAGAGCCATTAACGAAGCCAAACATGAAAATCATTTGGCATTGTCTGCCGGATTATTTACAGCGCCGGGTGCGGAACCGACACCGAATGCTGTTAAAGCAGTGGCAGCTGACGTGGATATTTCCGAGCACAGATCGCGTGCGGTATCGCCTAAGTTTATCGATGCCGCAGATGTGGTCATTGGCATGACTACGGATCACAAAAATGTATTGCTTCGTCAATATCCGTTCGATAAGGATAAGATTTTTACACTGGGTGAATGGGCCGGTACCAATGAAGAGGTAGAGGATCCGTTTGGTCAGGATCAAAGTGTATATGATGCGTGTGCAGCTCAAATCAAACAATTATTAGAAAAAGGATGGACTAAGTTAGAGAAATAACGGATAATAGGAATGAGGTACGATATATGGATTGTACCGTATAGGTAGAGCGAATCGAAATCGCACGGGAGGTATACATGAAAATCGCATTAGGCGCCGATCATGGCGGGATTCATCTGAAAGAAACCATTAAGACTTTTTTAACGGAACAAGGTTTTGAGGTAACCGACTTTGGTACTCATTCCGAAGAATCCGTTGATTATCCGGATATTGCCGAACCGGTAGCAAAAGCAGTGGCAGCCGGTGAATATGACCGCGGCATTTTGATTTGCGGCACAGGTATCGGTATAGGCATTGCTGCCAATAAAGTAAAGGGAATACGTGCAGCGTTATGTCATGATTGCTTTTCGGCAAAGGCATCGCGTGAGCACAATGATGCTAATATTTTGACCATGGGTGAACGCGTTATAGGACCCGGCTTAGCCCTGAGTATTGTGGATATTTGGGTACACACCGAATTTAGCGGTGGACGTCATGCAAGACGGGTAGCCAAAATTACTAATTTAGAGGTATAATAGGTAAAATATTCAAATTAGAATATAAGTAACAGGGTAAGTAGGAGGTTACGTATGGAAACATTACAGAAGCGCGATCCTGAAATTGCAAAAATGATTGAGATGGAATTAGGTCGCCAACGCAATAAGTTGGAAATGATTGCATCTGAAAACTTTGTATCCAAAGCGGTTATGGAAGCACAGGGCAGCGTACTGACGAACAAGTATGCGGAAGGGTATTCCGGTAAACGGTATTACGGTGGTTGTGAATATGTTGACATGGTAGAAACCTTAGCCATCGAACGCGCTAAAAAATTGTTTGGTGCCGATCATGTGAACGTGCAGCCTCATTCTGGTTCCCAGGCTAATTTTGGTGTGTACTTCGCGCTGTTGAAACCGGGCGACACCATTATGGGTATGAACTTGTCCCACGGTGGTCACCTTACACATGGATCGCCGGTTAATATTTCCGGTACGTATTTTAATATCGTTCCTTACGGTGTAGATGAAACGACACAGGAAATCGATTATGATGAAATGCGTCGTATTGCCTTGGAAACAAAACCTAAACTAATTATCGGTGGCGGCAGTGCCTATTCCCGCATTATCGATTTCAAGAAAATGGCCGATATTGCTCATGAAGTAGATGCTATTTTCATGGTTGACATGGCTCATTTTGCCGGCTTGGTAGCTGCCGGTCTTCATCCGAACCCGGTAGAATATGCAGATGTTGTTACTACGACTACGCATAAAACATTGCGCGGACCGCGCGGTGGCATGATTATGTGTAAGGAAAAATATGCAAAAGCGATTGATAAAGCAATCTTCCCTGGAATTCAGGGCGGCCCGCTTATGCATGTTATTGCTGCTAAAGCCGTTGCTTTCGGTGAAGCATTGCAGCCGGAATTTAAAGTGTATGCACAGCAGATTATTACTAACGCTAAAGTATTGGCACAGGCATTGGCTGATTACGGCTTCACTATTGTATCCGGCGGTACCGATACGCATGTTATGCTCGTAGATGTGCGTAACACAGGCCTTACCGGTAAGGAAGCCGAATATCTTCTCGATGAAGTAGGCATTACCTGCAATAAGAATACGATTCCTTTCGATCCTGCCAGCCCGTTTGTTACCAGCGGTATTCGCTTGGGCACACCGGCATTGACCAGTCGTGGACTTAAGGAAGACGATATGAAAGAAATTGCCGCAATTATTGATTTGGTCTTGCATAATCCTGAAGATACGGCTAAACTGGAAGAAGCGCGCAAACGCGTAGCCGTGCTTTGTGAAACCTATCCGTTGTATTAATCGGCGGGAGTGACGAGTGCACAAATTTTGGATACGTATGTGAGGAGGCAACGACGATTCATGAATGTTAATGTAATGACACATCCTTTGATTCAGCATAAGGTAACGTTAATTCGTTCCGTAGAAACAGGTGCTAAAGACTTTAGAGAATTATTGGAAGAAATTACTCTTTTGATGGGCTATGAAATTACTCGCGATTTCCCGTTGGAAGATGTAGAAGTACAGACTCCGTTGGTAAAAGCAATCGGTAAACAGATTGCCGGTAAAAAGGTAGCCGTTGTACCTATTTTACGTGCCGGCTTAGGTATGGTTAACGGATTGTTGGAACTTATGCCGATGGCTAAGGTAGGTCATGTAGGTTTATACCGTGATCCGGAAACATTAAAACCGGTTGAATACTATTGCAAAATGCCGACGGACTTGGCAGAACGTCGCATCATTGTAACGGATCCTATGTTGGCAACCGGTGGCAGTGCTTCGGCAGCGATTTCTTTGCTCAAGGAAAAAGGAGCTAAGGACATCCAGTTAATGTGCTTGGTAGCTGCACCGGAAGGGGTAGAAGTCGTTAATCGCGATCATCCGGATGTACGCATTTACGTAGCTGCCTTGGATGAAAAACTAAATGAACACGGTTACATTCTCCCGGGCTTGGGTGATGCAGGTGACCGTATTTTCGGTACAAAATAATATATAGTGTAAACTATTTATAGGGAAAGACCGTTTCTGGTATTCAACAGAGACGGTCTTTTTAATTTTACGCTTTACAGCTTGCACATAATAGGATACAATAGCCATGTAAGTTGTTTTTTTAATTTTAGTGGGACGCAAATTGCTCCTATGGGACGAAAAGAGGTGTGGGATGAAAGAGTTATCGGAAGTGTATCAACGCATAGCGCCGGAGCTGATGCGTGTAGTGGAAGAACGATATGTACTTTTAAACCATATTTCTTATGCGCAACCTGTGGGTCGTCGCATGTTGGCGGGCCTTAGCAAGCTATCGGAGCGTGTAGTACGATCACATGTGGAAATCATGAAGGACAATGGTTTGATTGATTTTACGCAGCAAGGGATGATGCTGACCGACGAAGGTAAAGAGTTGCTCCCCAAACTTACAGTATCATTGCAGGAAATGAATAAAATCGGCGAACTGGAAGAAGCGATACGCGATGCGCTATGTATCGATAGAGTCATTATTACCGGGACAACCGGTGAAGCGGTGACAGATCGGAAAGAGTTGGGCTTTAATGCATCCAAACTTTTGCAAGACGTAGTTACGCCGGGGGCCGTTATCGCCGTCAGTGGCGGCAGTACAATGGCTGCAGTGGCGGAGGCGTTACCTGTAAAGCGTGTAAAACCGATTGTAATTCCCGCGCGTGGCGGTATCGGCGAACGTGTTGAGTATCAGGCGAATGTGATTGCATCTGTTATGGCAGATAAACTTCAAGGTATTTATAAGATGCTTCATCTGCCGGATGGTTTGACAAAGGAGTCATTGGCCATTCTTACAACGATGGAGCCTCAAATTAAAGAGATTATGGAGTTGGCAGCTCGTACCGATGTATTGATGTTTGGTATAGGCGAAGCTATTCACATGGCCGAGCAGCGTCACATCAGTGATGCGCAGCGTGAGGACTTACGGAGAAAGCGCGCTGTTGGGGAAGCCTTGGGATATTATTGTGATATAGACGGGACCATCGTTTACGCTACAAATAATGTAGGTATCGATTTTGCCGACATCGGACGTATTGCACATGTCATTGCCGTAGCCGGCGGTGCAGTAAAGGCACGAGCTATTATCGGTGTGATGCGTGCCTGCCACAGAGGTACGCTGATTATTGATGAAGCGGCAGCAGAAGCTATGATGGCTTTGTTGCGTCGATGAGGAAAAGCCCGTAATCATCGTGGTTTTATTACAACGTAATGTTAATTACAGCTATATGATGTAAGATAGATTATTTTAGTGCTTGTGTGAAGGTAACAGTAGGAGGAAAAAAGCATGGCAGTGAAAATTGGTATTAATGGATTTGGGCGTATCGGTAAGTGTGTAATGCGTGCAGCATTGCAAAATCCTGATGTAGAAGTAGTGGCAATCAATGACGTAGGTGATATTCAGGGCTCTGCATTGATGCTGAAGCATGACTCCGTTCATGGTATCTTACCGAATGATATCCATGTAGAAGATGATCACTTGGTAATCGACGGCAAAAAAGTTACTGTTTTCCATGACCGCAATCCGAAAAACTTGGATTGGAACGGTGCCGGTGTAGAAATCGTTGTTGAATGTACCGGTAAATTCCGTACGGCCGAAGAAGCAGGCGCACACTTAGGTGGATCCGTAAAGAAAGTTATCATTTCCGCTCCGGCAAAGAACGAAGATATCACCATCGTTATGGGGGTAAATGAAAACATGTACGATCCGGCTAAGCACACGATTATTTCCAATGCAAGCTGTACGACAAACTGCTTGGCACCGTTTGCTAAAGTATTGCATGAAAAATTCGGTATTAAACGCGGATTGATGACGACTATTCATTCGTACACTAATGACCAACGTATTCTTGACACACCGCATAAAGATTTGCGTCGCGCCCGCGCTGCGGCTTTATCCATTATTCCGACAACGACCGGTGCAGCTAAAGCGGTTGCTAAAGTATTGCCGGACTTGGAAGGCAAGTTGAATGGCTTCGCTTTGCGTGTACCGACGCCGAACGTGTCTATCACCGATTTGGTTGCTGAACTGGAAGTAACAGCAACGAAGGAAGAAATCAATGATGCTTTCCGCGAAGCAGCACAAGGTTCATTGAAAGGCATCTTGGGCGTATCCGATTTACCGTTAGTATCCTGTGATTTCAACGGTGATCCGCGCAGCTCTATTGTTGACGCTGATTTGACGATGACAATGGATGGCAATATGGTTAAGGTTGTTTCCTGGTATGATAACGAATGGGGCTACTCTATGCGCATGGTAGATTTAGCTGCGTACATCGGTAAGAAAGGTTTATAATACGACGGGGGACTACTGGGTAGTCCCCTTATTTTATCTGTACATATTGGGAAGCAATTCTGTATATATTGGGAGGCACTCATGAAAAAAACATTGGAATCTATTGATGTAACCGGTAAACGTGTGTTTGTACGAGTTGATTTTAACGTGCCGTTGAAAGATGGTGTTATTACGGATGATACGCGTATTCGGGCTACCTTACCTACATTGCGCTATTTACTTGATCATAAAGCAAAAATTATTTTAGCATCCCACTTGGGTCGACCGAAGGGGGAACGTAAGCCTGAATTTTCCTTGCGTCCTTGTGCAGCGCGTCTATCCGAATTGCTAGGTGTGCCGGTGGCGTTTGCCGATGATTGCGTCGGCGATGCAGCAGAACGTGCGGTGGCTGCCTTAAAAGAAGGAGACATCGTTTTACTGGAAAATCTACGCTATCATAAAGAAGAGGAAAAGAATGTGCCGGAATTTGCCGAAGCGTTAGCAAAGTTGGCCGAAGTAGGTATTAACGATGCATTCGGTGTATCCCATCGTGCACATGCTTCCGTAGAAGGCATTACTAAATTCTTGCCTATGGTAGCCGGCTATCTTCTGGAAAAAGAAATTAATTATATCGGTGGTGCCGTATCCAATCCGCAGCATCCCTTTGCAGCTATCATTGGCGGTGCTAAGGTAAGTGATAAAATTGAAGTTATTTCCAATTTATTGCCTAAGGTAGATGTATTGATTATCGGTGGTGGTATGGCGAATACTTTTATCGCCGCTAAGGGATATCCGACGGGAACTTCTCTCGTAGAAGCTGATAAAATTGAATTGGCTGCATCCTTAATTAAAGAAGCAAAAGCACAAGGAACTAACTTATTATTGCCGACAGACTTTGTTGTAGCCGATGCGTTCTCAAATGATGCTCAGCATAAAGTCGTTCCGGCAGACGGTATCGAAGATGGCTGGATGGCACTTGATATCGGGCCGGCATCGCGTAAAGCCTTTGCCGATGCATTAGCTCCGATGAAGCTTATTGTATGGAACGGACCTATGGGCGTATTTGAAATGGACAATTTTGCGGAAGGCACCAATGCGGTGGCTAAAGCAGTTGCTGCTTCCACAGGAACGACTATCGTCGGTGGCGGTGATTCGGTAGCTGCCGTAGAAAAGACGGGAGTAGCCGACAAGATTTCTCATATTTCCACAGGCGGCGGTGCTTCCTTGGAATATCTGGAAGGCAAGGCATTGCCGGGTATCGAAGCATTGGCTGAATAAAATAGAGGAGGCATTTCTATGAGGCGACAAATCATCGCAGGCAACTGGAAAATGCATACCACCAGAGCGGAGGCCATCGTGCTTACGGAAGCAATTAAGCAAGCATTTGCTTCTTATGACGGGGAACGGGAGGTAGTCTTGTGCCCGCCGTTCACATCGCTTAGTGCCGTAGCAGATTTAGTTGGTGATACCGCTATTGGGGTAGGCGCACAGAATATGCATTATGAATCGGCCGGTGCTTTTACCGGAGAAGTTTCGCCGCTTATGCTGACCGACATCGGCTGTGAATATGTAATTTTAGGACATTCGGAGCGCCGTCAATACTTTGGCGAAACCGATGCGCTGATCAATAAAAAATTGCAGGCAGCGTTTGCTAATGCCATTACGCCGATTCTTTGTGTCGGTGAAAGTCTGGCACAGCGTGAAGCAGGTGAAACACTAAGCTTCATAAAGGCACAGCTTACGGCAGGACTGACGCAGATAACGGCAGCCCAAGTGAGTGATATGGTCATTGCGTACGAGCCGATTTGGGCCATCGGTACAGGTAAGACCGCTACGGCGGCACAGGCCGAAGAGGTATGTAAGGCAATCCGCCAAACCGTAGCAGTGCTTTACGATACAGCTACGGCAGAAGCGGTGCGCATCCAATACGGTGGCAGTGTGAAAGGCAGTAATGCAGCAGACATACTGAGTCAACCGAATATAGACGGCGCACTAGTTGGCGGTGCATCGCTGAAATCTGAAGACTTCGTAGCCATTATCAACGGATAAAGGAGGTTGCAATGGCAAAATTAAAAGCGCCGGTTATGCTGGCAATTTTAGATGGTTTCGGTATAGGGAATACGGAGGATCCGACAAATGCGGTCGTACAGGCAAAACCTACGAATTTCATGAAATTATGGAACACATGTCCGCATACTACGCTGACAGCTTCGGGATTAGCTGTGGGCTTACCAGAAGGGCAGATGGGTAACTCTGAAGTAGGTCATCTGAATTTAGGGGCCGGTCGTATTGTATATCAGGAATTAACACGGATTACCAAGGATGTGGAAGACGGTGAATTCTTTACGCGGCCGGTTATTCGTGAATTATATGCAAAGGCACAGCACAGTCGCTTGCAGCTTATTTCGCTGTTATCCGATGGCGGTGTGCACAGTTCTTTAGAACATTTGAAGGCAGTTATTAAAGGTGCGAAGGATGCCGGCGTTCAAGAGGTATATGTACACGCATTACTCGATGGACGTGATGTGGCACCGAAGAGCGCATTAAGGTATATTGAAAACTTGGAAGCCTATATGCAGGAGTTAGGCCTTGGGAAAATTGCTACCGTAGGTGGGCGTTATTACGGTATGGACCGCGATAAACGATGGGACCGTATTGAAAAAGCTTATGAAGCAATTGTAGATGGCATGGGGGAAAGGGCATCTTCCGCGGCAGAAGCAGTACGGGTGTCCTATGATGCAGGCGTAACGGATGAATTCGTTGTGCCTACCGTGCTTGATACCGAAGGATGTATTCATGACGGTGATGCCGTTTTGGTATGTAATTTTCGTCCTGACCGTGTGCGGCAGATTACACGTGCTCTTTGCGATGAATCCTTTGACGGCTTTGCACGGAAGAAAGGATATCTATCGTTGTACATCGCAACGATGACTGTATATGAAGAAGGCTTGCCCGTACATGTGGTATATCCTAAAGAAGTGTTGGAAGACACGTTGGGTGCTGTATTGTCTGCAGGCGGTTACACACAGCTTCGCATCGCGGAAACGGAAAAATATGCGCATGTAACGTATTTCTTTAATGGCGGTGAAGAAACACCTTTTGAAGGTGAGGACCGAATCTTAGTACCATCGCCAAAGGTGGCTACCTATGATTTGCAGCCGGAAATGAGTGCCTACGAAGTAACGGATCATGTGGTAAAAGCGATTACCGATGGGACATATGACATGATTATTCTAAATCTGGCCAATCCGGATATGGTAGGTCATACCGGCGTGTTCGAAGCAGCTGTAAAAGCAATTCAAGCGGTGGATGCATGCTTAGGAAACATCGTTGATGCTATCCGTAAGGTAAACGGTTATCTGCTTGTCACTGCCGATCACGGTAACTCGGAAATTATGGTGAACCATGAAACAGAAACACCACATACGGCACATACTACTAATCCTGTACCTTTAGTACTGGTGGGACCGGAAGGTCATACACCGCAATTGGCGGAAGGAAAGTTATGCGACATTGCACCGACTATGTTGGCATTGGCAGGAATACCGCAGCCTACAGCGATGACAGGAAAAAGTTTGCTGATTAAGTAAGGTCAACAGTAACTAACAAACGTAGCGAAGCCGAAAAGTAGCGAAGCCGAAAAGTAGCGAAGCTATATACAGTGTTGCTGTTTAGTATGGAACACAAAAATATAAGGTAAGAAGCGCTGACATTCGTTGTAGAAGAATTAGGCAAAGTAAGAATGATGTTGTATCATATATAGAGAAGCACATGCACATGCGTTGCATGGCAATAAAGTTGACAGTATTCAATCCCGACCGGGGCCTGGATACATCTGAAGGAGGAAATTATCATGGCAATGATTACCGACGTATACGCAAGAGAAATTTTGGATTCTCGCGGCAATCCGACAGTAGAAGTAGAAGTATATTTGGAAGACGGCACCATTTCTCGTGCTGCCGTACCGTCCGGTGCCTCTACGGGGATGTTCGAAGCCGTTGAATTGCGTGATGGTGACAAGAGTCGTTATTTGGGCAAAGGCGTATTAAAAGCAGTTGAAAATGTAAACGACATTATCGGTCCTGCTATTATCGGTTACGACGCTACCGAACAGGTCGCTATCGATAAAATTATGATCGAGCTTGACGGTACTCCGAATAAAGGCAAATTAGGAGCCAATGCTATCCTTGGTGTATCTATGGCTGTAGCAAAGGCAGCAGCGGAATCGCTTGATTTGCCACTTTTCCAATATTTAGGCGGAACCAATGCCAAAGAATTGCCGGTACCGATGATGAATATTTTAAACGGCGGTGCTCATGCCGATAACAATGTAGATATTCAGGAATTTATGATCATGCCGGTAGGCGCAGAAAACTTTGCACAGGCATTGCGGATGTGTGCCGAAATCTATCATACCCTTAAAAATGTATTGAAGGGTAAAGGCTTGGCAACAGGCGTAGGTGATGAAGGCGGTTTCGCACCTAACTTGGGATCCAATGAAGAAGCATTGCAGGTTATCTGCGAAGCAATCAAAGAAGCCGGTTTGGAACCGGGGAAAGATATCATGTTGGCTATTGATGCCGCTTCCTCGGAATTTTATAAAGATGGCAAGTACGAATTAGCCGGTGAAGGCAAGACGAAAACAGCAGCCGAAATGGTTGACTTCTACGAAGAATTAGTTAATAAATATCCGATTATCTCCATTGAAGACGGACTGGCAGAAGAAGATTGGGACGGTTGGAAAGTATTGACCGAACGCCTCGGCAAAAAGGTTCAGCTCGTAGGTGATGATTTGTTCGTAACCAATACGGAACGTCTGTCTAAAGGGATTACTAATGACACAGCCAATGCTATTTTGATTAAAGTAAATCAGATTGGTACCTTGACGGAAACCTTTGATGCCATCGAAATGGCAAAACGTGCCGGATATACTTGTGTAATTTCGCACCGTTCCGGTGAAACGGAAGATGCTACCATTGCCGACATTGCTGTCTCTGTTAATGCCGGACAGATTAAGACGGGAGCTCCGGCTCGTAGCGAACGTGTAGCTAAGTACAATCAGTTGCTTCGCATCGAAGATTTACTGGCAGAAACGGCACAGTATCGTGGCCGTGATGTATTCTACAACATCAAGAAGGGCTGATTTTCGATGTATCGCATAACTATAACTACAATATTGTAACTAGTAATTGGTGTGTTGCGGCACTGGAGGCCTGCCGACATTGCCTTGCGGCATGCGGCGGGCCTTTATTGTATTCCGTGGCAAGGGGGAAGAAATGGGTACATGTGAGCATAAAGCATATAATTTTACATCCGTTCGAAAACCAATGTATGCGACTAACGGTATGGTATGTACATCGCAGCCGTTGGCAGCGCAAGCCGGCCTAGCAGTGTTGAGAGAAGGGGGAAATGCAGTTGATGCCGCTATAGCTACAGCGATAACATTAACTGTTACAGAGCCTAACAGCAATGGTCTTGGCAGTGATGCCTTTGTGTTAGTATGGGCCGACGGTGCACTGCATGGTTTGAACGGTAGCGGTGCCTCGCCGCAGTCATTGTCATTATCTGCGGTAAAAGCCGGCGGCTACAGTGCCATGCCCGAACGCGGCTGGATTCCTGTTACGGTACCGGGAGCACCCGGAGCCTGGGCAGAGTTACACCGTCGATTTGGACGTTTGCCGTTTGAACGACTTTTTTCCGATGCGATTCGATATGCCGAAGAAGGGTACGGGGTATCGCCGACCACAGCCAAGGAATGGCAAGAGGCGTTACAACTGATGAAGCCCTTTGCCGGAAAGGCTCCCTTTGCCGGATTCTTTGACACTTTCGGTTATGGTGGTAAAGCACCAAAGGCGGGAGACAGGGTGTATCTTCCGGGACATGCTAACGCATTGCGGCTTTTGGCAGAATCACATTGTGAATCTTTGTATCGCGGCGAACTGGCGAAGGTTATCGATGAATTTTCAAAAGCTACGGGAGGCTATATTACGAAGGATGACTTGGCTGCCTATCATCCGGAATGGCAAACGCCGATTTCATGTAAGTATCATGGCTATGACGTTTGGGAGATGCCACCGAATACGCATGGCTTGGTAGCTCTTATGGCATTGGCTATTTTGGATGAAGTGCCGTGTAAGCAATTCGGTACGGCAGATACAGTGCATAAGCAAATCGAAGCGCTTAAGCAAGCCTATATAAACGGGAAGGCTTTTATTACCGATCCTAATCATATGTCGGTGTCCGTGGAAGAATTATTATCGCCGGAGTATATTCAACGATTGCGTAATACCATCGGTGACAGCGCCGTAAAACCGAAAGCAGTACGTCCCGATTCGGGAGGAACCGTATATTTAGCGACAGCAGACAGGGAAGGAATGATGGTCTCCTTTATCCAAAGTAATTATATGGGCTTCGGCTCGGGGATTGTCATCCCCGGTTACGGGATTGCTTTGAATGACCGAGGGGCTAATTTTAGTTTAGACGAAGCGCATGACAATTGCTTGGCCGGCGGCAAACGACCGTACCACACGATTATTCCCGGATTTCTCACAAAAGATACCCTTCCGGTAGGTCCCTTCGGTGTGATGGGAGCTTTCATGCAACCGCAAGGACATGTACAGGCGGTGATGAATATGATTGACTTTGCTATGAATGGGCAAGAAGCATTGGATGCACCGCGTTGGCAATGGATTGATGGTTTACGCATTGAAGTGGAACCGGGATTTGGCGATGACGTAGTACGCCGTTTGAAGGAATTGGGACATATTGTAAAAGTAAATTCGGATCCGACTTCATTTGGTAGGGGCCAGATTATACGCCGTAAGGAGGACGGTGTCTTGGAAGGTGCCAGCGAAGCTAGAGCGGATGGATTGGTAGCGGCATACTAGGAGAGCATGGAATTAATAATTTCAGAATGAGGAATAGACGACAGTCGATACTATAACGGTATCGGCTGTTTTTTTATATGTATTGAAAAAGATGCTAAAAGCCTAAGTAACGTTGGACGTATGGATGCTACTGAGTCTGTGAATACTACTGAATGTGTAAGTACTACTGAGAGTACAAATACTACTGAGCATGTAAATAACACTGAGGATGCAAATAACACTGAGCGTGTAAGTAACACTGACAGACGCAATTGGCACAGAGCGTAGAATATTGAATGGCTAAGAAGTTATATAGGAGATGTACTGCATTCCTTAGAATTATATAGTGTCACATCGAAACAAAGCGGTGCGAACAAGAAAGGAGGTACTTATGTTTCATGTTGATATTGAGCTTGACCGCATGATACGGTCAGCAAAGAAGAAAGGAGCCAGCGATTTACATTTTGAAGCATTGGAGGAGGGCCTTGTCTTACGCTTACGCATTGACGGATTACTGGAGGAAGAAGGGCGAATTCCCTTGCCGGCGTCGGACCAACTGATTAATCGGATTAAAGTGCTTAGCGGTTTGGACATCGGTGAACGACGGATACCGCAGGACGGACGATGGCGTTGGGAAGATAAGGACATGGTTGTGGTAATGCGCGTCTCGACTATGCCCTCTATGTACGGTGAAACTGTGGTTTGCCGCATCATGGGTAATGAAGGCTATCGGCGGAGCTTAGCTGAACTCGACATGTCAGAAGTATTACTGGAAAAAGTACGGGATGTGCTACACAGACCGTATGGTCTTTTAGTCGTAGCAGGACCTACCGGATCCGGTAAGACGTCGACCTTGTATGCGATGCTGCGCGAATTGGATATTGCCCATCAGAATTTGGTGACATTGGAAAATCCGGTGGAATCTTCTATTGAAGGGGCGGTACAGGTACAAATTAATCCTAAAGCGGGTTTGACCTTTGCCAATGGCTTGCGCGCTGTACTACGACAAGATCCAGACACCATCATGGTCGGTGAAATTCGGGACAACGAAACAGCCGCCTTAGCCATCCGAGCTGCCCTAACAGGGCATCGAGTAGTTTCTACTATTCACACGAATACGGCGCTGGGTGTGATAGACCGATTGGTAGATATGGGGGTTGATCGCTATTTAGTAGAAGCCACACTGATAGGCGCTTTATCGCAGCGACTTGTGCGACGTAAATGTGGCGATGGCTACAAAGGGCGCATGGCCATCTTTGAAGGTTGGATTACGCCGAGAACACATATGGATTGGACATCACCGGAACAGTATATGGTATGCACGCTGGCCGAAGCCGCCCGCCAAGCGGTGGAAGAAGGAGACACTACTTGGGATGAATTACATCGAGTAGGAATTACGGAGATGACGACATGCTGACATCTGTGATTGATACAGCCATTATGCGAGGGGCAACAGATATACATATAGCATGCGGCAGTCCTCCGTTTTTACGACATGGTCGCCATCTTGCACCGATTTCGTCGGAAGAACTATGTACGCCGGAAGATATGCGATGGTTGCGTTCGCAATGTGAGGCTACGTCACATACAGTACTGCCTAATATGTCAGATGATGTAGTTAACGATACTAGTTCTGTACTTAGCGATAATGGTGGCTTTGTATTTAGTGATAATGGTTCGTACGATGGTGCCTTCAGCTATGAAGGACTGCGTATTCGCGTTCATTTATTCTCGGCATCTGGTACGTTGTGTGGCACGTTGCGACTTTTATATGATCGATGTGCCGCGCTCGGTGACAGCGACGAGGATCGATTGTTAATCCGATTGTCCGAACTGAGAGAAGGGCTGATTTTACTGACGGGACCTACGGGGTCGGGAAAGTCATTCACTTTAGCCTCCTGCTTAGAGTATATCAATCGCACAAGGGAAACACATATTATTACTTTGGAGGATCCGGTGGAATACGTTTTTACCGGTAAGCGTGCATTAATTCATCAACGTCAGCTGGGACAGGATGTAGTATCTATGGCGGAAGGGGTAAGAGACGCACTACGGGAAGATCCGGATGTCCTCATGATTGGTGAACTCCGTGACAGAAGTACATTGGAAGCCGCGCTGCATGCGGCGGAAACAGGACATTTAGTATTTGCTACCATGCATACACAGCGTGCTGTAATGGCCATTAATCGTATGATCTCCTTGTTTCCGGCGGCACAACAGGATGAGGTACGCAGTCAGCTGTCACAAGTATTGCGCGCCGTTATATGTCAGCGCCTCATCATTACAGATACCGCATTTTATCCGCTGCGTGATATCTTGCTGAATACCAAGGCGGTAGCAAACTTGATACGACAACGTAAAGAACCGCAAATTATTTCTATTCAGGAAACACAGCGTCCTATGCAAACAATGGAAATGGCAGCCGATAAATTGCGAAGGCAAGTGGGTTCGATTCCCGAATTAGAGGAGGTGATGGAATCCATCCATGAATTGGTATAGCTATAAAGCCTATGATCAAGAGCATCATATCTATGAAGAAGGTATGTGGGCAGACAGTGAAGACGAGGTACGTTTTAAACTGCGCCGTAAAGAATGGTATCTCATCGGCATTACCGAGATGCATTCCGTTGCTGCTGCCCATGGGCATTGGCGGTATAAGGACTGTATTGAATTTTCGTATCGCATGTCATTACTTATCGAGTCGGGGTTACCGATGAGCAGTATCATGAAATTTCTCATGAACAGCGGCGGCTCTATACCCTATGATATTCTCAATGAAGCCTTACAACGGGGTAAACTCATTTCGGAGGCACTGCGTGATACGGGTTTTCCCCTTATCGGTTGTACCTTGCTTCAAGCCGGTGAACTATCGGGGACGATGGGAGAATCGTTTCGGATTATTCATCGCTATTACGAACAAGAAGCCTCGTGGCGACACAAGCTGATGTCGGCCTTGGCATATCCTTTGTTTTTGGCAGTATTGATGATTATCTTCACCGGTGTAGCCGTAGGTTTTATCTTACCGGCCTTTCGCAATGTGTTTGCTTCCATGCAAGTACACCTACCACTGCTGACGCGTCTGCTGTTTGCTTTCGGTGATTGGTGGCGAGTGTATTGGTGGTGGGCACTGATGCTTGCGGCTGCGCTGGGAGGCTTGCTGACTATGGCTTATCGTAAGCCGACGATGAAACTGCGTCTACATCAATGGTGGTGGCAACATATTGTTTGCTATGAACGATGTCACGCTTTTTATTTAGCTCGTTTATGTCGTGTATGGTCAATGCTGCTCGACAGTGGACTATCCATTACCGATGTAATGGCGCTGACAGCCAATTTATGGAATAACCGATATGCGACTGCCTGCCAACAGCAAGCGATACAGGCCATACAAAGCGGTCGCGGCATCAGTACATCTCTTAAAGAGTCCGGCCTTGGCAGTCCCTTGCTTTGGGAGATGATAGCTATCGGTGAAGAAACGGGAGAAATGGTAGCCATGATGTCTCATTGTGCTACCTATTACCAACGCATCGTAACACAAGTAACGGCCTCGTTGGAACGTTTGATGGAACCGTTGATGGTAACCTGCATGGGGATTGGTGTAGCCATATTGGTTATCGCGGTTATGCTTCCCATGTTTCAGGCTGTTACGGTGATTCATCAATGATACGCAGATTATATTTATTTTGTAATATATAGAAAGAAGGGTGCTTCACATGCACATGAGTAACACATGGAAAACATATACTAACACATTACAATCGTCGTATAAAGAATATATACATCGATTATGCAATCGTTGGCAGCGTCGATGCACACTACGTGCAGCACATCGTCATTCGGGGGGCTTTACATTGGTTGAACTCATGGTAGTTGTCGCCGTTATTGCTATCCTGGCCGCTATGGCGATGCCCCAGTTTTTATCGGCTGCCGATAAAGCGCGGGATGCAAAGATACAAGCAGATACACAGACAATTGCCAATGCGGCGCAGCTGTATATGGTTGATAAAGCCACTACGGATGTACCGACAGTGAACGAGTTATATCAATCCGGCTATTTGTCAGAGAATGTAAAGACACCGAAAGGCGGCGAGTACACAATCACCTTGGAAGCGAATGGCAGCGGCAGTGGCAAGCATGTAGCCGTAACGGCCTCCGATGCAACGGATAGTAAGGAACAATAATTTTTGGCAATGGATAACATAGGAGAAGACATATGAGATTACTACTGCAAGGCTACGACATCATTCTCATAGGTACGGCCATGGCTGGCGCACTCGGTTGCCTCTATCTCTTGCGCGCTTGGCGTTGCGTAGCGATTGTTACCACCTATCGTCGTATTGCTACCGCATTGGGTGGAAGCCTGTACGGCATAGTCTGCATAGCTTTACACGGTCATGCCGTATCGCCGATGATTACCGTAAGTACCATACTGTTCGGTTTAACATTACTATACGGTGCTGCCATTGATAAGCGCTACTACATCCTGCCGGATGAAGGAGCTTTGTGTATTGGTATAGTTGGTTTGCTTCGATGCTATTGGTATGATACTGCGTATCTCGACGTGGGAATTGTACTGGTCATTGTCGGTAGTGTAGGATATATGCTTCGCCGTCTCAGCCAAGGCGGTATGGGAGAAGGGGATATTAAATGGGTGTTGGCGATTTCCGTTTGGCTTACGCCGTTGGAATTGGCGTATACAATGATACTCGCATGCACGGCCGGTCTGGTATGGGGTCTGCATAACAGACGGCGCTATATTCCTTTCGGCCCATTTCTATGTACGGCCACATGGTGTGTATATTGTTTTCAAAGTGTAGTGAAAGCGTATCGGTAATGAAATTAAAAAAACAAGGATCAAGACAAGAGGGAGGATTGCTGATTGAACTTATGATGTATGTAGCACTGCTAGGTATTTTCTTCGCTATAGCTGTTCTTACCATGCAATCTACAATGAATGAAGACAGGGTCTTTGACACGACAACAAGGCAGCTCTATTATGCGATGCGACGTATGCAGATTATGACGCAGCGCGGTAGTACTACCGGTGGTGGCAGAGTGAACCGAATGGATGTGGATGAACATGGCTATTCATATAATCCCTTTAAGAAACTGTGGGGTGAAGAAGAAAAGCGATTACCGCCGACAATCAAAATTACATTAGATGGTCCGAGCCACCCGAATCTAAATGTAGATGCCATGTTCGGACAGCGGACACTATATCGAATGTATATTAAGGATACCCTGTTAAAGCGAACGCGCACCTATATATTTTCACAGCAAACACCACGCATTCGTTGGGAGGACAGTACACGATGAACGATAGGCAACAACGCATTCTCAGGCACAATGGATTTATGTATGCCGATGCTATGCTTACTACGGTAATTGCCGTGGTAGCCGTATTGGGATTGACGATGATGATTACGACGGCTTTGGGGCGTATGCATGAGGCGACAATTCGTGACACGATACTGCAATATACTATAGCCGCTATGGAACAAGGCAAAGCGGATTACCGTAAGCAAGGCACAGCCACACTGCCTAATCATGATACTCATAGGGAGGAAGGCTATCGGACGGAGCCGACCATTACACCTGATGAAATCAAGGGCGAGACAGTCAAGCGATTGACGGTACGCGGTTATTATCAAGATGAATTATATTGTACGTTGACAACGATTCTCTGGGATGAAAGGACGATGACACCTCATGCCACTGCTGCCACATCACTATGAAAGAACAATCCGATGGCTTCGGGAACATCTCCTCGGTTGTGAAGAAAGGAGCCAACGAATAGTTCGGCAAAAGAAAGAAGCAGGGTACATGCTGGCGGAACTGTTAATTGCCATGATGATTATTTTATCGGTGATGAGTGTCGTGATGTCAACGATGGCTTCGTCGGTACTCTGGGCACAGCGCTTGGAAAATACTTGTGAAATAATGTTTGACGGACGTTTGTGCCGATTGTTAATAAGTAATTACCTTCAACGTAGTGATAAGAAAATGTACCTCATTCAGCATCATGCGGTATCCAATGGTCAAGACGGGTTTTATTTTGTACGAGGAAATGTGAAGAGAGAACTATCAACGGGACAGCTGCAAGTAGTTGGACTGGAAGATTTACCGCCATATAAAAATCCTGTTATGTTCCGACCATTGAGCGCTAATAATGTGTATGATGGTTCGTATTTTGAAAAAAATCGCAATGGTACATACAGCATGCATTGGCGTGAAACGGCAGCTACGATTCCAAGACTGCGCGGAAGACAACAAATTATCTACCGTGCGCAGACCACACTGTTTCCTGCATATGATTATTTTACTATGGCAGACAGCTATCAAAAGGAGTAATCCTATGAGTGAGGCAAGAAAAAGTCAATGGCAGTGTCGCCCGGTGCCCTCATTACTGCGGAAGATGTATGTCGGACGATTACTTACATATAAAAAACGCAACGGATTTTTTTCTTATATAATGCTGCTCATTACGGCGGCCTGTTTCCTATTTTGGAGTGGAATCATGGCAGAGGTACAGCATTGCGTTATGAGTATAGTAGAAGAACAGCAAATGACGGATATGGATTATAAGGCAGAAGGCTGGGGCGTTGTGATTACTAAGCAATATTTACATCATTCACCACATATTGTGTTGCGTCGACAGCGGACGTATCTATCAACGGAACAAGAAAAAGTAACCTACTATATTACGCCGGCGGATAATACGAGTGAAGGTACAACGGGAGAAACCCAAATTACCGTATATTATGAGAACAAGGTTCTTGGCATGAGTGTTACCTATGTAGTCAAAATGGAGGAAACCGTGCGAGGCGGAACGCGCATGGCACGGATTACACATGCAGCGCTTACGTTCTAGCCACATAAGAGATAACTGGTTATAGGAGTAAGGTATGAAAGAAAAAAATGTTATCGGCATTGCTTCGGATACAACAATGCTGCTTGGATTAAACGGATATATAAAAGAAGATTGTCTTGTCATTGACGATGTAATGTGCGCATCGCGTAAGCATACGCTCGAAGAGGATTGTGAAGCCTTTGTGCATCGATTCTCTTTGGAAGGCGAACGAATGGCGGTAGCTGCCGTCAGTGCTTACCGTTGCGGCGGTATGGAAATACCTAAACTATCGCGCCAAGAAGCGAAAGATATGCTTCATTGGCAATTAGAAGATACCTTAGAATGGGACAAAGATACGTACTATAGTGACTTTATGTTGACAATGCGTGAGGAAGCCGGAGCAAAGGCGGGGACGGATTATTTATATTGGGTAGTGCTACCGAAAGTGCATGTAGATGCGTTGGCGACCGGCTATTTTCGCGGTGGCGGAGATGTGCGGATCATTGATTATTGGCCGTCTCCATTAAGTCGCGTATTTGAGGAAACGGGAGCGAAGGCTCTCGTGTGGCCGGAAGGTGAAGGATGGCGCCTGACAGTATGGAGGCAGGATATTTGTTATGTATCCCTGTATAGTGGGGCTGATGAAGCCTCGTTACGGCAGGCGCTGCAGGAAGCGGAGCAAGCTATCTTTTTAGTGGGCCTGTCCGGCATTGACGGCATATATGCATATACCGAAGCGGTCCCTTACGACGGGATGAGCATCGAAGCGTCGGAACAGGTTTTTCCCGAGTCCTTATACAACGAATATGGCATGCTGTCGCACGCTTCCTATCAATGTACTAACCGTGCCGTTACTTATGAAGAGAAAGGATCTATGTTATGGGATATGGCACTGGGACTGGTATGGAGGGGATTGGGAATGAAGACATATGATTAATTTTTTATCCCCTACTATGCGCTTTCACAGCTGGTGCCGTCGACATAGAGAGTGGCTGCGTATTGGATTGGTAATCGTAGCTTTGCTTTTTCCCGCTACAATCCTTACTGCAGCATACGAAAGCGTGACATGGGTTCGCTATCGCATGATGTGGAAGGCAGAGCAGCAACAGCCCTTGCCAAATCATACGGCACTTGTGCGTTACCGGAAATGGGTTGAAGCGCATAGTTCCAGAACATCCAAACGGAATGACGAAGCCACTTTGTTGCATAGCATCGACTGCGCACAAGGTGCGGTGATGTTGACGGCTGTTACCTTTTCGGAAACGGGCTTTG
This sequence comes from Veillonella magna, assembly GCF_959600285.1. Lineage (NCBI taxonomy): Bacteria > Bacillati > Bacillota > Negativicutes > Veillonellales > Veillonellaceae > Veillonella > Veillonella magna. The sequence continues at coordinate 21,540 of NZ_CAUGKU010000007.1, read as the reverse complement.
TTATTGAAGGACGAGCACCTAATCCGGAGGCAGCCATAGCGTATGGTGAGCATCTGAAAGGCACGTTGAAAGGAGTTGTCATTCATGCCAAACAAGATGATGCGAGAACACATGGAGCGACTTCGTTTCGTGTGGAAGGAAAGTATACGGTACCTGCCGATGTCAAAAAGGACAGCCACCGTACTTCTGATTAGTTACGTACTGGGGATGGTTGCGGCAACGGCAGTGGCTGCCTATTGCCATCATGATATCCGACTGATGACGGCGTATAGCGAGGAGCGAAATTTACAGCGTCAAGCAGAAGAGGCGGTGATTCATAGTCGGCGGTATCAATTTGTACAGCACATACAAAGGGTTTCCCGTGATTCTCTCAAAAATGACATTATAGAGCGTATCGGTAGCCGTGCACTTACGGTAGTCGGTATAGAGGAGATAGGTACATCCGGATTACAATGGGAAATCACCGGATCCCTGCAAGACTATCTGACACTGGCAGCTGATATTGGTGAAGCGTATCCTACTGTGCGAGTACAACCATTGCAAATAGCGAAAAAAGAGGGACTGTTACATATTCGGTTTCGTACGGAGAATACAGCGAGTACATAATTAAGGAAAGACGGCCTTAGGGCCGTCTTTTTCATTTGAATACAGCCGTTTTCATTTCCTTTTTAAGAGCGATGTAGTAGAATAGAATACAAATATAAAAATTAGTAAAGGATAGAACGGCAGGTTAGTATGAAACGAAATATAGTTCTTATCGGCTCCATGGGGAGCGGTAAAAGCCATTTGGGGCGAAATTTAGCGGAGGCTCGCGGATGGCAGTTTGTCGATACCGATCGTGTTCTGGAACAGCGTTATCAGTTACCTATTGCGGATATATTTAACAAATTGGGAGAACGCGCTTTCAGAACAGCCGAATTAGAGGTGTTAAAACGGGTTTGTATGTATCATGAAGCGGTCATTTCCGTAGGCGGTAATTTTCCTATTGAAATGAAGACGCTTCGTTTTTTGCAAAAGTATTCGTATATTGTTGGCATCAGAGCAGCGGAGTATCGTATTGTACGCCGGGTAAATCGAAAAATAGGGAAACGTCCTACTATGGATTACAATGATGTACAAGGCTTCGTGGCATCGATGATGCGATGTTGGCGACCGGTATATAAAAAATGTGATTTTGTCTTGGATACCACACACGGTCATACAATGAGCTTGGTGGATGAAGTAGAAGAGCAGCTAACAAAAGAGGCGGTTGCTTTTAAAGCACGTAAGCAACCTAAATTGCAACTAAAGCAACCTCAATCGCAGCGAAAGCAACCTAAAGCGCCATTAAAAGGAGGACATGCATATGAAACGAATAGCCGTATTAACCAGCGGCGGCGATGCGCCGGGGATGAACGCAGCCGTACGAGCCGTCGTTCGCAAAGGAATATATGAAGGATTGGACGTAGTCGGTATTCATCGCGGCTATGAAGGCTTATTAAATGAAGAACTGCGTCCGTTGTTACGGCGTGATGTAGGCGGTATTGTCAATCGCGGCGGTACGCTCCTTAAAACAGCGCGCTGCCCCGAATTTATGGATAAGGTATACCAGAAAAAAGCAGCCGAAGTACTGAAAAAATATGACATAGATGCTCTTGTGGTTATCGGCGGTGACGGTTCCATGGCAGGTGCACAGGCATTGGCCGAGTTGGGTGTTGTGACCATGACAATCCCCGGCACCATTGATAATGATATGTGCGGTACGGAATATACCATTGGCTTTGATACGGCATTGAATACGGTGGTGGAAGCGGTCAGTAAAATCAGAGACACCACAACGGCTCATGATCGTGTAGCCATCGTGGAGGTTATGGGGCGTCATGCGGGACATATTGCCGTAGGATCCGGTCTTGCTTGCGGTGCCGAAATTGTCTTGATTCCGGAAAAGCCGGTGCCTTTGGAAGATGTTTGTCGTCATTTAGATGAAACACATCGTGCAGGCAAAACCAATAGCATTATCATCGTAGCCGAAGGAGCGTACCACAGCTATGATGTATGTAATTTTATTAAAGAACACATGCATATATCTCCCAGTGTTACCGTCTTGGGATATTTACAGCGCGGTGGCATGCCTTCGGCAAAGGATGCCATGATGGCAGCCCTTATGAGCGAAGCAGCCATTGATGGATTACTGGCAGGTAAATGTAATTGTTTGACTGCATCCGTTAATGATCACGTTGTGCTGTTGCCCTATGAAGAAGCCAAATCAATTACCTACCCGGTATCCGATGCGTGGTATGATTTGATTTCCGTATTGGGACGGTAGAGAAACATAAGGTTCACTTTTATTTCATTAATAAAGCGTATCATGTATGCACTGCAAATGTAGCGTGTTGTGTGTACAGTGTACGACATAGTAGAAGTTAGTTGAGGAAAGGGCGTTAGAGCATGTGGAACAACCGTATATGGAAAAACCGTAAGCTATGGGTCATTATTGTACTCATCCTTTGCATAGCCGGCGGTGGTTATTTATATGCAAAGAACAAGGATGCAACGGCAAAACCGGCGTATACGACGGGAAAGGTAGAGCGAGGTACTATTGCATCGGTTATCAGCGCAACCGGTACGATTAATCCTGTCAAATACGTTGATGTATCCACCAATGTAGCCGGCAAATTGGAGTCGGTATTGGTGAAGGAAAATCAGAAGGTCACCGAAGGAGAAGTCATTGCAACCATTGATGATCGTCAGCTGCAAGCCGTTGCCGATGATGCCAAAGCGGCATTGGATAATGCGGCGGCTGATTTGGAACGGTACCGAACCTTGGTAGGACAAGGGGCCGTATCGCAGCAATCCTACGATAATGCATTGGTAAAATACCAACAGGCACAAGCGGCGTATAACCGAGCACAGGCCAATTTGAGCGATACTACCATTACCGCACCGATGAGTGGCACGATTATCGGGACACCGTTAAAAGCAGGGCAAACGATTAGTACCGGTATTTCTACGCAGATGATTATTGCCACCATTGCGGATTTATCTGATTTGGAAATTTATTTGACCGTCGATGAAACCGATATCGGCAATATTAAAAAAGGCGCTCGCGTAGACTTTACGGTCGATGCGCATCCGGGGCAGACTTATACCGGCTATGTACGAGATATTGCACTGGGTACAAAAGGGAATATGGGGACTACCAGTACCAGCGTTGTTTACTACACGGTGCGTGTAACGATACCGACGGAATATGCAGCAGACTTTTTCCCGACTATGACGGCGCGTGCTACAATCTACGGCGATGAACGTACTAATGTATTGACGGTGCCTTTGGCAGCCGTTCGTACCGATAAAGTCGGTGAGTATGTATATGTTATTCGCGATGGGCAGCCGGTACGTACCAGTGTAACGACGGGAATCACCGGTGATACCTCCATTGAAATTGTCAAAGGCTTAAACGAAGGCGATGAAATTGTTGTCAGCGGCGATGTAACGTCGGCAACTAAGAAGGCTTCCTCCGGCGGCGCGCCGCATATGTAGGAGGTGCCTATGAAAAAAGAGGTTATCGTAATTAAGGATATCAAGAAAACGTACGTTAACGGTAAATTGCAAGTTCCCGTACTGCACGGTATCAATCTTACGATTTATGAAGGCGAGTTTACATCTATCATGGGCCCGTCCGGATCCGGCAAGTCTACCTTTATGAATATTTTAGGTTGTCTGGATCGGCCTACCTCCGGATCGTATCGGTTGGACGGTGAGGAAGTAGCGGATTTGTCCGATGATGAATTGGCCTATGTGCGCAATAAGCGTATCGGCTTTGTGTTTCAAAGCTTTAATTTGCTGCCGAAGTTGACGGCGCAGGAAAATGTGGCTTTACCGATGATTTATGCCGGTGTCTCCAAGGCGGAACGCAACGCCAGAGCAGCGGAGCTTCTTACCTCGTTGGGATTAGGCGAACGTTTGGATCACCTTCCGTCGGAACTTTCCGGCGGCCAGCGTCAGCGCGTGGCCATTGCTAGGGCATTAGCCAATAACCCGTCTATCATCATGGCCGACGAACCTACGGGGAATCTTGATTCCAAATCAAGTATTGATGTAATGAATATTTTTACGCGGCTCTATGAAGAAGGGCGTACGATCATTCTTGTTACACACGAGCCGGATATTGCAACCTACGCCAGTCGTAATGTAGTATTACGCGACGGTCTTATCGAAGAAGACAAACCCAATCCTCATATGGCAGGCTTGAAAGGAGGCACAGCTCATGTATAAAGAAGGCTTTATTATGGCATGGGCTTCCCTTATTGCGAATAAGATGCGTTCCCTTCTTACCATGTTGGGAATTATCATCGGTGTAGCTGCCGTAATTGCGTTGGTATCCATCGGTTTTGGTGTGCGGCAACAAATCCAGGACTCCATTTCCAGCTTAGGCAGTAATTTGTTGATGGTATATCCGGGGGCACCGCGAACACCGGGGGTACGACCGACCGCAGCATCGCAAAAAACGTTGAAGGTCAAGGATTATGAAACCTTGAAGAAGCTAAACGATGTGGATATGATATCCCCGGTAGCGGGCAGCTCTTCCTATGTTATTGTGTATACCAATAAAAACTGGACGACAACGGTAAACGGTATTAACAGCGACTTCCAGTATATTAATAACTGGACGATGAAGTCCGGCCGTTTCATTACGGATGCACAGGTAGAACGACGCGAACGCGTTGCTGTCATCGGTAGCACGGTAGCCAAAAATTTGTTTGGCGATGAAAATCCGGTAGGCAAGGATATTCGCATCAAGAACGATCCCTTTAAAGTAGTAGGGGTGCTTGATACAAAGGGGTCCGGCAGCTTTGGTAATGACCAAGACGATATTGTCTTTATCCCGTATACGACGGCAATGGAACGTGTGCGCGGCGTAGATTATCTAAGCATGATTTATATTAAAGCCAAGGACGGCGCCGATTTGAATCGAGTACAGTCGGACATTGAAAATATTATGCGCGTCCGGCACAAAATAAAAAACCCCGAATTGGATGATTTTAATGTGCGCAACATGGCAACCATCATGGAAACGGTAAATGAAACTACCGGTACGATGACATTATTCTTGGGAGCAGTAGCAGCCATTTCTTTGTTAGTCGGCGGTATTGGCATTATGAATATTATGCTTGTGTCGGTAACGGAACGAACCCGTGAAATCGGGGTTCGCAAAGCCTTGGGAGCAACTTATCGCGTCATCGTTATGCAGTTTCTCATCGAGGCCGTAGTTATCAGCCTTATCGGTGGAGCCATCGGTGTCGTCTTCGGCATCGGCGCATCTAAGCTAATCAGTGCGGCTACGTCTATGAAGACGGTTATTTCCATGGGGCCTATCCTTTTATCCTTCGGATTCTCTATGGCCATCGGATTAATCTTCGGAATTTATCCTGCCCGTAAGGCAGCGAAGCTCAATCCAATCGATGCGTTGCACTACGAATAAAAAGAAGATAGCAGAAATCCTGCTATCGTTATATAATTGAGTGGGAACACTTGATTAGGTATAGAGTCGGCGATGCCTGTTGAGGTATCGTCGATTTTTTGTAGAGGAGATACTATATGTTAATTTCATGGAACAGTACACAGGCGTGTAATCTAACATGTCAGCATTGCTATCGCGATGCATCACCGCAAGCATTAAAAGAAGAATTGACTACGGCGGAGGCCAAACGATTAATTGAACAAATTGCCAAAGCCGGTTTTAAGATTATGATATTCAGCGGCGGTGAACCGTTAATGCGTCAAGATATGCCGGAGCTTATTGCGTATGCCGCAAGCCAAGGACTTCGTCCGGTATTGGGTACTAACGGCACACTTCTGACGGAGGATATGGTATATACGCTCAAGGAAGCAGGTGCTATGCGCGTCGGCATCAGTCTGGACAGCCTTGATGAAAAGGAACACAATCGATTCCGCGGTCATCCCGATGCATGGGCTATGACAATGGCAGGCATAGAAAATTGTCGGCGCGGTGGCTTGGGCTTTCAGATTCATACGACAGTAACACGGCGCAACAAGGATGAATTGCTTACGATTACGGATTGGTGTGTTGCGCATGGGGCAAAGGGGCATCATGTATTTTTCTTGGTGCCTACCGGTCGCGGTAAAGATATCGAAAATACGACATTGCGTACCGATGAGTACGAAGAGGTGTTGACCAGTCTGATGCGTAAACAAAAAGAAGTGCCCTTGGAAATTAAACCAACCTGTGCACCGCAGTTTATGCGCATCGCTCGGGAAGAGGGCATTCCTTTGCGCTATCGTCGCGGTTGTTTGGCCGGTATCAGTTATTGTATTATCAGTCCTACCGGGAATGTACAAGCTTGTCCGTACTTACCGGTAGTATCGGGTAATGTTCGGGAACGCCGGTTTGACGAAATTTGGTTTGATGAAGCCATCTTTGGAAATTTCAGACATAAAAAGCCTCGCGGCTCCTGCGGTGTTTGTAAATACTATACAGTTTGCGGCGGTTGTCGTGCGCGGGCGTACTACTATAACGATGGCGATTATATGGCTGAGGAACCGTGGTGTAAGTTCAGTCACTATAAAGAATGACCGGTTGTACGGAAAGGAAGATAGATGAAAAAAGCAGAAATCAGAACACTGGTTGATCATTTTGATCATGTACGAGCTCAAAATACCTATGAATGGGCAAAGGATATACGCGTTACCGGCGGTGATCCGGGACATATAGAAATGACATTTACTACGGATATACGCCGTCACGCCAATTTGCGCGGTGATTTACACGGTGCTGTTTGTGCCGGCTTTTCCGACAGCGTGATGGGTACGGCCTGTTTTACCCTGGGGAAGTCCGTTGTTACGTTGGAACTGAAGGGCAACTTTATGAAAGCCGTTAAACCGGGTAGTGTACTGCGCGGTGTGGGACGCGTAGAGCATAACGGCAAGCGCACTATGGTTACCACCGGTCGCATCTACGATGAAGTAGGCGATTTGGTGTATATGGCATCGGGCACGTTCTATGTCATCGATACCTATGAATTACCGGAATTACCGTGGCGTTTATAATCAGATAGTATCTTGGGAGGTAAAGTTATGGCGATAAAAGAAGAAATAAAAAAATCATCGGAACTGCGTTTTGATGGACGATTGATACAAGTAACCTTCGACGTAGCCGAAGTAAACGGTAAGGATGCATGGCGCGAGGTTGTGCATCATCCCGGTGCCAGTGCGGTAATCGCTATTGATGATAAAGGACGCATTGTTATGGAACGACAATATCGCTATGCCCTGGGACGTACACTATTGGAAATTCCCGCCGGCAAATTAGACGGCGATGAAGATCCGCTTGTTTGTGCGCAGCGCGAATTGGCCGAAGAAACGGGATACCATGCCGAGGAATGGCATTCCTTAGGCACCATTGCTACCAGTCCGGGATTTTGTAATGAAATGATTCACTTATATATTGCTAAAGGTCTTACTAAAGGTCAGACGCATTGGGATCCCGACGAATATGTAGAACTGGAATATTACACGTTGACGGACCTTATGGATGCCATTCGTCAGGAAGAAATTAAGGACAGTAAAACCTTGGCGGCTATTGCCTTGGCATTACCGTATCTTTCATAAGTAGTATCCGTACAAAACAGAGCAGTAAGAAATACGGGAACAAGGAGGTAGATAAGGATGTTTAAACGAGTCATTGTACTTGTTATGGATAGTGTCGGCATCGGCCATGCGCCGGATGCCGCTGCTTTCGGTGACGAAGGGGCAAATACCATAGGTCATATTGCGGAAGCGGTAGGACCAATTCGATGCCCTAATTTACGGCGTTTGGGGTTAGGACGCTTGGTTACAACGGGAACCGATGATGATGGAGCGATGACAGGTATATACGGTGCTTTGACGGAAACGAGCACCGGCAAAGATACAACCAGCGGTCATTGGGAATTAATGGGACATCCCGTTACGGTACCGTTTCCCACATTTTATGAAGGATTCCCCAAGGAATTGATGGATCGCTTTACAGCGTGCACCGGTTATGGCTATTTGGGCAATGAAGTGGCATCGGGAACAGAAATTATCGAACGCCTTGGCGCAGAGCATATGCGTACCGGTAAGCCCATCGTATATACTTCGGCGGATTCGGTATTTCAAATTGCTGCCCATGAAGATGTCATTCCGTTGAAAGAATTATATCGTATATGTCAAATTACCCGTGATGAAGTATGCGTCGGTGACTATGCGGTAGGACGCATTATCGCCAGACCTTTTGTCGGTGAGTTGGGCTCCTTGGTGCGTACATCGAATCGCCATGATTACAGCCGCATGCCGGAAAAAACATTGTATTTGGAAATATTGCAGGCTGCGGGCAAACAAACCATCGGCGTTGGGAAAATCGGAGATATTTATGCACATGTAGGTCTTAGTGCATCCTATCCCAGCAAGAGCAACTCGCACGGCATGAACATAGCGGCTCGACTTTTGGGCGGAGATTTTACGGAAGGCCTTATGATGGTCAACCTGGTTGAATTTGATAGTCTCTATGGTCATCGTCGTAATCCGGCCGGGTACAAACGGGAGATAGAAGACTTTGATTACCAGTTGGGTGGATTTATAGAATTATTGACAGATGAGGATCTGTTATTAATTACTGCCGACCACGGTAATGATCCGACGTGGAAAGGCACCGATCACACCCGCGAGCAAGTACCTCTTCTCGGTTACTACAGAGGTCTTACGGAAGCAAAGCCTATCGGCATACGTAAGAGCTATGCCGATTTGGGACAGACCGTACTGGATAACTTCGGCTGTGTCGGTGAGTATGGTACATCGTTCTTATCACTTATAAAATAAGATAAATAGATATAAAACAGTGTGAACATATGGGGAGGATTACTATGAGCAAACAAATTTTATTTGTGTCCGGTCACACTCACATGAGAGACTCGTTGGCCAATAAAACAATTTTAAATGACATGAAAACAATGTATCCAAATGCTACGTTCGATTATTTGACGGAAAGCTATCCGGATTTTGCTTTCGATGTAACAAAGGAACAGGCTAAACTCAAAGCGGCGGATATCATTGTCATCGAATATCCGATGTTTTGGTTTAATGCCCCTTCCATTGTGCAGCGTTGGTTTGAAGAAGTATTTCTCCATGGCTTCGCTTATGGCACCGGCGGAGATAAATTACAGGGGAAGACAATGATTGTTTCTCTTACGTCCGGCGCACCGGAGGAAGTGTATACGGCTGATGCGGCAGGGACACCGGGCATTGAAAACTACCTGTTGCCTATGAAAGCAACCGCTGCCTACACAGGAATGAAGTGGGGTGGCTTTATTTACAGCGGCGGTATGATGAGCATCGGTGTTGATGAAGCGACCAAACAAGCATTGATGGATAAAGCTAAGGATCACGCCAAACGTTTACACGCTCTCATCGCATCGGTACTCGGTTGAGGTGCATCCCTATGAGTATGCATGTGAATCGGGAACAAACAGAGAAGGTACCTTTAATGACGACCGGCACGGCTGTATTGTTTGCAGCTGCTGCCGGTCTTGCTATCGGCAATCTTTACTGGGCGCAGCCATTACTTGCTATGATAGCCGATGATTTTGGTGTGCCGGTGTCAAGCGGTGGTTTTCTGGTGACGGCGACCCAAATAGGCTATGCCTTAGGAATTTTCTTTTTTGTTCCCTTAGGTGATGTTATGTCACGTCGAACATTGGTAGGAATGACAATGGGGATTACGTCGGTAGCGTTATTACTCTGTTCCTTGGCTCCCGGATTTAGCATGTTAGCTGTGGCATTAGGACTTTTAGGCTTGGTTACCGTATCAGGTCAAATCCTATTGCCCATGGCCGGAGATTTGTCATCTGCCGATAATCGCGGTCGTATCGTCGGCATTGTTACAGCCGGTATTACCGGCGGTATCCTGTTTGCTCGTTTTATCAGTGGATTCGTAGCAGATGAAATAGGTTGGCCCGGACTTTATGTAGGTGCTGCAATAATAAACACCATCGTTACTGTAATTATGCTGCGCGTGTTACCTTATGAAAAGCGAAGAACGTCATTTAGTTATCCCCGGTTGCTATGGGATGTGTTCGGTGCAGTAAAGCGCAATCCAAAATCCTTGGAACTACTCACCTATACAGGACTAGGCTTTGGTATTTCTTTTAATATATTTTGGACAGTACTTACCTATGTATTGTCAGAAGCTCCGTACAACTATGGTCCGCTTCAGATCGGTTTGGTCAGTCTTACCTCATTGGTAGGCGCCATAGCCGGCATTTGGATTGGTCGCATACAAGATAATGGATATGGTCATTTGGCATTAGGCATAAGCTTTGCTCTCAGTACAGCCGTATTGGCTTTGGCTGCTTATATCCATAATTCAATTCTAGCTATACTTATTGTTGCCGCCGTATTTGCATTAGCTATACAAGGCATTTGTGTACTTGTACAGTCTGAGCTATTTGCGCTTTCCGATACGGAGCGAAGTCGGTTAAATACAGCTCTCGTGGTAAGTAATTTTATCTTTGCTGCCGGTGGGAGTCTATTTTCTACTTGGTTATGGAATCATGGCGGTTGGCCTCTGGCTGTAGGTGGTGCTTCCTTGGCATCCTTTGCCGGATTAATATTGTGGTGGCTTTGTCATAAAAAATAAAAATTTTTTTCAAAATAAAAAGGGTATTCAGTCATTCATATAGAATTATATAAACATAAGGAATAACGAACTCCCATTTGGAGTTTGAAGAAAGGATGTATAACTATGAAAGTGACAGTTAGAGGTAAAAACATTGAAGTGACGGCTGCGCTGCGCGAGTATTTGGAAAAACGTTGCGAAAAATTGTCTCGCTATTTCGATGCACCTTTTGAAGTGAAGGCTGTATTATCCGTAGAAAAAGAAAAGCGCGTTGTTGAGTTGACCTGTTTTGTAGAAGGTTTGCCTCTGCGTGGGGTTGAAAGCAATACTGACATGTATGCAGCGATTGACCTGGTAGTAGACAAGATTGTCCGTCAGATTCATAAATATAAAACACGCTTGGCACGACGCTTTAAGAAAGCAAATGCATTCCGCCCGGATGCGTATGTACCGCCGGTAGCTGTTGAAGAAGAAAAGATTTCTGTTGTACGTCGCAAACACTTCCGCGTACAGCCGATGGATGTAGAAGAAGCAATCATGCAGATGAACCTTGTTGGTCATGACTTCTTCATGTTCTTCAATGCAGAAACAGAAACAATGAACGTCGTATATCGTCGTAAAAACGGCGACTATGGTTTGATTGAGCCTGATTTATAATACATAATAAACAGATGTTTATGCTGTTGAGGAGATATTGACAGAATAATTACGTTAAGCACAATTAGCATCATCGTATAATTCAACATAAAGAAAGAAGGCTACTCATGTCTTGGCAGTCAGATTTAGTAAATGACCTGTCTACGACATGAGTGGCCCTCTTTTTTGTTTGACGCATGTTCTTCCTTAGAATATAATTAGGGATAAGGTTTATTTGGTTTACTACAGACCGTATGAGGTTACAAATAGAGTTGAGGAGGCTGTTGCATGAAGGACAGATATGTAGCACAGGATATTGAAAAGAAATGGCAAGCCTATTGGCTGGAAAACGGAGTATTCAAAACAGAGTATGATGAATCAAAGGAAAAGTACTACGTTTTGGAAATGTTCCCGTACCCATCCGGTAACCTTCATATGGGACATGTGCGTAACTACTCCATCGGTGATGTGGTAGCACGTTTTAAGAAAATGAAGGGCTTTAATGTGTTGCATCCGATGGGATGGGATGCATTTGGCATGCCGGCAGAAAATGCAGCGATTAAGCATGGTATTGCACCAAAAACATGGACGCTTGATAATATCGAAAATATGAAACGGCAGCAGCAAGCATTGGGGCTTTCCTATGATTGGGATCGCGAAGTAGCTACCTGCAAGGAAGATTACTATCGCTGGACGCAGTGGTTGTTCCAACAGTTCTACAAAAAAGGCTTGGCCTATAAAAAGGAGGCCAAGGTTAACTGGTGCGAACATTGCCATACAGTATTGGCTAACGAACAGGTTATTGACGGACTTTGCTGGCGCTGCGACAACAAGGTAGAAAAGAAAGACTTAAAGCAGTGGTTCCTTAAAATTACGGACTATGCCGATCGCTTGTTAGCTGATTTGGATACCCTTGAACATTGGCCGGATCGCGTTAAGACGATGCAGCGTAACTGGATCGGTCGCAGCGAAGGGGCGCAGTTTGCTTTTGAAATTCCGGCTATCAACAAATCCGTTGAAGTGTACACAACGCGTGTAGATACGATCTTCGGTGTAAGTTACATCGTATTGGCGCCGGAGCATCCGTATGTACAGGAATTGATTGCGAATGCTGCCAATAAAGATGAATTGGATGCATTTATTTATCGCATTCGTAATTTAAATGAAATCGATCGTACGTCAACAGATGTAGAGAAGGAAGGCCTTTTCACCGGCGCCTATGCAAAACATCCGATTACAGGTAAAGACGTACCGATTTGGATTGCCAACTATGTATTGGTAGATTATGGTACCGGCGCCGTTATGGGTGTACCGGCACATGACGAACGCGATTATAAATTTGCGAAGAAATATGATTTGCCTATTAACTGGGTAGTACAAAATGAAGCGCAGGACCTTGACTTTGCGGCACAAACAGATGCGTACCATGAAGACGGCATTTTGGTAAACTCCGGCGATTTTACCGGTATGACATCTGCCGATGCACGGGAAGCATTGTGTAAGTATTTTGAAGAAAAAGGCATTGGTGCTAAAAAAGTTAACTACCGTCTTCGGGATTGGTTAATTTCCCGTCAGCGTTATTGGGGCGTGCCGATTCCGATTGTATACTGTGATCACTGCGGAGAACAGTTGGTACCGGAAGAAGAGCTTCCTGTTCGTTTACCGGAAGACGTTGTGTTTGACGGAGGCGCCATTTCTCCGTTAGCCACATCGGAACATTTTGTACATGCCAAATGTCCTAAGTGCGGTGGGGAAGCTCGACGCGAAATCGATACGATGGATACGTTTATTGATTCGTCCTGGTATTTCTTACGTTACACTGATGCGCGCAACGATAAGGAAGCCTTCAACAAGAAAATTGCCGATTATTGGATGAATGTAGATCAGTACATCGGCGGTATTGAACATGCAATTTTGCATTTGCTGTATTCCCGTTTCTTTGTAAAGGTATTACATGATCTGGGCCTCGTTAATGTAAATGAACCGTTCAAGGGTTTGCTAACACAGGGGATGGTTCTTAAAGAAGGCAGCAAGATGTCTAAATCTAAGGGCAATGTAGTATCACCGGAAGAAATTATCAATAAATATGGTGCTGATACGGCACGCTTGTTTATTTTATTTGCCGCACCAGTTGATCGTGATTTGGATTGGAGCGATCAAGGGGTTGAAGGTTCGTACCGCTTCTTGGGACGCGTATGGCGCATCGTCGATCAGTATGCATCAATGGCACATACTCACGATGGAAAACTTACAAAGGACGAAGCGGCCTTACGTCGTGAACTTCATCGTGCAATCAAAAAGGTAACGGAAGATTTGGACGGACGCTTCAATTTCAATACGGCTATCAGTACCATTATGGAATTGGTAAATGCTATGTACCAGTACAAAGATGGTCATGATGCCGTACAAGGTGACTTGGCGGAAGAGTTGGTACAGAAACTGTTACTTTTACTGGCTCCGTTCACACCGCACATTACGGAAGAGTTGTGGCATGAATGTGGTTACGAAGGCAGTGTTCATCAGCAAGCTTGGCCGACGTATGAAGAAAAGGCGTTGGCTGTAGACGAAGTTGAAATTGCCGTGCAGGTTAACGGTAAAGTACGCGATAAGTTGACGGTAGCTGTCAACATGGATAAGGCAGCTTTGGAAGAACAGGCAAAAGCATTACCGCGCGTACAAGAATTCATCGACGGCAAGAACGTAGTGAAGGTTATTGTTGTGCCGAATAAGATTGTTAATATCGTAGTGAAATAATCTGCGAGGAGTGATTGTATGCCTAAACGTGAAGATTATATCAGCTGGGATGAATATTTTATGGGCGTGGCGAGCTTGGCAGCGAAACGTTCAAAGGATCCGAATACACAAGTTGGTGCGTGTATTGTAAGCAATGATAATAAAATTTTATCTATCGGTTACAATGGTATGCCCTTAGGTTGTAATGATGATGAATTTTCGTGGGACCGTGATGTGACGGCAGATAATAAGTATTTCTACATTGTTCATAGCGAGTTGAATGCAATTTTGAATTATCGCGGCGGTTCCTTGGAAGGCAGCAAGATCTATGTAACTCTCTTTCCTTGTAATGAATGTGCTAAGGCCATTATTCAAAGCGGGATTAAGGAAGTCATCTACTGGCAGGATATTTATAAGGATACGCGCGAAGTTATTGCTTCAAAGCGCATGCTCCGCACAGCCGGTGTACAGTTGACGGAATACATTCCGTCCGGTCGCATCGTAGAGTTGCAAATGTAATAGCAACTATAGATAAAAAACTGTCAGTGAAAAACTGTAAATGAAAAACTGTAAATAAAAAAAACTATAATTGAAAGATCCCACCGAGGTGCGGATGGAGAATTCAGTGTATGATTTCTTCACCAGTATCATCGGTGGGATTTTTTAGTGGAATAATGCTATTGTTAATTAATGGAGCAGGACCAAGTACGCGACGCACTATTAGCTTTATTGTACTGTAAACTCTATGTTGTCTTTTGGTAGATTCACATATATAATGATTGTGTGATAGCTTAACACGTAATTATTTATAAAAGTGTGATAAAGTAACACCTAATAATATATAAAAGTGTGATAAATTTCACGAAATTATATATAAAAATGTGAGGAGGCAGAGATGGAGCGATTTATTTTAAAAAAGTTATTAGCTTGGAAAGAGTCTCCCTACCGCAAGCCGTTAATTTTAAAAGGAGTACGGCAAGTTGGCAAAACATGGATATTAAAAGAGTTTGGCCGACGCTACTATGAAAATACAGCGTATTTCAACTTTGATGAAAACGAAGAATATAAACAATTCTTTGAAACTACTAAAGATGTGGAACGTATCCTTCAAAACTTGGTTATGGCTAGCGGACAACAAATCGTGCCTGAAAAAACGTTAATCATTTTTGATGAAGTACAGGACTGCCCTAAAGTGATTAATGCAATGAAATATTTTTGTGAGAATGCACCACAATACCATGTTGCCTGCGCCGGATCGCTTCTGGGCATCGCATTGGCAAAGCCATCGTCGTTTCCTGTGGGAAAAGTCAATTTTATGCAAATTGATCCAATGACATTTTCAGAATTTCTGCTTGCTAACGGTGACGGCAATTTAGTGGACTATATGAATGCATTACATAGTATTGAGCCTATCCCTGATGCTTTTTTTAATCCGCTGTATGAAAAATTGAAGATGTATTATGTAACCGGCGGCATGCCGGAGTCAGTATTGATGTGGACAGAGGCACGAGATATTTCTGCCATGCAACATGTGCTATCAGATATTATAGGTGCCTATGAACGAGATTTTGCTAAACATCCCAATACTAGGGAATTTCCTAAAATTTCTATGATTTGGCAATCCATTCCTTCACAGCTGGCAAGAGAAAATAAAAAATTTATTTATAAAGTAGTTAAAGAAGGTGCTAGAGCACGTGAATATGAGGATGCATTACAATGGCTCGTAGATGCTCGGTTAGTACATAAGGTATATCGCAGTACGGCTCCAAAACTTCCCATGTCAGCGTATGACGATATATCGGCATTTAAAATTTATTTGGTTGATGTGGGACTGCTTCGACGCTTGGCACAACTGGCACCAACTGCATTCGGGGATGGCAATCGATTATTTACCGAGTTTAAAGGAGCGTTAACGGAAAATTTTGTACTGCAATCCCTAACGACACATTTTGAAGTTGAACCACGCTATTGGTCACAAACAAATCCGTCATACGAAGTAGATTTTCTGGTACAACGGGAGAACGATATTATTCCTATAGAAGTGAAAGCCGAAACAAATACAACCAGTCGAAGTCTGAAAAAATTTAAAGAACTATTTTCAGATATGATTAAACTTCGCGTGCGATTTTCGTTAGATAATCTTAAACTGGATGACGATGTGTTAAATATTCCGTTGTTTATGATTGATCAAACGGATAGATTGATAGAGATGGCACTTAATAAGATTTCGTAGATACCAAGATAGAGGGTGGCTTTGGCTGCCCTCTATTTTTTACATGTGATTAGTTCAGCTGTGATATAATAGCACTGTATATTTTCACTGCTAAATAGATAATGAAATAAGGAGTCATCATGTTTTCACATTTTTTTATGGGTATCCAACAAGATATCAAGCTGGCGATTCTGGCACCAATTATATGTGCTGTTTTTAGATATGTCTTTATCAAAGTGTATCGACCGAAGAAGTCTCTTCCCAATGATAGCAAACGTCTACGGGAATGTTACCGATACGGATTTTGGTGGGGCATGGATTTTAATGCGTATGTGTTTTTAATTTCTATGCTCCTCGTAAGTATACCGGCAGCTTTCTTGGAGACGTACTATGCATGGAGCGATACGGTTCGCATTATATTAAACACTATATATATGCTAGTACTGTATACGGCATTTATGGGGAAGATGATTTTTTATTATCACTTCCATGATATATACAATCCATTGGTTCGCTTGGGAAAAAATGCAGACAAAATGAACTTTGTGGACATTTTCTTTAATCAGAACCACGGTGCTTGGATTTTGTTGGGATACATTCCCTATACAGTGCTTTGCGTAATGGCAACGAAGGGCTTATTGGCCTTGCCTAGTATAAGTTATCCTGCTATAGATAATGCTATGTTACGCTATGCGTTTAACACGAGTATCTTTATCGGTGCGGTAGTGCTGTTTTATTTCTTCCGATTTGGTGGTACGTTGAATCACCGCAATAAACCGGAATGGGATGAAGTCCCATCTTTGGTAAAAGAAGATATGTTTTTGGCGAAGGCAACAGTAGATGATTTAGTGGCTTTGGAAATGGTATGGAAACGTCCTATACAAGATGTATTGGCGCATACGGATGAGGAATCATGGGACATTTTAAAGAAGGGACACCTGGTACCTACTAGTAGTAATACAGTTAAACGCAATTTAGAAACAGAGGCTAGAGAAGTAACGTCTAAAGAAACAGAGGCCAGAACAACAGAAATAGCTCCGTCTGACACATTGTGTACTAAGGATAATCCGCTGGATTATTTTAAAAGGCAAGCAAAGGGGCCTCGTATTGAGGCTCCGTCGCGAGTCTTTATGGTTGTCGGTGAAAGCTATACGCAATCCATGTGGGACGATCCCTTTGCCGTATTACATTTAGGTGACCGCGGTAAAAAGTTCCGCAGTCAACAAGGGGCATTTACGGTGAATCATTTACTGCCGGCCGGTATGGTGTCGCAACCGTCTATCACCAGTATGTTGGCAGGTATTTTTGATGCTAACCTTGAAATCAATGAAAAGAATGAGTTTTGGACATATACTATCGCTACTTCGTTGCCGTATCAATTAAAAAAACTGGGATATAAGACAGTGCTATGGTATGGTGGTAGCCTGTCATGGGCCAGCCTCGGCGCATTTGCCAAAGCTATCGGCTTTGATGAAGCTTATGGTGGTCCGGATATTTGTGAAAAAGGGGCACCGGCTACATGGCTTGGCGTATATGATCATATTTTTCTTGAAGCCGTAACCAAGCGTATTGAGCAAGAAAAGGATGAAAAGGTATTTCACTTTGTATATACTACCTCGAATCACGGACCTTATACGATTCCGATTAAAGAATACGGTTGGGATCCGGAAAAAATTATGCCGGATGCTCCGGAATGGTTGCGTCGCAACAAGACAGCTATGGCAGATATGGGGACATACTGGTATACAGAAAAGGCGATGTTTGATTTTATTGAACATATGCAAGAGCGCTATGAAGATGCACTTATCATTGCCACCGGTGATCACTCACGGCGTGTGTATCAATATGATGGCAGTTTAATGGAACGAACAGAGGAAACACTACGTGAAAAATATATGGCTGCTTTCGCTATGTACCATCGAGATTTCACGGCAGATATGTTTGCAGGCAATACCATTGGCGGACATATGAATATATTGCCAACGATCATTGAAGCCATTGCTCCTAAGGAGTTTACCTACTATGCATTGATGCCATCATTCTTTGAACCTATTGATTCGGTTGTCACTCCGTATCATTGGTTGACTAAGGACCGTATCGGGTATTATGCCGACGGAATCAGCCAGGCCCTTACTGATACGGGAACAGGTACGATACAAAAGGAAGAGCTGTTCGGTAACAGACGAGATGCGTATGTGGAAGTGACGGGGTATGCAGTGCGGCATCCTGAAAATTTGATACCTACCGTTTCGTCATATTAACTGTTACCTTTAAGTTGCGTATGACGTATAACTCATAACTAAAAAATTTACAGGGTTAGTCGTTTTAGGTAGACAAACCAATGGTCAGCCTATTCATAAAATGAATAATAACTAAGATGTGAAGACACAAAGATGTTTCCTAGTATATTATAGAATAAATTGATGAATGACCTTGTACGTATAGGAGACTTCTTAGTAGAAGTCTCCTTTTATTTTGAAGGATGTGTTACCTTGGATAATGTGACAGTCGTTATCTTAACGTATAATGAAGAAAAGCTAATCGAAAAGGCCATACAAAGTGCATTGCCATGTACGTCTCATGTTCTTGTTGTTGACTCGGGTAGTACCGATCAAACTACAACTATAGCAAAAGAACTGGGAGCTACTGTTGTGTATCGCAAATGGGATGATGATTTTAGTGCGCAACGAAATTTTGCGTTACAGCATGTGACAACACAATGGGTGCTGTACTTAGATGCAGATGAGTTTATTAACCAAGAACTAGCTGAGGAGATTCGACGAGTCACTTCTCAGGAACAACCTTTTTATTCGTATGAAATAGTGCGCCGTGCATTTGCTTTTGGAAAACGATTCAAGCATGGCTCTATGCGTCCGGATAAAGTGCAACGGTTATTCCCGCGCGATGCCGTAACATGGATAAATAAGGTTCATGAACGTCCGGAAACAAATTTAGCCGTTAAAACATTAAAAGGCTATGCTGATCACTATACATATACAAGCTGGGAACAATATTGGAATAAATTTAATCACTATACAAGCATTTGGGCCGAGGATGCATATAAGAGAGGGAAGAAGGGGTCTTATCTATCTGCGTTTGGGCATGCTACATATGGTTTTATAAAAATTACTTTTTTAGACAAAGGAATATTGGATGGCTGGTTAGGCTTAGTGATGTGTTGCAACCATTTTATGTATACTTTGATGAAGTATGTGAAGCTTGTTGGTTTAGATAAAAGGTAAAATATAATGGACGATATAATATCAATAGTATTAGCGTGTGACAATAATTATGCCTCCCATGCATTGGTGGTGGCATCTTCGATAATAGATTATACGCAATCAAAAGTTTGGTTTCATATACTTTGTGATTCAATAGATGGGATAACTCAAGATAGAATGCGTGCTTCTATTAAGAGAAAAAATGTTGATGTCTCTTTTTATGACACTGATTCTAGTGTGATGTCTGATATATATAATCAGTGATCATATAAGTAAGGCCGCTTATCTACGCTTGATGATAGGCGATATATTACCCAATGATATTAATAAAGTAATTTACTTAGATGTAGATTTAGTCGTATGTAAAGATATAAAAGAATTATGGCAAGTAGATATGCATGATCATGTGCTGGCTGCGGTTCCAGACTATGGGATATTATCCTCAAAAAAATCATTAGCAGAAAAGCATAAAAGCTTTGGCTGGAAACGAGATAATGGATATTTTAATTCTGGTGTATTAGTAATTAATCTTGTTAAATGGAGAGAACAAGGTTATGGGGCTAACGTGCTGAACGCTTCTCAAACACATAATTTTAGACATCATGATCAGGATGCCTTGAACATGGTTGTAGATGGAAATTGGGAACCATTAGATTTGTCATGGAATGTGATTCCTCCTGTGTATGAACTAAAACCAGCTATTCTGATGTGTACACAATTAAGAAAAAATGCTATTAAAGCTAACAAAAATATTGGTATCCTCCATTGGGCAGGAAGAAAAAAACTTGGCAGTATCAATTATATGAGCCCTTTAACGGTGAGTACTATAAATATACAAAAAATGTCGCTGACCATACATCATTTCCTTTTAGAAAAAAGATAGTACTACAGTTTAGAAAATTTATTCTGGGGAGAGCGTGAATTTGGTATGAAGTATAAGAATATTCTTATAGAAGCTATTATGAATTTAGGAGATCTTGTGGCGCTAACAGCTATAGTTCCTTTAATAAAAAAATATAATCCTGAGGCAAAAGTAACATTTCTTGTTAAAGCGGGATTTGATGATTTATTAAATAAGGTACCTAGTTTAGATGGTTATATAGTATATGTTTACAAGAGTGGTGGCGGTGCACAAGGAATTTGGTATTTGGCAAAACAACTTAGGACGAGAAAGTTTGACTGCTTTATATCCTATGACCCTCGTTTTAGGACGGAGTTGGCTACTTTTATAGCCAATATACCCTATAGATTTACAGTAGGTTCTGTTTTTGGATGGAACACGAAAACCTATCTATTTACCAAAAGAGTTAGATTTGATGACTATGATATTGATTTACATACAACAAGTGCTACTTTTGTTGAAGCAACACGAAGGATACTTGGGATAGACAAGGTTCATGAACACTATACTCCATGTGTGAAAGATATTAGACCATGTTTAAATTGTCTATTAGGGGGGGACGTTCGATATATAACTTTATCGGTAGCGACAAAGTCAGAAAAGAGGTCCTGGCCTGCAATTAACTGGAGTGAACTTATTAATCGACTTTCTGAAATCACTGATAAATATATCATTTTGATTGGAACAAAAGAAGATTCCACCTTGTCATCGAAAATTATAGAAAATGTTAACGATAGTTCGAAAATAATTGATTTATGTGGGAAGACCTCTTTGGATGAATTAATTAATTTGCTGTCACATTCTGAACTTTCAATAAATATTGATAATGGAGTAGGACATTTGGCAGCAGCTTTGAAGCGCCCTACGATTACTTTATTTCCAACTGCGGATCCTAAACGCTTTATTCCAGTAGGTCCCTTATCTATTGCAGTTCAATCAAAAAGAGAGATTAACGTGTCAGATGTTCTTAGAAAGGTTTTAAGTCTCAAAATACCTAATTAAAGTATAATGAGGGATAGGAAGGACTAGTATGAACCTATTTATATTAAGTAGCTTTGCTACACTACTGATTACAAAAGATAGCTATAACTACATTCCCTTTGTTTTTTCTCTTGTAGTTCTAGCTAAGTTGTTACTCGAAAAAAAGAAAATAAATTTGAGGCTTCGGGCATGATTGTGGGTAAGTAGCCTCTGCCTCGCCCACTGT
>NZ_CAUGKU010000006.1:0-127885 GCF_959600285.1 Veillonella magna | reverse complement strand
AAACAGTGGGCGAGGCAGAGGCTACTTACCCACAATCATGCCCGAAGCCTCAAATTTTGTTTCAATTATATCACGTCGTCCCCCCATTGTACATTTATAACTAAATTTATGTCGAAGAGGAATGCCTATTTCATTTACAACAATCGTCATGTATGACAACTCATTATGGCACATCACAGATATATAGAGTAGATGAAATTAGCGTTCTCGGTATATAATAATAGCCGTTGTTATCCATCTGTTGGTATCCATCTGTTGGTATCCATCTATTGGTATCCATTTACCAGCATACTCCCATTGCCATCTCATCATCTATCTATTAGTATTTATCTATTACTACTTATTTATATATTATTTATATATTATTTATCTATTATATTATTTATATTATTGTGTCTATTATTATCTATCATCTCCCTATTGATATTGTAAGAAAGGGTGCCTCGTATGCCTATAGTGTCCACACCGTCTTTATATACTACTATCGAATGGCTCGCCCTCGGTGTTGCCATACTCATCATCGCCCTCATGGCACGGCGTATCTTCGGTTCCCGTCGCAAGGAAATTAACGCCAAGTGGTATACGCGAAATGGTGTATACCCGTTGACAAAGATGGAACGCGATTTTTATATATTGCTTCGTCACTATTTTGGTGACGATACCATCATCCTCTCTCAAGTTCCACTTATCTGCTTGGCTCAGCCGAAAGCCCGTCCCGACACGGAAGTATTTCGTCGTCTTAAATATAAAATCGATCGCATGCGATTGGACTTTGTTATCCTTCGCCCCACCGGCAGTGTGGAATGTATTATCGAACTCGATGGGGACTCACATCATACAAAAGCCCAACGCCGCCTTGACAAAGAGCGCGACCGATTTCTTACCGAGCTGGGCTATGATATTTTTCGCTATACACACAAAAACGGTACACCCCTCTCGAAAGAAAGAGTGTACCGCTTCTTAGATCAATATTTCGAATAATCTTATTTGTCTTTTAATTCATCGCTCATGTATTAATCGCTACCACACGTACTCGTGGTACATCTACCACATCTGCTTATAGCCAATCCGTCACCGCCATACAGATTAATTCGGTGGCGATTACTCTTACGACTAGCATCATTACAGGCAATAAAAAATCCCAAGGCACTTCCTTGGGATCATTTATTATTCAGCTACTTTGTTGATAACCTGAGTTCCTTTGTAATAGCCGCATGTAGGGCAAACCCGATGAGGCATCATAGGTTCGTGGCACTGCGGACAAGCTACATAGCCGGGAACAGTTAATTTCCAATTTGCACGACGACGGTCACGACGGCATTTGGACAATCTACGCTTTGGTACTGCCATTATCTGCACCTCCTTAACATAATCACTAGGATTAATTAATCATCATCTTTATCGAGCAGTGTGCGAAGCACCGCCAATCGAGGATCCACCACAAAGGATTCACAAGAACAAGGTGAAACATTTAAATTTGCTCCGCAATGAACGCACAATCCTTTGCAATCATCCTGACATAACACTTGAGAGGGTTCATTGATGATTAATGTTTCCCGAATGAGGTCCGTTACATCGATGGTTTCACCATCAAAGGGAATTATTTCCGCATCCTCCGCATTCTGCCATTCTTTCAAAACACCAAAGGTTTCTTTGAACGGAGTCACCTGCACATGTGTAAGCGGAGTCAAGCACCGCGTGCATTCGTACTCGCCTTCGGTACGAACGGTCCCTTCTACAATGTAATTCTGCCCATCATATCGAAACTCACCACTAATGGTTATATCATGACGGCTCCAAGGAAAAGCAGTTACGTCACCAAGCACGGTGGCCGGTTCCGTACATGTATAAGGAAACGGTTTTCCTATATGTTCTTTTGCTTGCTCTACTTGCAGTTTCATAATTCTACCTCGACTATACTATTATAGCTACCACACCGGTCTTTGTCAAATTCTATTTCGCCTAAGGCCAACGAGGCTATTAAGCTATGACACAGCGTAACACCAGTCACAGACATACTCCTATGTGTTAAAACGGCCCTCCCAAAGGAGAGCCGCTACTTATTACCAATTCGTTTATTACATTTTTTCGAACTGATCTTTGCCTACACCGCAAACCGGGCAAACATAATCGTCCGGCTGATCTTCGAATTTAACGCCTTCAACAGCTTCATCATAAATCCAGCCACAAACAACGCATACGTATTTATCCATCACTTGCGCCTCCTTTCGATCACAATATAGACACTTAATCTACATTCTTAGTCTATCACGGATATCGACATTTATCAATATCTTTTTCTTATTTTTTTCTTCATCATTCTTACCAGCCTCGACCGGCTCCGCCACCACCGCCGGAACCACCGCCAAAACCGCCACGGCCTCCGCCGAAGCCACCGCCTCCTCCGCCGCGACCTCTCGATAACAGAATGATTATCATCATTGTCATCTGTCCGCCGAAGAAAAGGATGTCCACCGCGAAGAATCCGATAACCAAGGCACCGACCAACAGCTTTTGCCACCACGGCCACGAGCTATCGTTGTCTTGATTAGCCGCTGCCTTTGTCGATTGACTCTTGGCATCGCCGGTTAAGGTGACATTGTATCCCTTTGCCGTCACTATCGCCATAGCCGTAAAGGTTTTCACTATACCCGTCTGCATCTGTCCTGCTTTAAAGTACGGCAATGCATAGGTATCGAGAAGTTGCCCTGCTTTGGCATCGTTAATAATGCCTTCTAGTCCGTATCCCACTTCGATGCGCACACGCTTATCTTCGGTGGAAACGAGGAGTAGCATACCATTGTTTTCCTTCTTTTGACCTATGCCCCAACCGCGCAGCACAGCCAGCGCATAATCATCCGGTGCTTCTCCGTCAAGACTCTTCACTGTCAGTACGGCCAGTTGAGCCGTTGTCTTTTCATCTACTTCGCGGGCCAACCTATTCATCTCTGCCTCCGCCTGCGGCGACAGGATACCTGCCGTATCTACCACATAGACACCGGGTTGTGGCTTTTGCGGAATGTCCACGGCCAACGCCGTTTGCATCACACCAAGCAGGACGACGAAGGCCAGTAGAATTCCACCTACATATCGTTTCCATTTCATAGGCTACCCTTAGAAGGATACCTTCGGAACCTGCTGTGCTTCCTTGGAGGCTTCGAAATAATCCTTAGCACTGAAACCAAACATACCGGCATACACACTGGTTGGGAAGGTACGCACTTTGGCGTTAAAGGCCTGCACGCTCTGGTTATAGTCGCGACGAGCTACGGCAATTCTGTTTTCCGTACCGGCCAATTCGTCCTGAAGGGCACGGAAGTTGGCATCCGCCTTCAGATTCGGATAGTTTTCCGCTACCATCAGCAAACGGCTGAGAGCACCGGTCATCTGATCATTGGCTTCCGATGCTTCTTTTACGGATTTAGCCCCACCCAAACGAGCACGCGCATCGGCTACGGCCTTGATGGCTTCTTGTTCATGAGATGCATAGCCCTTTACGGTGTTGACTAAATTAGGAATTAAATCGTTACGCCGTTGTAGCTGTGTTTCTACCTGTGACCATTGTCCGTTCACTTGTTCATCCATTTGAACCAATCCGTTATAGCCGCTGACCAGCCAAGCTATCAGGGCTATGATGACAACGACCACCCCAATCCATACTTTTTTCATACGTGTCAAACGCTCCTTTCGTTATCACAGTATCTCGCATCATTATCTTCGCAGGATACACTGTGTATCACATGCCGGGCTTATAACTTTTATTGTTCAGTCATTGCCCCTTGCAAATTACTTACTTACTGCATACTTGTATTATATCATATTTAAAAATTTTTCGTCATTTACCCCCTCCCTCTGTATTTTTCTACCATTTTACTATATAATAGGACTTGCGAGCAATAAAAGAAAATGATTCTTAAATTTACGGTATATATGTTACGTATAGGAGGTTTACATGAATACACGATTAACAGAATTGTTAGGCATTACATATCCTATCATCCAGGGTGCTATGGCATGGACTTCGGAGCACAAATTAGCGGCTGCCGTGGCTAACGCCGGTGCTACGGGTGTTATCGCTTCCGGCGGACGCGATGCTGATTGGGTACGCAATGAAATTCGTCAGGCAAAGGCGTTGACGGATAAGCCGTTCGGTGTTAACTTAATGCTCATGGCAAAAAATATTGATGAGCTTTTACAGGTGTTGGTAGAAGAAAAGCCTGCCTTTGTCACCTTGGGAGCCGGTAATCCGGTGCCTTACATCGAACCGTTACACGCAGCCGGTATTAAGGTGATTCCTGTTGTGCCCAGCGTAAAGTTAGCTAAACGCGTAGCCGGAGCCGGCGCAGATGCCATTATCATCGAAGGGCAGGAAGCAGGCGGTCACATCGGCACACAGACGACGATGGCTCTTATGGAAAACGTATTGCCCGAAGTAGATATTCCGGTAATCATCGCCGGCGGTATTGCTGACGGCCGTGCATTGGCCGCTGCCCTTACCATGGGTGCCGAAGGGGTACAGATGGGTTCTCGCTTTATCTTAGCCGAAGAGTGCCAGATGCATCCGAATTGTAAAGAAGCCATTATCGCCGCTACCGATACGGATTCTGCCGTAACCGGTCTTACCAGCGGTCACGGCGGCGTTCGTTCTTTGAAAAACGAATTCACCGCTAAATATTTGGCTGCCGAATTCAGCTGCACGCCGAAGGAAGAATTGACGGCTATGTCCGTAGGCACGAACCGTCTGGCTGCGGTTGACGGCGATATTGTAAACGGTGCCGTTCAGTGCGGTCAAAGCTTAAACCGTCTTACTAAAATCGAACCGGCCAAGGCCATTGTGGAATCCGTTGTTGCCGAAGCCAAGGAAGCCATCAAACGCGCCCAGCGTTTTATTTAAGAAGGAGATGTTATTATGTTACCGTTCAAAGGTAAATATCCTAAGCTGGATCCTAAAAGTTGTGTTATGCCCGGTGCAGAGCTCGCCGGCGATGTAGAGTTAAAGGAATACGCCTCCGTTTGGCAAAATTGTGCCATGCGCGGCGACGTAAATAAAATCGTAATCGGTCGCTATACCAATGTGCAGGACAATTCCGTTCTCCATGTTGATGATGACAAAGCTTGCATTCTCGGCGATTATGTTACCATCGGTCACAATGCGATTGTTCATGCATCTACCTTAGAGGATCATGTATTAGTCGGCATGGGTGCCATCATTCTCAGCGGCTGCCATATCGGTAGAGGTTCCATCATTGCTGCCGGTGCCGTTGTGTTGGAAGGAACTACCATTCCTCCCTACTCTCTCGTAGTCGGCTTACCGGGTAAAGTCATTCGCACCGATGAAAGTCAGTTGGAACGCATTCACAACCAGGCTATTAAGTATAAAACATTATGGACAAAGGAATACGGTCTTCTCCCCGATGCCGGCGGCGAAGTGTACAACGGCGCTAAAATCGTATAATTCTATGACGATGCCAACAGCGTATACGTGTATGGCAGTGCTAACATTATATACATGTACGGCAGTACAAACATCGTATAAGAGTTAACATCATATAAAAGTAATTATATATTACGCCACTACAACAAAAGGGCTGTAACGAAATGAGATAATTCATTCGTTACAGCCCTTTTCATGCATTCCTTTTCTTGTTGTTATTCCATGGCAATGATAGGCGCACCGGCCAGGAGCGATGCCTTCACGTCCAGTATCCGCTGATTACTGCTGCCGCGAAATCGCAATGCCGGATCCCGCAGCGCATCCACATAACGACCATCGACGAGAATATCGCATTGCTCTAACAGCGCTTTCTTATTGGGGCAAGCCATAATCTCTTCAAAGGTATAGCCGGAGTAAGTCCATATATTTTTTTCCGGTGCTATCTTGCGCACCGCTTGTACCAGCGGCAGTAAGCCGTCTACATTCTGAAAGGGTTCTCCCCCGAGAAGTGTCAGCCCCGCCACGTTCGGATCCTGTACGTAACCCAGTACTTCCTTTGTTTCCTTCTCCGTCCAAGGTGTGCCGGCCGTAGGATCCTGATATTCTTCATTAAAACAGTTAAAACATTTATGTGTACAGCCGGTGACAAATACTGTCGTACGAATACCATCGCCGTTGGCTATATCATATTTTCGAATTTGCCCGTAATTCATACCATCGCATCCTTTTATATTTCGTTTGCGTTTTTTATATTTTATTCACATTTATATTTTATTCATAGTTTCCTATTTTATTTGCATCGTTTCTATTGAGTTTACCTTCTTATATGTGTAGCACGCGATCCTTGATTTCCTTCGTACGCCCTTCATTCCAGAAATTTTCTCCCAGATACCCGCAGGTACGACGAATTACCGTCAGCTTGTCACGATCGGTATTATGGCAACGCGGGCATTCCCACTGATTGTCATCGTTAACTTTGATTTCACCGTCAAAGCCGCACACATGACAGTAATCGGATTTCGTATTAAATTCTGCGTAAGAAATATTGTCGTAAATGTAGCGAATCATGGTTAACACGGCGGGAATGTTATTTGTCATATTCGGAATTTCCGCATAGGAAATACAACCGCCGGTAGATTTCTTCTGGAATTCCGCTTCGTACTTGAATTTATCGAAGACGTTGATTTCTTCCCGTACGTTAACATGATAGCTGTTCGTGTAATACCCTTTGTCCGTAATATCCGGAATTTCTCCGAAGCGGGCTCGATCAATAGAAGAGAAGCGATTGGTCAGACTTTCTGCCGGTGTACCGTAAAGAGCAAAGCCCATATTGTGCTTAGCGCGCCATTCTTTAATCGCCGCGTTCAAGCGATCCATAATTTTCATGGCAAAGCGACGACCGTCCGGTTCCGTGTTGGACTGCCCCGTGATAAGGCGTGTTGCTTCGTAAATCCCGATATACCCCATAGAAATCGTAGCATAGCCGCCCTTTAGGAATTTGGCAATGGACTCGCCCTTTTTAAGACGAGCAATAGCCCCGTACTGCCAGTGAATCGGCGATACATCGCTGGTTACGTTTTTCAATAGTTCGTAACGAAGCAGCAATGCCTTTTCTACCAGCTTCAAGCGCTTGTCCAAAATTTCAAAAAATTTATCTTCATCACCGCGTGCCAAGATACCAATTTGCGGCAAGTTAATGCTGACTACGCCCATGTTAAAGCGACCGTCAAAGACGTACTCGCCCTTTTCATTTTTCCACGGCGACAGGAAGGAACGGCATCCCATAGGACTGAATACATTGCCTTCGTAAATTTCTTTCATCTTCTTCGCCGAAATATAATCCGGGTACATCCGTTTCGCCGTACACTTAGCCGCGAGTTCCGTCAAATAGTAGTACGGGCTGTCCGGATAGATATTGTGTTCGTCCAATACGTAAATCAATTTCGGGAACGCCGGTGTAATATATACATTCGCTTCATTCTTCACGCCTTGAATACGTTGTTTCAAAATTTCTTCATCGATTAAAGCAGCTTCCTTCGCATATTCGCTGTTCGGATCAAAATGCATAAACAATGTAACAAACGGTGCTTGCCCGTTGGTTGTCATCAATGTATTAATTTGGTACTGAATGGTTTGGATACCATCCTTTACTTCCTTGCGCGTACGCTTCCAGGCGATTTCGCGCGCCTTTTCCATATTCGGTTCCATCCCATAAATCTCTACTTGTTCTTCAATGACATTGTTGAGAATCTTTTCATAGGATTTACGCACGAACGGTGCCAAAATGCGATCGATGCCATTAATGCTTTGACCGCCGTACTGACCGGATGCCACCTGCGCAATAATCTGCGTCGTTACGGTACAAGCTACTTGGAAGGACTTCGGCGTATCAATGCGTTTGCCGTTGATAACGGTTCCGTTCGTAAGCATGTCCTTCAAATTGATTAAGCAACAGTTAAACATCGGCTGAATAATATAGTCCATATCGTGGAAATGGATAGCACCGCTGTCATGCGCTTGTACAATATCAGCGGGAATCAATTTACGGCGTGCAATATCCTTGCTGACTTCACCGGCAATCAAATCGCGCTGCGTGGAAACGATGGCCGCATCCTTATTGGAGTTTTCGTCCAACACCGCTACGTTACTGCGATCCAATAAGCCAAACACATCTTTGTCCGTCGTATTCTCGCGACGTTTAAAGGCCTGTACTGCCTTGTAGTTTTCATAGGCTCTTGCCGTTGCCGGATTATTATATTCTACCAATTTGTAATACACTTGATCTTCGATGGCATAAATAGTCATGTCCTTATGCAGCTTGGATGCATAGCCTTCGATTTCATTGGCAATACGATCCGCCAAGCCTTCTTCATATAAACCGGTACTGCTGTTCATTGCTTTTTCGATGGCGATTACAATTTTTGATTTATCAAAAGGCACCTTGTGTCCGTCTCGTTTAATAACCTGTAACATAGCTTCCTCCAAATACCAAATCTACCTCATCTTTACACTATATATTGTGTTACCCCTTTGTTCAACACAATATATAATACCATATCATCTATTGATTAGACCATACATACATATAGGGGATTGACATTTTATCGCATGCCAATCCCCGTGTATTTCCTATTTTATTTTACAGTTACCAAACATAGCCTACTATATATTGTGATTAAATTCGCGTACCAAGCAATATAATTACTTCAAAATTACACGTTTCGTGTAATTTAATTACCTCGCTTATGAATTTATTTTCTATTCATCAAAACAAATGATAGGGTTCATACCGGCCATGGTTATGTCTCCAATAACCTTAAGAGCTGTCGCTTATCTATTTTCGATCCCGCCGTAAGCGGTATTTCCTCTACACCTATGATGCGATGCGGCATTTCTTGCACAGATAACACCTTCGTCATAGCTTTTTTTATCATCGTTTCCGTATATCCCGGTTCGCATTGAATGAAGGCTACCGGTTCTTCACCGCGCAACGCATCCGGTTGTCCTATAACAACTGCCTCTGCCACACCATCCAGTTCCTGAATCTTTTTTTCCAACGGCGGCACAGATAGTTTATAACCGCCTCGGTTAATAACGGCACCGCCTCGCCCTTCGAACATAAGTCGTCCCGACGAACTGAACCATCCCTTATCACCGACGGAGAACGGACAAGCTACGCCTTCAATCGTATATGGGGAGGTAACGTAAATCATGTGATCCTCATCAACCGTAACCGTCACTCCCGGGAAAGGCCTGCCCACCGTATTCGGCTCCAGCAGCCACTCCTCGGCGGTGCAGTACGTAACATAATTCAGTTCGCTGGCACCGTAATAAAGAATAAACCACGCCTGCGGCCAAGTCCTTTGCAAGTGATGCATCAGCTTTGTATCCAACATTTGCGAACCGGCAAAGATCATCCGCAAGGAAGACAATGTCGGTGCTGTCCCTTGTTTTACTGCTGCCGATGCTATCCTTTGTTTTGCTGCTGCCGGTGCTGTCCTTTGTTTTACTTCATCAGTGCTATCTATCTCAGCAGGGCTATCTACTTCTGCAGTGCTATCTGCTTCAGCAGTGTCCATCGTATTCTTCTTGCCTATAGGTATTACCTCCATAAGCAAACGTAATTTGGTAGGCAATAAGTAGATGTGCGTAATTGCATACCGCGCCATCACTTTCAGCCACGACCGCGGACGCAAATAGGCAGAGGTTACCACCGTACCGCCGGCATACCATACGGCCAACAAAGCATTTAAGTTACCGGTAAAGCTCATACTGCCATGTAAAAACAAACGTGTATCCTTAGTTACTTCAAATATTTCATTTTGTACGGGAAAGAAATCGGCCCACGAAGCGGTACGTCGCCACAAGATTTTCGGTACCCCCGTTGATCCTGACGAAAGCACGCCGAAGTCAGCCCTGTCGCAACAAGCGCTAGGTTCTTTCAATCGTTCCTCCAGTGCCTTTCGAACGATATCATCACTGTCCGGATGACCGATGATAGGCTGTAGACCTGCTCCTATGGCAGCTACCCACGCCGTCAACTGGTCGTACACGGAATTTCGGTATATGACTGGCGGCTGTGTTTGCGCATACGTTTCCAACTTTTCTTTTTCCGCCTGCACATCTCGCATAAACACATCATAAGTATATACCGCATCATCGATACACAAACAAGGTTTGTTCGGCTCCGCCTTTTGCCATGCAAGCATCATCGCATATAACGAGGTCACTCTATTCCGCCCCGGGGAATACGTCATCTCACTTTGTCCGGTCCGATTATAATCATCCATATTAATTTCCTCACTTTGTTATCATCCGTTCGATAAGCATTGCCGTCCCTACACCGCCGGCACCGGCAATGGCTGCCAATCCGTAACGTCCGCCGCAGCATTCCAACGATGCCATGAGATGAAGTACAATAATCGCTCCCGATGCACCGTACGGATGCCCGTACGCCAGCGCTCCGCCGCAACGGTTATAGCGTTCCGTATATGCCTCGTACCGTCGACCGAACAATACATCAATCACTGCAAAGGCTTCGTTCCATTCCACTGCATCTATCGCCGCCATGGTCAGTCCCATTTGCGTCAACAATTGTTTCGTTGCTTCCATAGCACCTTCCGGACTGTACAAAGGATTGCCTGCCCATGCTGTAACCGCTGCTATCCGATATCTTGAGGGCTGTGTCCCCAGTAAAAGAAAGGCCGCTCCATCATGCGTAAGGCAAGCATTCCCCGCCGTAGTCAGCGTATTCGGTCCCAAAAGAGACGGCATTCGTTGTAACAAACGCTCCGACATACGCGGCCGAATGCATTCATCCACCGGCGCATGTGTTAGTATCGGCTGCGGTATACCGTAGGATTCACTTACGAGCGCTATGCGCCGTTCCATGTCTTCGCCGTCAAGTTTGTATGATTGTAGATAGCCTTCTTTCTCGGCCAGCACGGCACGCTGATGACTGCGCAATATCCACGGCGTCAATTCATCAGCCCTTACCTGATATTTCTGCATAGTACGCTCCGCCCCTTTGAGCATCGCCAGCTCATCTCGCTCGTGCGGCGAAAACTGTGCCACGCGGTACGATCCTTCCCGATAATCATCGTCCCCATAGGTGCGCAGCGGTTGTAGCGAACTACTTTCAGTCCCACCGGCCAAAACGGTATCGTACAACCCGGCTCGTATACCGCTGTACGCCCATTCCAAGGCACCGCCGGCCGAAGCGCATTGCATATCCACCGTTACTGCCGGTACTGTTTCCGGCAATGATGAAAGCAATGCAGTAAGACGCCCTATATTTCCTCCGCCGGCTACGGCATTGCCGCAATAAACACGATCCACCGTCGTATAACCGGTGCGCTCCAGCAATGCATCAATCACTGCCGCGCCCAATACTTCCGGCGGTGTCGTTTTATATTGTCCTCTATATACACCAATGGGCGACCTAAGGCCGCCCATGATATATACGTCGCGACAAGAAGTCTCGTTACCGTTACTCACAACTCTTCCTCCTCTTGCGATGTATTACATTCTGTTTATAATCTAATTTTTGTGGCTAACCACGAAGCCACCAAGCATTTAAAAACATCCCCGGGAATAAAAGGCAATGCATAACCGGCCAAAGCCGCATTAAATCCGATGTCTGTTACAATCATACCGCCGGCAATACCAAACGCGTAGGTAATGGGAATCGTAATGATGCAGGCACGCCATGCATAACTCCAAAAGGATACAGTCTTGCCTTTGCAAATACTCAACAATGTATACGCTACCGGCCAGCCCCAGATAAAACCACCGGTCGGTCCGAACAGCTTGCCCAGCCCGCCTGTACCGCCTACATATACCGGTAAGCCTACTGCGCCCAGTAACACATAGACACAAAGTACAATGAAAGCTTCCTTCGGCGGCAGCATAAAGGCTACCAAGCACATAACCAATGTTAACGCCGTAACCATCGCCGGTGTAAAGGGCAAGGGAAAGGAAATATACGCTGAAATACACATTAACGCTACCAAAAGCGCCATCTTTGTCAATTTACGAACATCACTCATCTAACTCTACTTCCTTCTTCATTTATTTTTAATTGCTACGTCAAGAACCGTATGCTATGCCGATACAGTAACCACCTCAAACAGCCGCAGTCCATCTGCAGTAATCACCGTATAGTCTGTGGGTCCCTCACTTCGGAGAAACAATGGAGTATCCGCATACACGGGATTGCGAAAACGGATACGAATTTCCTTGATGACATTCTCTGTTGTTGGCATTTCTGTGTGACTGCCAACAAGCTCACCACTAACTGCCTCACTGTCAACTGTCGTACTCTCCGAGAGCAATCCTTTTTCATTGTTCCTTTGTATCACCGATGGCCAGTCTTCGTAAAAAGCAGCCAGCAATAAGCACCCCGGCACAATACAGCAGTCGTCTCGGTGAATGGGATTGGCGTCGCCTACCGCTTCGGTAAACGCATGTACCACCGTTGGCGAAAAGGAACGCCAGCGTATCAACTGCTCGGTATCGCCTACGCTTGTCACATCGGCAGTACTCGTCGGAAGAATCGTGCGGGAAGAATCATAGGGCACTAAGACAGCCTCCAAGCTTCCCTCATCATCGACAGCAAAGAAACGGTAGCGATTTCCACGACAACGCACCTTCGTTTCCGGACTTTTGTCATAGACTCCGGCACGAGATGGATTGTGTTGCCGCCATGCCAAAGAAGCAATAACAACGTCCTTCGGTATATCCGCTGCCGTCATAGCACGAAACAATGTATACACCGCTGTCCCTCCTCAATTTTGATTTCTACGTATCGATTATAGAAGATATATATATGTTAGTCAACTAGGTAATATGACAAAGTTAACAAAGATGTGGTCATTCATATATGCTCTCTTCATATATGCTCTCTTTACACAACACATCACTGTGTTATCCAATTCTTTCAATTATTGCTACATTACTTTCAATAAAAAAAGCAGAGTCACCACAATAATGCAAACGCAACCTTCTTCATAAAATGCTAGTATATAACAAAACAAGCCACTACTTACATAGTGGCTTGTTTTGCTGAGAGGATAGCGAGGGGGAAAAAAATTGAGGTAATTGAAAA
Source organism: Veillonella magna (assembly GCF_959600285.1). Classification (NCBI taxonomy): domain Bacteria; kingdom Bacillati; phylum Bacillota; class Negativicutes; order Veillonellales; family Veillonellaceae; genus Veillonella; species Veillonella magna. Next base: position 114,845 of record NZ_CAUGKU010000006.1, on the reverse strand, counting down.
ATTTAATATTAAATGCTACCTCTCACAGTATAATGGAATGTATTTGGCCGATATTTCTCCATGATTAACACATTTCGCAAAACCGACCAAGCATGTGGTGGAGACGAGGGGAATCGAACCCCTGTCCAAAAACGGTGCCCCAAGGACTTCTCCGAGCGCAGTCGCTGTTTTAAATCTCAGACAGCTATTGTACAACGACAAACTACACTGTCCCAGCTCAAGGAATCTTATTTAACTTATTTGAGCAAGTAAGTTAAACCAGCCCGTAGTTTGACGCCTTATCCCCTCTCACGGGCGAAGAGAGGTAAGACGTAGCTTATGCAGCTAATGCAAAGTTTTCTTTTGCGTTTAATTTAAAGGTTCCACCGTTTAACGGCCTAATGGAACGCCGGCTCGCTATCCATGATACACGCATCCCTGTCGAAACCATTACGTCCCCGCGAGTACGCACATATCATGTGCAAACTTTATTATACGCAATACCTCATTAGCTTGTCAATTATTTTAATTAATAGCGATCTTGTTCTTTCATGCGCCGCTGAATATCACGCTTCGCATCTCGTTCCGCCATATCCTGTCGCTTATCATAATTCTTTTTCCCTGTCACAAGACCTACGGTAACTTTAATCAGGCCATGACTATAGTGAAAATTCAACGGCACTAAAGAGAAGCCCTTCTCTTTGACCTGCCCCAACAATTTATGAATTTCCGCCTTATGCATTAACAGCTTACGCGTCCGTTCCGGTTCATGATTGAATTGATTGCCCTGTTCGTAATGGCTAATGTGTGCCTGATAGAGAAAGAGCTCTCCATTTTCAATACCGCAAAAGCTGTCCTTCAAATTGAGTCGACCTTGGCGAATCGATTTTACCTCTGTCCCGGTTAGGGCAATGCCGGCTTCATAGGTTTCATGAATATGATAATCATGGCGTGCCTTGCGATTATCCGCAATTAAGCTGGTACTGTCCTTCTTTGTCTTTGCCAATGGTATCCCTCCTGTTTCAATTCTTTTCTATATTTTTATTCCTTTTTCATGCATTCAATTCTTTTTATGCTTTCAACTATTTTCTATGTTTTCCTTTACTGCGATTGCGCTTACGCGATGCATGGGCCTTTTTCTTTTTTCCTTTCCCGCTGCCGGATTTACCGTTGCGACTCTTCTTAGCTTTGCTCCTACCCCCGGCAGATGATCTGGCATCACCTTTCTTACGACCGGCCTGACTGTCGCGCTTCATACTTTTATCCAGCCAACGTCGTTGCAAGGCGGCTAAGTTTTCTACTTCGCCGAGGACAAAATCAATTTGGCGTCGTTCCGTGTCTGCCTTAATCAGCGTAACCGTTACTTCCTGTCCCAGGTGATATTGTTTGCCCGTGCGACGTCCTACCAATAGGAAATGATCTTCATCAAAGAAGTAGTGGTCATCTTCCATCATGGATACGTGTACCAATCCGTCAATGCCATTCTCCAATTCGACGAACATCCCAAATCCGGTAATGGAATTAATCCGTCCTGTAAATACCTCACCGACATAGCGTTCCATATATTGTACTTTTTTCAAATCATCCGTATCGCGTTCGGCTTCCACCGCTACCTGTTCCTGCATGGAGCAGTGTTCGGCTGCTTCTGCCAAATACGCTATATCGTCATCGCGCTTGCTGTAGCCGTCATGCCAATGCATCGTTTTTTTCAGCAAACGGTGCACCATCAAATCAGGGTAACGGCGAATCGGCGATGTAAAATGCGTATAACATTCCGATGCCAAACCGAAATGTCCCGCATTGTTGGCAGAGTAACGCGCCTGCTGCATGGAGCGAAGTGTCATGACCTGGGCGACCTGCTCAATATCTTCACCGCTGACGCTTTCCAAAAATTTCTGTACATCCTTAGGCGTCACATCCTCGGTAAAGCGTTCGTTACGTCCCAAATACTGCAGTACGTTTTGCAGCGCTGCCAGTTTTTCCGCATTCGGCGTTTCGTGAATACGATACACCGAGGCCGGTGCATGATCGCGCAGATAACAAGCTACCGTTTCGTTGGCAATCAGCATACATTCTTCGATGATTTTTTCCGCAATCGTCCGTTCCCGTTTAACGATGCGCAGTGGCGTACCGTCACCGTCGAGGATAATTTTAAATTCCGGGAACTCAAAATTGATAGCACCGCGCCGATGACGCATGGCCATCAATGTTTCGGCCACGTTCCGCAGCTCTTTTACCATCGGCATCAGCGGGACTAAGGTGTCCGGAATAATGTCTTCTTCCAAGGCTTGGTAAATTTCGCGATAGCTACAGCGTCGGTCAACCCGAATAACCGAAGGACTGATAGTTGATTCCACCACAGTACCATCGTCATCGATTTCCATAATGCAACTCATGGCATAACGGTCTTCACCGGCATTTAAACTACAAATTCCGTTGGATAAAATCGTCGGTAACATCGGTACTACACGGTCAACCAGGTACACACTGGTGCCACGGCTGTACGCTTCGCGATCGATCGCCGTATTCGCCACCACATAGTTGCTTACATCCGCAATGTGAACACCCAGCTGCCAATGTCCGTTAGGCAAGCGCTTAACACTGACCGCATCATCCAAGTCTTTCGCATCTTCGCCGTCAATGGTAACCATCGGTTCGTTCCGTAAATCCAATCGACCCTTTTCGGGCAGAACGGTCATGCTGATAGACTCCGTTTCCTTCAGTACATCTTCGGGGAAAGCAAAGGGGATCTTATGCTGTGCCATAATGCAATTAATGTCAAGACCCTTGTCACCTTCATAGCCGAGTACGGCAGTAATACGTCCTTCCGGCAATTCATTGCCTTCCGGCCATTTAATAATTTCCACCGCCACTTTAGCACCGCTACGTGCATCCAGCGCATGATCCAGGCTGATATAAATATCCTCGGTAATCCGTTCATCGTCAGGTTTCACAAAGCCAAATTTTTTCTGGCGATCGTAAGTACCAACAATAATCGTATTGGCTCGTTCGATAATCGCTACGATTTCACCTTCTCGGCGTCGTCCCTTCTCGGCTCCGATAATCCGCACTCGCACCTTGTCGTTCTGCATAGCTCCGTGACGATGTTCTTCGGAAATATGAATATCCTCTTCCAAATTGGGACCTACCACAAAGCCAAAGCTCTTGCGATAGCTTTTATAAATTCCTTCTGCCATCATTCCTTTGGCCACTGCCGGCGCATACCTATAATACTCTCCGTCCTTTGTCATCAATAGCCCGTCCCGCTTTGCTTCATCCACGGCATCCATAAAGGCCGCTACCTCATCGGCGCTTTTCATGCCCAGCATATACGCTGCATCCTCCACATGATAGGCTTCCGGTGCAATGTCTTTATAAAAAGTGAGCAACTGCTCTTTTATTTCTTGTCTGTCTATTGCCTCTCGCATATACTGTCGTCTCGCTTTCTATAAAAAAAGACCTGCATACGCAGGCCCTCCTATTAATATTGGTTTAATAAGAACCCTAATACAAGGCTCAACACGGCAAAAATAACCGCCAACACGATAGTGCATTTGGATAAAAATCCGTCAATGCCGCGTGCTTTACCGCCAAACACGGAATCAGCCGCGCCCGATACAGCACCGCCCATGCCTGCACTCTTGCTTGACTGCATCACCACTACCACAATTAATAATACAGAAACGATTACCTCTGCAAACATCAAAAAGCTTTTCACTTCGTTCATCCTTCCTTACCGGCTGCCGCGCCTTTATTTTTATGGTGAATTCCCCAATGTTGCTCCAACTTGCGTTTGGCCCGTTGCAGAGCATTGTCGATAGACTTGACACTGCGTCCTACCTCTTCACCGATTTCCTGATAACTTTTCCCATCTAAATAGGCCGTCATTACCCGAGCTTCGAATTTACTGAGGATGATACCAATGGAATTTTCCATAGCTACCAAGTCCTCGTGGTTTATCATTTCCTCTTCCGGACTGGCTACTTGTCCTTCAGAAATGACATCCTCCAATTTACGTTCCGACTCATCCGTGTAAATCGGGGTATTGAGAGATACATATGAATTCAGAGGAATGTGCTTTTGCCGCGTCGCTGTTTTTATTGCTGTAATAATTTGTCGTACAATACACAATTCGGCAAATGCCCTAAACGATGCGGTGCGATCGGCTTTAAAATCACGCATGGCCTTATAAAGACCAATCATCCCTTCCTGAATTAAATCTTCTCTGTCCGCACCGACAATAAAATATGTCCGTGCTCGAGCTCGTACAAAATTCTTATACTTCTCTACAAGAAAATCTATAGCAATTTCATCTTTAGTTGCCTGTATATATCTGACAATGTCCTCATCCTTCAAGCCCTCAAAGCGGTCATAACCTTCATAATGCTGTCTTATCACGCTCATTTATGGCCCTCCGTTACATACAAGAACGATGTATCAATACATCCTCCATTATACGTTAACCCTTGCCGTAACGCAAGGGTTCATTCGTATTTACTTACTATTCCTTGTTCTCTCGTTTCTTGCCGTTAAGGCGCATTGTTTCCCAACCTTCGGCTGCCTTTGTCCCCTCGATAAGACGACCGAATTCATTGCGTTCCAACCGAACGCTGTCACCGGTATGCGTATGTCTGTAATGACGTCGTTCATCCAACTTGGCCCGTTCTACTTGCCGCAATAGTTCCCGCGCGGAAATACGAAGGCCCCCGGAACCGAGAATCTGGTTTTGTTCCGCGTGATCCGATGTGCACACATAAATATTGCGGAAGCTGTTTTTACGGATAAATACTGCTTTTTCAATATATGAATCCGCCGTCACGCCTTCCGCCGTATACACTTCCAAAAAGTCCGGCGACACTTCCTCCTCCGCCGGTGCCATTCCCGCATACTTACCGTCAAATACCAAAATAACGTAATAGCCCTTGAACATACCATAGTTCTGCAGTATATGTCGTAAACGACTGCGCGCATGCGATAATGATTGCTTACTCAATCGTTTGAGTTCGGGCCATGCAAAAATTACATTATATCCGTCAACCAGCAATATGTCTGCCTTCATAGTATCAAGCCTGCCTTTGTCGCTGTGCCTCATACATGAGCAATGCCGCTGCTACCGAAGCGTTCAAGGAATTAAGGCGTCCTGCCATAGGAATCGTCACTAAGAAATCACAGCTTTCTTTGGTTAAACGACTAAGGCCTTTGCCCTCGTTCCCCACCACCAACACAGTAGGTACTGTCATGTCTGCCTCGTACATCGTTCTGTCGCCTTCCATATGAGCGCCCATTACCCAAAATCCCTGCTTCTGTAACTCCTTAATGGTTTGTGCCACATTGCCCACTTGCACTAAAGGAATAAACTCTACCGCCCCGGCCGATGTCTTCGCCACCGTTGCGTTAATCGGTGCATTGTGACGTTTCGGTATGAGAACAGCCGTAGCGCCTACACATTCTGCGGTGCGAATAATTGCCCCCATATTGTGCGGATCCTCTATACCGTCCGTCAGAATAAGCAGCGGCGTTCCCTTTGCTTGTGCCAGTACATCATCCAACGAAGCAAAATGTACGGTGGCAACCATGGCCGCCACGCCTTGATGCACATTGCCGTGAGCACAAGCCTGTAGCTGTGATTCCGGTACGCGACGTACTTCAATGCCCTTATCCTTTGCCAAGGCAATAATTTCTTTCAGTGAGCCTTGCCCTTTCTCGGTAGTCACCAACAGGCGTTGAATGGGTCGTCCCGACCGCAATGCCTCGCGAACAGCATTGCGTCCTACAATATATTCTTCCATGGTCGTCCTTTCTTATCAGTTCAGCACTCTTCGGATAGTTAAAAGTGTAAATTCTCCAGCGTAACCGAAAATGCTTTTTCCATCAGGCTCTGCAATCGATCCCGGCGCCCTTCATAATATAAATAACCGAGTACGGCTTCAAATGCCGTACTGGCTCGGTATTCCTGTACGGTAGCACTCTTCGGCACGTTCACATGACCGTTGCGTGCCCGTCTGGCCACCTCATGTTCTTCTTCCGTAAACAAGGTTTCCAATACCGGTAACGCCTTTGCCTGTGATTTGGCACAGATAAATTCCGTCACTATCGTGTGAAGTACCTGCACTTTGGCAATGCCCGTAGCAATCACACGTTCACGTACATATAGAGAATACAGCGCATCCCCCATATAGGCAAGCATGAGGGAATCCTCTGCCGCCTCAACGGTGCGCGTTCCCTCATGCGTTTCTTGTTCTTTCAATATAGCAACAGCTCTGTCTCGTAAAAACTGATATTGTTTAAATTTCACGTTTCTTCCACCGTGCTCCCTGCGGAGAATCTTCGATAATAATACCCAATTCATTCAATTCGTCACGAATTGCGTCCGCTACGTCCCATAATTTTTTATCGCGGCAATGCTGACGTACGCGCAGAATCACCTGCATAAGCGCATCATATTCTTTTCCGTCTGCCTTCGGACCTTCCCATGCTTGTTCCAAAATACCGAGAATATCCGTCATCATACGGAAAATACGTTTTACTTCCGCAATAGTTTCGCGGCATACCGTGCCGGATTGGTTCTGTACCGACTGGTAATAAATGTTGATTTCTTTTGCCAAGCCGAACATAGGTGCTCCGGCTAATGCGGTGTTGAAATCATCGGACATAGCTTCTTCAAATTCTTCTTCGTAAGCTTTTGCCTTCTTTAATAATTCTGCTGCTTCTTCATCACACGGGCCGTCTTCACAGCCTTCCAAATACAATAAGTTTTCGATAGCCGTCGTCATGCGTTCCAATGATTTATTGGCTTCTTCCAAGCGTTCGTCGCTGAAATCCAAAGGACTGCGATAATGCGTGCTCAAAAGGAAGTAGCGCAATGCATCCGGACTGTACTCTGCCAAGATATCTTTTACCAAGAAGAAGTTATTCAAGGATTTACTCATTTTTTCTTGGTTAATGGTAATAAATCCATTGTGCAACCAGTAGCGCACGGACGGATGATGACCGTTGCACCCTTCTGACTGGGCAATTTCATTTTCATGGTGCGGGAAGATCAAGTCACTGCCGCCACCGTGGAAATCAAATTCCTCACCCAAGTATTTATTACTCATGGCAGAGCATTCAATATGCCATCCCGGACGACCGTTGCCCCAAGGACTTTCCCAGTACGGTTCCCCCGGTTTAGCGCTTTTCCACAACGCAAAATCCATCGGGTTATGCTTGCGATCGTCTACATCAACGCGAGCACCGGCTTCCATATCATCCAACGTACGACCGGACAGTTCACCGTAATGCTCGAATTTTTCTACACTGTAATACACATCGCCGTCCAACTCGTATGCGTATCCTTTTTCCACCAAACGAGAAATCATGGCAATGATGTCATCAATGTGTTCCGACACGCGCGGATAGATATCGGCATGACGTACATTGAGGGCATCCATGACTTCAAAATACGAATCGATATAACGATTAGCAATGGTATCCCAGCTTACGCCTTCGCCATTGGAGGTGTTAATAATTTTATCATCTACATCCGTAAAGTTTTGCACATAGGTTACTTTGTAACCGATATGCGTTAAGTAACGGCGAATCACATCCCAAGTTACAAACGGGCGCGCATTACCGATATGGGGGTGATTGTAGGGAGTTACGCCACAGACGTAAATTTTAGCCTCCCCCTCTTTTACAGGCTTAAATACTTCTTTCTCCCTCGTCATTGTGTTGAATACTTTAACTTCTCTCATCGTCCCCGATGCCTCACTTCCGTAAAAATATAAAGGGCCACCATCTCATACAGAGACGGTGGCCCGCGGTTCCACTCTGTTAAGCGCTGTACACGCTCACTCAATACGCATAACGGGCGTCGCCGGGCTAGTCTACTGCATCATTCGACCCACCAACTCCTGAACGCATTCCTTTTTTCTATACTTGAACCCTTCCACCGGTCGGTCCTCGCTGTAAAGCTAGTGTAAAAGTACTTCTTTCAATCATAGTCGTTACATTGTAAATTTTCAATATACAATACTATACCACGACCGCCGTATAAAGTCAAAGTATTTCAGAGTAAACTATTTATTCGTATCACAGATATTAACAATAGTGGCAACCGCTTTTTGCATATCATCAAGACAAGCAAATTCATGACGACCGTGCAAGTTTTCTACACCGGTAAAAATATTCGGCGTCGGTATTCCCATAAAGGAAATTTTCGAACCGTCGGTACCGCCGCGAATCGGTTGAATAATCGGTTTTACGCCGGCTTCTTCCATGGCGCGCTTGGCAACATCCACGCATTCCATGTGATCCTTAATAATTTCGTACATATTATAGTAACTATCTTTCATGGATATCGTTACTACATCTGTACCGTACCGTTCATTCAATACTTTTCCTGCCAATAGGAATAATTGTTTTTTAGCTTCAAAGGCTGCTCTGTCGTGATCGCGAATGATATAACTCATTTCGCCGCTGTCGATAGACGTAGTAGTGCTTTGCAACATAATAAAGCCTTCATGGCCTTCGGTTAATTCCGGTACGGCACACTGCGGTAACATGCGATCGAATTCCATCGCCAATTTATTGCAGTTGATCATGGTATTCTTTGCCGAGCCGGGATGTACGGAAATTCCCTTTAAGGTAACCGTAGCTCCGGCAGCGTTAAATGTTTCGTATTCCAGTTCACCTAAGCAAGAACCATCCACCGTATAAGCAAAGTCAACAGGGAAGGTATCCGGTTCAAACAAATTGGCCCCGCGGCCAATTTCTTCATCCGGTCCGAAGGCACACATAACAAGACCATGTTCGATGTCTGGATGAGCCATTAAGTATTGCAAGGCTTCCATGATTTCTACGATGCCTGCCTTGTCATCACCGCCCAATAGGGTTGTACCGTTGGTAACAATCAGTGTTTTTCCTACATAATTTTTTAAATTCGGGAAGTCTTTTACGCGACTGTAAATTTGTTCCTTTTCATTTAGCAGGATGTCCTTACCGTCATAGGATTCAATAACGCGCGGAGAAATACCTTCCGCATTGTAATCTGCGGTATCCATATGAGCAATAAAGCCTATAGCCGGTACCTTTTTATCCGTATTCGCCGGCAATGCCGCCGTTACAAAACCATTTCGCGGGTTGATCATTACGTTTTGCATACCGATGCGTTCTAAATCCTCCGCCAACATCTTGGCAAAGGCCACCTGAGATTCGGTAGAGGGCACCGTTGTGCTTTCTTCATTTGACCGCGTATTAATTTTTGTATAACGAATAAAACGTTCCAACATAGTTTCCATTGTACTGCCTCCCTTATGCGCCTGACGGCGCTACCTGTGTTATGCCAATGTATCTACGGATGCCAAGCGTGCCACTACGGTATCGCGACCGAGTAACGGCACGATGTAGTTTAAGTCCGGTCCGTGCATCTGTCCGGTGATGGCCACACGAATCGGCATAAACACGAATTTACCCTTCAGTTTGGTTTCCTTCATGATGGCCTTAATGGCTGCTTTTACCTGTTCCGGAGTCACTTCGTCCATCGCTTTTAATTTATCGCTGAAAGCAGCTAATACAGTCGGGCAGGATTCTTCCGCCAACACAGCCTTGATATCGTCACGGTGTTCTTCGTCAATACTGATGCTGTCGGTAAAGAACATAGCCGCTTCTTCTTTAATTTGCGCACCGTAACTGATATGATCCTTTAAGCATACACACAACATGGTAAGACGTGCTTTTTCCTCTTCATCAGGCTGCGCCGATGCATAGCCTGCTTCCTGTAACGATGGCAAACACAATGTATATAATTCTTCATCGGTAAGTTTCTTCATGTAATTGAAGTTAATCCAATTCAACTTATCAATATCGAATACAGCTGGGTTTTTAGCAACGCGATCCATGGAGAAGTTCTTTATCAATTCTTCTGTCGTAAAGAGTTCCTGTTCGCCTTCCGGAGCCCAACCCATAAGAGCCAAGAAGTTATTGATTGCTTCCGGCAAGTAACCGAGGTTTTTATATTGTTCTACCGATGTAGCACCATGACGTTTACTCATCTTCTTACCGTCTTTGCCCATGATCAACGAAATGTGACCGAACGTCGGTACCTCCCAGCCCAAGGCATTGTAGATAACAATCTGTCGCGGCGTATTAGATAAGTGTTCTTCCGCGCGAATAACATGGGTTACTTCCATCGTGTGGTCATCGATGACAACGGCATAGTTATATACCGGAATACCGTCGGACTTAACAATAACAAAATCGCCGATACCGTTTGATTCAAAGGATACATGACCGCGAACCATATCATCAAACGCAACGGTTTCGTTAAGAGGTACGCGAAGTCGTACCGTCGGCTTACGTCCTTCCGCTTCGTAAGCAGCGCGTTGTTCTTCCGTCAAATGACGGCAATGACCGTTGTACTTCGGTGTTTCCCCACGTGCCAACTGCGCTTGACGTTCTGCTTCCAATTCTTCTTCCGTGCAATAGCAATAATATGCTTTGCCTTCTGCAATGAGACGATCCGTCACTTCTTTATAAATATCGAGTCGTTCTGTCTGGCGATACGGACCGTTGTCTCCGCCAACGTCAATACCTTCGTCCCAATCCATGCCTAACCATTTTAAAGCGGCTTTAATATTTTCTTCACTTTCGCGGGTAGAGCGCACTAAGTCGGTGTCTTCAATGCGAAGTAGGAATGTACCTCCTTCGCGGCGAGCCAACAACCAGTTGAATAAAGCGGAGCGTGCGCCACCGATATGGAACGGGCCCGTCGGGCTCGGAGCGAAACGAACTTTCATTTTTGACATAATCACAAATCCTCTCTTTCACACAGTGTAACTACTGCCTGTGCCGCAATACCTTCTTTTCGGCCCAAGGCACCAAGCATTTCGTTGGTAGTAGCCTTTACACTTATATAGCCGGGCTCCATGTCCAGCACACGAGCGATGTTTTCTTTCATTTGCTCAATATGTGGCTTTAACTTCGGTGCCTCAGCAATAACCATAACATCTACATTATAGGCTTTTAACCCTTCTTCTTTCAACAATAAATTCACACGGCGCAACAGCTCCATGCTGGAAATCCCTTTATACTGCATGTCTTCCGGCGGGAAATAATAGCCGATATCCCGTAATCCCGCAGCTCCCAACAGAGCATCCATCAAGGCATGAATCAGTACATCTGCATCGGAGTGACCGTCCGGCCCTATGGGACTCTCAATGGTAACACCACCTAAAATGCAAGGGCGTCCTTCTTTGAATCGGTGAATATCGTAGCCATAGCCTACGCGCATCATGGGCTGTTTCCCTCCTAAATAACACATGGCTGCCTGTCTGTCCGACGGCGTTGTAATCTTGATATTCTTGTAATCACCGGCAACAATGGCCACCGGCTCTCCCATGGCTTCTACCAATGAAACATCATCTGTGCCTCGCACCTTATGCGTAACCGCATAGCGTCTTGAGGCTATCATTACATCTTTGCGAAAGCCCTGCGGCGTTTGCGCAATATATAATTCATCCCGCGGCAACGTAGCCAAACTTTGTGAAGCATCGGTATCCACCTGTTTGATGGTATCCACGGCCGGCACCGCCGCTAAAGCAGCTCCGACTTCGGCAGCCCTTACCGCTACCGCTTCAAACAGTTCGGCCGTAGCCATAGGACGCGCACCGTCGTGAACCAGTACGACATTGCAATCGTCACCGACCATAGCCAGTCCGTTTTCTACCGAGTCTTGCCGTTCCTTGCCACCATCACAATACACAACGCGCCAGGGAAATTCTCCCATAGCCGCCACTTCGTCTTGAATGGAGGCACGCTCGCCGGGAGCCGTAACAATAACTACCTCTGCCAGATTCGTAACCTCTCGCAGATGTTTTAAATTCCACTGCACCAAGGAGAGTCCTCCGATGCGAAGAAATATTTTATTCTTATTCATACACATGCGACGACCGCATCCGGCCACCAACAAAATACAACTAATCATTCCTTACTCCCTTTAGCGCGTGTAAAAATCATACGGCCCGCACTGGTTTGTAAAATTGAAGTAACCATAACATCAATAGACGTATCCACATATTCGGCGCCGTTTTCAATGACAATCATAGTTCCGTCATCCAGATAGGCTACGCCTTGACCGTTTTCTTTTCCTTCCTTGATAACCTGCACACGAATCCATTCGCCCGGAATCATGGCCGGCTTTAACGCATTGGCCAAATCATTTAAATTCAATACGGCAATGCCTTGTAAGCGCGCTACCTTATTAAGATTGAAATCATTAGTAACAATCTTCCAACGTCGTTCCAAAGCCAGCCGCATCAATTTAGAATCTACTTCGGCAATATCATCATAATCATCGTCAATAACAATAATAGGAATGAGATCACGTTGCTGCATATCCTGCAGAATATCCAAACCGCGTCGGCCGCGATTACGTTTCAATGTATCCGACGAGTCGGAAATACGCTGCAACTCTTCCAATACAAAAAGAGGGACTACCAATGGACCTTCTAAAAATCCGGTAGCACACAGCTCGGCGATACGACCGTCGATAATCACCGATGTGTCCAGCAGTTTCGCTTCCGATACACCGGAAAAACGATCGTCCTGTATTGCCGTAGTTTTTGTGTCTCCTTTTTCTTTTTTCTTCGCCTTCGGTGCGCTCTTATACTGCAATAGAGAAGTATACAATTCCGGACCCTTTCGCGAGGCCAGTTGCATGCCGATGTAACCAAGAACAGCACTTAACACGATAGGAATATAGGAGCCTATGATAGGAACTCTGTAAAATGCCAAGCCGATTAAATTTGCTATTATGAGTCCGAAAAGTAATCCGGCTGTGCCGGCCATTAATTCTTGACTCGGCACATGAGATAACACACGCTCTACATGTTTAGACATGCGAATCCCCTGGTCGAGTACAAAGGCTGAAATCAAGTAGCCTACCACACCGCCTAGGCCGGTGCCTAGTATCAGTGCTAAAATCTTCATCAGCGATACACCGAAAAAGCCCATTTTTAAAAACTTCACATCAATAATAGGCGATAAAATCGGCATGGACGCCTCCATTAACATGAAGCCCATGATTCCGAATAAGATGGCTATGACATATCGTAAAATCCTATACATATTTCGTTTCACCTCCTTTCCATATACATAATATTGTACAGCAAAATTATAAATTATACATGAACAATTTCAGGTATTCCATGATTTTATTACCCAAATACAGCCTGTAATGCTTCTTCGACTGTACTTACACCATGTACCGTTACATCTCCGTTCAACTTTTTTAACTGTTGTTTGTTACCGGCCGGAACGATAAAACGTCTAAAACCAAGCTTTGCCGCCTCCTGTATACGTTGCTCAATACGAGGAATACTGCGCACGGCTCCGGTAAGGCCGACTTCACCGAGAATAACCATATCTGCCGGCACAGCTCGATTTTTTAAATTGGAAACGATAGCTACGGCCATTGCCAAATCACAAGCAGGCTCGTTTACTTTGAGTCCGCCGATAACATTTACATAAACATCTTTATTTCCCAACGTTAACCGACATCGTTTTTCCAACACCGCCAATAACACAATCAAACGATTCAAATCATAACCGATGGATGTTCTGCGCGGCATACCAAATGCTGTGGTCACCACTAGACTTTGCACTTCTACCAGAATAGGGCGAACACCTTCCAGGTATGCCATAATGGCCGAACCACTTTCCTCTTCGGTACGCTCCGCCAACAATGTGGCCGACGGATTCAGTAGTTCTCCCAAACCTTCTTCTTCCATGGCAAACAACCCCGTCTCCGAGGTGGAACCGAAACGATTTTTTATGGCCCGGAGTATACGAAATTGATACGACCGTTCTCCTTCAAAATAAAGTACAACATCTACCATATGTTCCAGCATACGCGGCCCTGCAATATTTCCTTCCTTAGTGACGTGACCGATAATAACTACCGGTACACCTGTTTCTTTAGCAAATCGTAATAATCGCGCCGTACATTCCCTTACCTGGCCCACACTTCCCGGCGCCGACTCAATATCTTCGGTATACATGGTTTGAATGGAATCGACAATAAGCAGTACCGGTTTATTTCGAACCGCTTCTGCTAAAACACCGTCAAGGCGTGTATCCGCCATTACCTGCAAGCGTTTGCCGGTAATGTGAAGTCGTTCCGCCCGCAGTTTTAACTGTGTTTGCGATTCTTCGCCGGATGCATATAAGACTACACCGCTTTTTTCTGCAATATGTCCGGAAACTTGTAAGAGTAGCGTAGATTTGCCTATACCAGGATCTCCACCAAGCAGTACTAAGGATCCCGGTACAATACCGCCGCCGAGTACACGGTCGATTTCGCCGTACCCCGTTGCAAGACGAGCCACGCCCGTCGTTTGTATATCATCCAACGCCAAAGGCTTTGTCGCGGTGCTATCCACCGGTCGATACGCAGCGGATGTTGATTTTTTATTGTTATCGTGTACTACCTCTTCAACCAATGTATTCCATTGCCCGCATTGAGGACACTTGCCTAACCACCGCGGTGATTCGGCACCACAGTTATTACAAAAAAATGTAGTCTTTACCTTCGCCATACATCCTCCTTATATAAAAAAATCACGAATACCTGTTACAGTATTCGTGATTTCCATCGCTAATCCCTGCATTACTATCTGTAATGTATCATGTATTAGCTAAAGTTGCAATATTAATTCTCTTGTTGATGATATCTGTTTCGGCGAGGACGTGCCTTGCAGTTATACCGTCAATTCAATTTCGCCATCCTTAGCTTCTGCTTTGATGGTACTACCTTCCTTAGCCTCTCCTTTCAAAATCAAGTCAGAAATCGGATCCTCAATAAGTCTTTGAATAGCACGTTTCAGCGGGCGTGCACCAAAGGCAAAGTCGGAACCTTCTTTTACCAATAACTTCATAGCATCATCGCTGATTTCCAATTCCAATCCGCGTTCGTGTAAACGTTTTGTTACGGAGCGCAACAGGATGGTGACAATCTTGCTTAAATCATCGCCGGTTAACGGGTGGAATACAATCATTTCGTCAATACGGTTTAAGAATTCGGGTCTGAAATGACGTTTTACTGCTTCCATCGTCGATTTCTTAGCTTCTTCAAAATTATCGTTTGCTTCTTTGCCATCTTTATTCTTACCGGCTAAGAATCCCATCACAGCTGCATCATCCGTTTTAAGGAATTTAGCACCTAAGTTACTGGTCATGATAATAACCGTATTTCTGAAATCAACGGTACGACCTTGGTTATCCGTCAGACGGCCATCATCCAATACCTGGAGCAAAATATTGAAGAAATCTGCATGTGCCTTTTCAACTTCGTCAAAAAGAATTACGCTATATGGTTTACGACGTACCGCATCCGTCAACTGACCGCCTTCATCATAACCAACATATCCGGGAGGTGCCCCAACCAAGCGAGACACAGTATGCTTTTCCATGTATTCCGACATATCAAGTCGAATCATAGCATTTTCGTCACCGAACAGACTAGCTGCCAAGGAACGAGCCAATTCGGTTTTCCCTACCCCGGTCGGTCCTAAGAAGAGGAACGAACCAATAGGCCGTTTCGGATCTTTTAAGCCAGCCCGTGCACGACGTACTGCCTTAGCTACGGCTACTACGGCTTCATTCTGACCTACTACGCGTTCATGCAATTCATCTTCCAAACGAAGGAGTCGCTGCGATTCTTCTTCGGCGATACGTGCTACCGGAACACCGCTCCAATCAGATACAACTTCGGCAATATCTTCTTCCGTAACAACTAATTTTTCTTCATCTTCTTTGGAACGGGCTTCCTGTTTAGCTTCGATATCTTCCGTCAATGCTTTTTCACGGTCACGCAGTTTAGCAGCTTCTTCAAAGTTTTGTGCTGTAATAGCTGCTTCTTTTTCTTTGCGTACATCAGCCAACTCTGCTTCCAATTTCTTAACATCCGGCGAAGCGGTAAATACGCGCATGCGCACTTTAGAAGCTGCTTCATCCATAACGTCGATGGCCTTATCCGGTAAGAAACGATCGGAAATGTACCGACTGGACAATTCTACGGCGGCCTTTAATGCTTCATCGGTAATTTTTGCTTTATGAAATGCTTCATACCGATCGCGTAACCCCTTCAAAATTTCCAGTGCGTCTTCTTCACTCGGTTCACCTACCTGTACCGGTTGGAAACGACGTTCCAAAGCTGCATCTTTTTCAATATGTTTCTTATATTCATCCAGCGTAGTTGCACCGATAACTTGGAAGCTACCGCGAGCCAACGCCGGTTTTAAAATATTCGCCGCATCCATAGCACCTTCAGAAGCACCGGCCCCAATCAATGTATGTAATTCGTCAATGAACACAATCATATCATCATGAGACTGTACTTCATCAATAACTTTTTTCAGCCGTTCTTCAAATTCACCACGATATTTGGCACCGGCTACCATAGAAGACAAGCTTAGCGAAATAATACGTTTGTTACGTAAGATTTCCGGCACATTCTGACTTACGATACGCTGTGCCAATCCTTCGGCAATCGCCGTTTTACCTACACCCGGTTCACCGATAAGTACCGGATTGTTTTTCGTACGACGACTCAAAATTTGAATAACACGATTAATTTCATTGTCACGACCGATAACCGGATCAATCTTTCCTTGTTTAGCTGCTTCGTTCAAATCAACGGCATAGTCGGCTATTTCGCCGAGATCGCTGTTAGCGCCGGCGCTTTCGGAGCTACTGCCACCTTCACGACCTACCATAGCCTGAATTTCCTTTACAATATCTTCGGCACGAATACCGAATGCCTGTAAAACGGCTACTGCCACGCCGCCGCCATCACTGAGAATGCCTAGCAAAATATGTTCGCTACCCACATAGCTGTGTTGCATGCGGTTAGCACTATCCACAGCCAATTCAAGAACTCGTTTCGTACGCGGTGTCATGTATAATGTACCACCATGATTAGAACCGCGACCGACTGCATCAAGAACAGCCTTTTCTGCCTCTTTATCCTGTAAACCTAATTTATGCAATGCCTTAGCGGCAACGCTGTTTTTTTCTTCTAATAAACCAAGCAATAAGTGTTCTGTACCCACATAATCATGGCCGAACTCCTTTGCTTTTTCCTGAGCAATTGCTAATGCTCGTTGTGCTCCGTCTGTAAATCGTTGCATCATATCCCATCACCTCATTTTTCTATATAAGAACGAATCACTTTAGCGCGATAACTATCTCGTTCAGATGCTGTCATCGCATCTTTACCGGTATACTTCGCCAAGAAATTCGGTCTTGTTATCACAATTAATTCGTTAAAGAATGTATCGCCTTTTTTCGGCAATATTTCCATGTCCATGCCCAGTTGTACATCGCTTAACAGCGACAATGCTTCTTCGCCGGACAGGCGACGTGCATATTCCAAAGTGCCATATGCACGCCATACTCTATCTTCAAAGGCTTCCCAGTCACCGTCATGCAGTGCCTGACGCGCCTTACGTTCTTCAGCAACCAAACCGTTAATAACCTTTTCAAGCTGCGCAATGGTATCCTCTTCGCTGATGCCCATTGTTAACTGATTGGATACTTGATAAATATGTCCCAATGCGTCCGAACCTTCACCGTATAGTCCGCGTACAGAATAGCCTAACTGTAAAATGCTGCGTACTACGCGGTTAATACGTCCTGTCATTACCAGTGCCGGCAGATGCATCATAACCGAAGCTCTCATGCCCGTCCCCACATTGGTAGGACATGCTGTTAAGTAGCCGAAATGTTCATTAAATGCGTAATCGTATTTACTTTCAATTGCATCATCTACCTGCACCGCATGAGCATAAGCACTGCTTAAGTCAAGCCCCGGTGCCATTGCTTGTATACGAATGTGATCTTCTTCATTCACCATAACGGCTACAGATGCATCATCGGATACAACCAACGCTCTGTATGGTGCTTTCTGTGCCATAGCCGGACTAATCAAATGCTTTTCCACTAGGATTTCCCGTTCCGCATCCGACAGCTTATCAAGGCTGATATTGGAATATTCATGACCGTCAGCCTTCTTTAATACTCCCAAGATACCTCGCATCATAGTGTCGACCTTCGCCAGTGCTTCTTTATCTTGACGATTGGTAAATACTATATCTTTAAAGTTACGAGCCAAACGAATACGACTGGAAATAACGATGTGTTCTTTCGTATCACTTTGTTCCGGCCGTTTCAGCCAATTACTGAGAGGCTCATCCAAAATTCGATCTAACATCGTAATCCCTCCTTACGCTTCGCCTTGCTGCAATGAATCTTCCAAGACTTTAATTTCATCGCGCAGCTTAGCTGCTTCTTCAAAATGTTCTGCCTGAATTGCTTTTGTCAATTCTTGACGCAATCGTTTAATCTGATGTTTTGTCTTAAATACCCCCGTACCTCGTCCCGGTACACGACCTTCATAGTCCAATGACCCTTGTAAACGTTTTACCAACGGATCAATTTCTCCGGCAAACGTTTCATAACACCGGTCACATCCAAACTTTCCTGTGCGATTAAAATCGGCGAAAGTCATACCGCAACCGCTGCACGTTTGGCCTCGTCGTCCCAACATTCCATCAGGATATACCGCATTGGTAAAGAAATCGTTAGTGAAGAAATCATTATCAAAAATGCTTCCGCCAAATCCGAAAGTACCAAAGGGACTACCGGATCCGCCGTGCTTAGCCGCACAGTCCGCACATAAGTGACTTTCGGTCTTCTTATTATTAATTACGCTTGTCATATGGACAGTAGCTTCTTTTTTCTTACATTCATCACAAAGCATAGCTTATGCCTCCCTCGTTAATTTTAGTACCGCATCGTATAAACGACGAACCTGCTTTGTCCGCTGCTCTTGATTGGACTCTTCCATCAAAATCGCAAACGCCTCGTGAAGAAACGCAGCCTCTCGCTTGGTCAGTAGTTTATGCTTTATCAAATCAAATAAGGCATTATCTACTGCACCAAGTGTAAGTGGCTTTTTATCTTGAACGGCTTCTTTCTTCACCTGCTGAGAGGCAACATTTTCTGAAACCGGAATACGGGTTATACTGATAAAGCCGCCTAATCCTCGACGGGACTCTACGGTAAAACCTCTATCAGTAGAAAAACGAGTACTCAATACATAACTGATTTGTGATGGGGCGCATTCAAGTTCATCGGCCAATTCATTACGGCGCAACACAATCGCTTGTTCTTGATCTTCCAAGAGTTTCTCCAAAATGAATTGTTCAATCCTATCTGCCAAGATTCCCATAATCATCACCTCATTATATTCTCTGATGACATCTTGATCGATGACTCATATACATCACTTCTTTTTACTTTTTGGTCTTTTGTTCTTTTGTTCTTTTGACCTTGGCTATATAATATTAGACTTTTTGACTTTTGTCAAGGGCAAAAAGTCAAAAAGTTAAACTTTTTTATAAAAAACTGCAAAGAAGTGTTTCTCTTCTTTGCAGTCATATCGAAGTTATCGCTGAATTGATATATTATGTGATTTAGCCGTTAATCGTAACGGTACGCGTGAGCAACAATGCGCATACCAAAAAATTCCGGCTACCATCACAGCGCCGCCTAAAATATTTCCCAATGTTACGGGAAGTAAATTATTAACAATAAATGCTTTCCATGTTAATGAAGATACAGCCTGCTCACTGATTCCCATAGAAACTAGTGCTTGCATAACACTGCTATCCTGTGATGCCATGATCCCTGCCGGCACATAATACATATTGGCAATGCAGTGCTCATACCCACTGACAACAAAAAGCCAAATAGGAAAGAATATACCTACTACTTTTCCCGTTATACTCTTTGCGGAAAAACTAATCCATACGGCCAAACATACCAGCCAATTACAGAGCACTCCCAGTATGAAGGCTTCTACAAAGGATAGATTTATTTTTCCTAGAGCTACTTTTACCGTCATAGCACCTAACATACTTTGACCAAAATGAAATTGACCGCTTCCATATACGGCAACAACAACAAGTAAAGCACCGATAAAATTGGCTAACCACACCTTCCACCAATTGGAAATCAATTGGCGAAAAGATAGTCTTCTTTCTAAACAAGCCAATGTTAAGAGTACATTTCCCGTAAATAATTCCGTACCTGTTGTTACAACCATGGCCAGCCCTCCGGCGAACATCACTCCTTGTAATGCTTTTCCCACGCCCAACAAAGAGGCATCTCCCAATAAGTTAAATGTGCCTACATTAGATCCCACAGCAGCTAAAGCAATCATAGCACCGGCCAACACCCCCATGCTTAGGCTGTAATGTAAGGTATGCCTTCCTTTCTTTACTCCGATATCAATTACTGCTTCAACTGTCTCCTTCGGTGATAACATCATAGTCCCCATTTTTTACCTCCTATCCTGACATGTACTTTTTGCTTGAGTATCCATTATCATATTTTGTCCCCCTATCCATTGATTACTCAAACACATAATAATAATTATTTATATACATATTATAATACGCCAATAAAATATATTTGTCCAGTTAAATTAATATAAAAATTAGAAATGTTTATATATTATTTATCGGGACCCTTATAAACGAAATATTTCAAAAAGAAAAAGAGTTGTCACAGCAATAACTGTAACAACTCTTTCAAACCTATGTAATTAGTAGTCAAAGAATTATTTAGTACGACCGCCTAAACGAGCATCCACAAACAACTGGCTTGCGCGACTATCGCCGGCAAATGTAAATTCATCTACCAAATCACGTGCATTGGCTTCTTCCTCTACCTGTTCCGTTACAAACCAGTTGAGGAAATTTACCGTAGCATAATCTTTTTCTTCTACAGCCAATGCATAGAGATCATTAATTTTACCGGTAATCACCTGTTCATGCGCGTATACTGCTTCGGCTACCTTTAAAGGATCCGTAAAATCAACAGCATGCGCTTTGATATCACCTAAGGTTACACTCTCGTTGCGGCTGTCGAGATAGTCCACAAACTTAAATGCATGATCCATCTCTTCCTGATACTGGAATCGCAACCATGCAGCAAAGCCTTTAAAACGAGCATCGGCCATAGCTAAAGACATCGCTAAATATAGGTATGCGGAATTAAATTCAAAAATAACTTGTTCATTTAATGCTTTTGCAATTTTCTGATTCATCAAGAAAACCTCCTATCGATAATATATCGAAAATTTTTCATCTACACTCTATGATGATTATATCACAGAAAGCGAAAACCTTCTATATATTATTTACCGAGTCAGAACAAATTTCTTTCTCCGACATGGCTTTAATAATCGAGATATTACTTGCCCGTACTACCTATCCCACCTGTCCGGATGCCCGTCGCTTGATCATCTGTGGCTACTAAATATTTAGAGAATATTCCCTGCGCTACACGTTCTCCCTTAGCTAAGGTTACGGTTTCATGTCCCATATTACGAATAGCAATTAGAATATGTCCTTCATTATCTTCATTATTATAATAGTCGCTGTCGATAATTCCTGTGCTATTCACTAACATCAATCCGCGTTTAATCGCCATACTGGAACGAATATGAATGGCTAAATATTCATCATAATTCATAAACGCTTTTAACCCCGTTGGGATTAACTTCATTTCACCCGGTTGAATCTCTACCGCTTCTGCACATTCAATATCATAGCCGGCACTTTCCGCTGTCTTGCGTTGCGGCAAATTAATACCTGCATCTTCATAAGCGGACACAACCTCAAATCCACGTATATCCATCTAAATAACTCCCTTATCGGTTCATTTCATAACTACGCCACCCTAACTAGTTATATACTGTCAAGCAATGCGGCTGCCATCAACACTGTGAAGGCAACCGCCATATACTCCGCACAATATAACCACAGCGGGTTGTCATGATTTTTATTTTAAGCAGTCTTTGCGAGACAAGTTAATGCGACCCTGTTTGTCGATTTCAATAACCTTAACCATAATTTCATCGCCTACATTAACTACATCTTCCACTTTTTCCACACGTTCTTTAGCGAGCTTAGAAATATGTACCAATCCTTCTTTACCCGGTAAAATTTCTACGAAAGCACCAAAGTTCATCAGACGCGTTACTTTACCCATGTACACTTCGCCTACTTCGGGTTCCTTTGTCAGGCTGGTAATAATTTCGATAGCACGGTTAGCACCGGCCGCTTCCACGGAAGCAATGTATACAGTACCATCATCTTCGATATCAATCTTCGTGCCAGTTTCTTCAATGATTCCGCGAATTACTTTACCACCTTGACCGATTACATCGCGAATCTTATCCGGATCGATATGAATCGTGATAATACGCGGTGCCCACTGAGACATTTCACCACGAGGAGCATCAATGACTTCCATCATCTTGCCCATAATATGCATACGTCCTTTGTGAGCCTGCTGTAATGCTTCACTGAGTATTTCACGGGACAAACCGGAAATCTTGATATCCATCTGAATTGCCGTAACACCTTTTGTCGTACCGGCTACTTTAAAGTCCATATCGCCCAGTGCGTCTTCCATGCCCTGAATATCCGTCAAAATGGTGTAATGTTCACCTTGGGTTACAAGTCCCATAGCGACCCCTGCTACCGGGGCTTTAATCGGTACGCCTGCATCCATCAAGGATAAGGTACTGCCGCATACACTGGCCATAGAGCTGGATCCATTAGATTCCAACACTTCAGATACCAAGCGGAGGGCATACGGGAATTCTTCTTCCGACGGAATAACAGGCACCAACGCACGTTCTGCCAAAGCACCATGACCAATTTCACGACGTCCCGGTCCGCGAGATGATTTTGTTTCGCCTACCGAATATGACGGGAAGTTATAGTGATGAATATAACGTTTTTCCGTTTCTATACCAATACCATCTATTGTCTGTTTTTCAGACAATGGTGCTAACGTACAGATATTCAATACCTGTGTTTGCCCACGCGTAAACAATCCGGAACCATGCGTGCGCGGTAATACGCCAACACGCACAGAAATCGGACGCACTTCATCCAACTTACGACCATCCGGACGAATTTTTTCCACGGTAATCATATGGCGAACAATTTCCTTCACCATTTTTTCTAATGTCATGGACACATCTTGCATCTGTTCCGGATAAATTTCTTCGAAATGAGCCAACACCTCAGCGAACACAGCTTCCTGCTGTGCGTCACGCTGCTGCTTATCTGCACAGCGAACCGCTTTATCCAAAGCATCATGTGCATATTCATGTACAGCCTTTGACACTTCTTCATCAATTTCATGAACAGGGAACACGCGCTTTTCCTTGCCTACCTTAGCTACCATGTCTTCTTGGAATGCTACGATACGCTTGATTTCTTCGTGTGCAGTCATGATAACTTCCAGCAGTACTTCTTCCGGTACCTCCTGAGCACCGCCTTCAACCATCAGAATAGCATCCTTTGTACCGGCTACAACAACATTGAGATCACTTTCTTCCAATTGTGCTACCGTTGGGTTAACAACAAACTCACCGTTTACACGCCCCATGCGTACACCCGCAATCGGACCTGCCCACGGGATATCGGAAATAGCCAATGCTGCCGAAGCACCAATCATACCGCAAATTTCCGGTGCGTTGTCCTGATCAACAGATAATACCGTTGCCACTACATGTACCTCGTTGCGGCATCCTTTATCAAAAAGAGGACGAATCGGACGGTCAATCAAACGACTGTGTAAAATAGCTGTTTCCGGCGGACGTCCTTCACGTTTTACAAAGCCTCCCGGAATACGGCCAACGGCATACATTTTTTCTTCGTAGTCAACAGTCAACGGGAAAAAGTCAATATCCTTGGCTTCTTTAGATCCTGTAGCCGTCACTAATACCACCGCATCACCATAGCGAACCAATGCGGCACCGCTTGCTTGCTTAGCCAACTCCCCCGTTTCAATCGTTAGGGTACGACCGGCTAATTCCATTTGGAATTGTTCCATTCCGATTCCTCCTCTGGCGACATCCAACAAATCGTAAAGACCTGTGTCGCTTTCTTATAACTATAAACATTTTTAGATTTCCCTACTATTCTAAAGGAAATAGCCGAAAAAGGCAATTTATTTATCTACAAAAATAGGAGTGGCCATAGCCACTCCTATACGTATCAGCAAATAAATTATTTGCGAAGGTTCAATTTTTCAAGGATTGCACGGTAACGTTCGATATCCTTGCGACGAAGGTAGTCGAGCATGTTACGGCGCTGACCAACCAATTTCAACAAACCACGACGGGAATGATGGTCTTTCTTGTGTTCTTTCAAGTGTTCCGTCAAGTAAGTGATGCGATTAGTCAAGATTGCAATCTGTACTTCCGGAGATCCGGTGTCGCCTTCATGAACTGCAAATTCTTTAATGATTGCCTGTTTTGCTTCAGTAGTTAACATTTCTGTATCCTCCTTAATTATCATAACCTCGCAAAGCTGAAGTAGTCGTCGGAGAAGTCGGTTACTTCGCCTGCGTTAGCCACTCTCATCGGTGACCTATGTCAGTATACACTATATCCGTATTGCTGTAAAGAGGTTATCCCAACATCATACGGTCGCTTAGGCCCCCTTCGCCGGCTACCTCGAAACGTTCCAATAAATCTTTGACGGTGAGTTTTTTCTTTTCTTCATCACGAACATCAAAAATGATTTTTCCGTTATCCATCATAATAAGGCGATTCCCGTAACGAAGTGCATCGCGCATGTTATGCGTAATCATCAATGTCGTTAACTTATGTTCCTCAACCAGTTGTTCCGTTAAGGTTAATACATTAGCTGCTGTTTTAGGATCCAGTGCTGCCGTGTGTTCGTCCAACAACAATAAATCAGGACGCATCATCGTCGCCATTAACAACGTAATCGATTGACGCTGACCACCGCTAAGCAATCCCATACGCGCTGTCAGTCGATCTTCCAGACCCAAACCGAGCAAAGATAATCGTTCTTTGAAAAATTCTCGTTCTTTAGGTACAAAGGCCCATTTCAATCCCATGCGTTTACCGCGGCGTAAGGCTAGCAATAAATTTTCTTCTATTTGCATATTACCTGCCGTCCCCAGCATAGGATCCTGAAATACACGCCCTATAAAAGCAGCCCGTTTATATTCCGGCATTTTTGTTACATCCGTATCATTAATAACAATTTTTCCTTCATCCACAGGGAATACACCTGCAATGGAATTCAGCAACGTACTCTTACCTGCTCCGTTACCGCCGATAACCGTCGTAAAATCACCGCTTTCCAATCGCAAATCCACACCGCGGAGAGCTGTTTTTTCATTTACCGTCCCTTTAAAAAAGGTTTTCACAATTCCCGTAAGTTCTAGCATGGTACCCCTCCTTAGCGACTCTGCCATTTTGCCTTCAATGTCGGTAACGACAAGGCAATAGCTACCAATACAGCCGTAAATAATTTCAAATCATTTGGTGGCATACCGAGATACAACACTACGGCAATAACAATACGATACACGATGGAACCCAGTACAACGGAAATCAGGTTCGATACGAAAGAACGGGTTCCAAAAAGAACCTCACCAATAATTACCGATGCCAAGCCGATTACGATGGTACCTACCCCCATACCGACATCGGCAAAGCCATTCCCCTGTGCAATTAAAGCGCCGGAAACAGCGACAAAACCGTTGGAAAGAAGAAGGCCTAACACAATCATGGTATCAGTATTAACCCCCTGCGCGCGAATCATTTGAGGATTTACGCCGGTTGCTCGCAAACAAGCTCCTATTTCCGTACCGAAGAACCAGAATAATACAACGCAAGTAACAACAGCTACTAATAAACCTACCAATGCCAATGCCCATGTGTGCATGAAGCTCAGCTTTTCAAAGAACGTATAAATGGTGTCCATTCGCAATAAGGACACATTGGCTTTACCCATAACACGTAAGTTAATAGAATATAGGGCAATCATCGTTAAAATCCCTGCCAACAATGCGGGAATCTTTAATTTTGTATGAATCCATCCCGTAACAGCACCGGCAATCATTCCCCCGATGGCAGCGGCTAAAATTGATACCACGGGATCTACGCCTTCAACGATAAGCGTAGCCGAAATGGCTGCTCCTAAAGGAAAACTTCCTTCTACCGTCAAATCAGCAATATCAAGTACGCGGAATGTTATAAATACACCAATGGCTAAGAGGGACCACAACAATCCCTGCCCCAATGTGGCAATAATTAAATCTGTCATAATTTCCTCCCGGTTAAAAAAGAAAAGGGCATCAGATGCCCTTTTCCTGCTTGTTACAAACCTACTTTACTTCCTGCGCCAAATCAGCCGGAATGGCAATACCCAGCTTTGCCGCTTCTTCCTTGTTAATAACTAGCTTCATTTCTTTCTGACGTTCGATTGGCATATCCGAAATCTTTGCTTCCCCGGATAACAGTTTAGCTGCCATCACACCGGTCTGGAAGCCCAGTTTATAATAATCTACCGAATAAATAGCTACCCCACCGGCCTTAACCATGTTTTCTTCTGCCGGGAATACAGGGATTTTTGCTGCATCAGTGATTTTAACTACATTGGCAAATGCCGAGGCTACCACATTGTCCGTTGGTATGTAAATGGCCTGTACACCCTGCGATGCAAGATTTTGTGCTGCCTGCTGAATATCGTTTACATTAGACACCGTAGCTTCTACCACAGTAATACCCTTCGTAGCCGCATAGGCCTTCATCTTTTCTACCTGCAATTGCGAATTCACTTCGCTAGCTGTATAAATAGTACCCAGTGTTTTTAAATTAGGCACCAATTTAATAATCAGGTCTACCTGTTGTTCAATCGGATTCATATCCGTAGTACCACTTACATTCGTACCCGGTTTTTCATCGGATTGAACCAGCTTTGCCGTTTTATAATCGGTAATCGCCGTACCCAATATATGAATATCCTTTGTAGCATTAGCCATCGCCTGTGCTGCCGGCGTGGCAATAGCCAATACTAAGTCCTTCTTATCCGATACAAATCGCTGTGCAATACTATTCAAATTAGACTGATCGGCCTGTGCATTTTGCTGATCCAATACCACATTCTTATCGAAGCCTTTTGATTTCAAACCATCAACGAACCCTTTGTTGGCCGCATCCAGTGCCGGATGTTCTACCAACTGCACCACACCGACCTTATACTGTTTATCTCCGCTCGTCGTTCCCTGGCTCCCGCCACATCCTGCAATGAGTCCTACTGCCATAAGTGTTGCTATGGCACCTACAATTCGTTTCTTCCACATGCGAAACTACTCCCTTCTACTATGCTACAAATATCCGCCCATCACGGATAGATTGAGTTTATTATAGCGTGTTTCTCCAACTATTTCAATAGTCCGTTTCTAACTAACGCCGCTTCCCATTCGGCCTCTTTAAACCCAACCAGCACAGTATCTGGCAACACCAATATCGGACGCTTCACCAACATACCATTAGCTGCCAATAAAGAAATTTTTTCTTCTTCACTCATAGACGGCAATCTATCTTTCAGCTGTTCACTGCGATATATCTGCCCGGATGTATTAAAGAACGCTTTTAACTCCTTACCACTTTTAGGTTGCCATTCCCGTATTTCCGCCTTAGTCGGATTATCTTCCTTTATATCTCGCGCCGTAAAGTTGATTCCTTTATCCACTAAATACTTTTTTGCTTTACGGCAAGTAGTGCACTTAGGATACTCGATAAACAGCATACAATCTCTCCTTTTCTTGTGCGCTAAGAACTATGATTCCTTCTTAGACAATTCCACCATCATATCTTCCGTCAGCCCATTGGCAGCCAAGATATATTCTTTCAATTTACCTCTTTCATAGGCTACCTTCATAACGGGAATTTCGAAAGGATCCAAAACAACACTCATCAAAACCTCACCTGTATGGTAATAGCCTACGACGGCCTGTCCTTCATCAGGGTCTAAACAATCAACGGCGACGCGTTCGCAATACGGTTCCATTACTTTTGTAGCCTCGCGAATACAAAAATCGCGATCCTTTAAAAATTGTTCCGCTTCATCCGCCGGAATATCAAATATGTCAATATGTACTGTCTTATGCTTCCGTCCGCCATGACTGTCAGGGTTTACCGCTAACGGCGCACCGGCAAAATTATTTGCAGAGGTCATTTAATACCGACTCCTTTCCGGCTGCTTGTAAAAAGGCTACATAGCATTTTTTAGCTTCATAAATGTCGGCTTTACTTGTTACTTCCCACGGCGCATGCATACTCAATACAGCTACGCCGCAATCGATAACATTCATTCCGTATAATGCCATGATGTACGCAATAGTGCCGCCACCGCCAAGATCAACACGGCCTAATTCGGCTGTCTGGAAAGTAACTTTATTATCATCCATAATGCGACGCACCAAACTCATATATTCTGCATTGGCATCATTAGAACCGGATTTACCGCGCGCTCCGGTGAACTTATTAAAAACAACCCCTTTACCGAGGAATGCCGCATTTTTCTTTTCAAAGGCCGATGCATACAACGGATCATAACCGGCACTTACATCGGAAGAAAGCATCCGACTGTTTTCCAATGTACGGCGTACGGCCAACGGCGAGGTTATACCCATGCCTTCCAATAATTCAGCCACAATATTTTCAAAGAATCGTGACTGCATTCCTGTCGCCCCAACAGAACCGATCTCTTCTTTATCCACCAACAAGGTGCAACTAGTACGCGCTACCGTATCAACTTCCAGCATAGCCGCTAAAGAAGTGTATGCACATACGCGATCGTCTTGACCATAGGCGATAATCATACTACGATCGAAACCCATTTCCCGAGCTTTACCGGCCGGTACAATTTCCAATTCTGCTGACAACAAATCTTCCTCTTCGAAACCATATTCGTTAGTGAATACATCCTGCAAGAACTTGGTTACGCCTTCTTTCAACTCTCCCTTTACCGGACGACTGCCAATAAGCAAATCCAATGCTTCTCCTTCAATCACCTTGGCCGCTTTCTTTTCCATTTGCTCCTGACCTAAATGTGGTAACAAATCCGTTACGCAGAACACCGGATCTGTTTCTTTTTCCCCAATGGAAATGGGAATTACCGTACCATCTTTCTTGACAACCACCCCATGTAAGGCTAAGGGCATGGCTACCCAATGATATTTTTTTATGCCACCGTAGTAATGGGTATCAAAAAAAGCTAAATTGCTATCTTCGTAAAAAGGATTTTGTTTTACATCAAGGCGAGGTGAATCAATGTGAGCCCCTAAAATATTCATACCGTCTTCAATCGGCTCCGTTCCGATATTAAAAAGAGCTACTGCTTTTTTCATCTGCACCGCATACAGTTTATCACCTGCTTTAATGGCGTCTCCCTTTGCCAATACCTCTTTTAAATTACGATATCCTTTGGCTTCTGCCAATGCTACGGACTGCTGTACACATTCCCGTTCCGTTTTGCCTGCATCAAGAAAGGCCATATATTCATCGCATAATGCGTTAAGCGCCTTCATATCCTGTTCGTTATATTCATGCCATGCATATTTACGTTCCATACTATCCTTCCTTTCCTTGAGACTCCATTTGTGCTTTACGCGCCAAATAGCGTTCCCACTTTACTTTGTTTATATGTGCTTTCTTTTCGTATAGCGCCGTCATAAAAGGCGGAGCTTCCGTTATCGTCTTTGTAATATAAAACCGCGGTAATCTATGTCGTGCCATATATTTGCTAACACGCCACAATACGGCAAAATCACCGTGCTTTTTGCAGTGACCGATTGTCATTTGCTTATCTCTGGCGATGCGCTCCACACGTCGCAGCTGAAGTGGTTCCTGGCAGCGTGGACAATACACGCGATGTACCTTCGGTAATCGAAACCCTTCTTCTTTATCTTCGAAGTTTTCATAAATAAAGAAGGCCAACGGATCGGGAAAGTACACGGAATGTGTAGATTCACGCGTCAATTCATCGTAAATCGCCATTCCCTCCGCCAATGGTATTTGCTGACAAACACGACCGGTAAAAATAGAATCGTGCAATGCATCATGAGCCGTTAAATCATCGGAAGAAATAGATAATTCTTCCATGGCCCGCTTCAACGACACCTGCTCTTGATTACCATGCATGAAGTGTGCATATAACAGTTGAGCATCATACCATGGCAATCGCAACTGTCCCGGCAATTTATGTAATCGCAAATTATCGCGTAACATCGTAATATCATCTACGCCCCAAGTCAGTAGCACCACATCATCACCACACCATGCATCGAATCGTCGAAATGCTGTGACAAAGTCGGTCCCCAACGCCAAATCTTCATTTGTGATATGAGTTAATCGCTGTACATGACAATGCATTCGCTTCAAATATTTTGGTTTCACAATACAGTTAAAGCTATCTATGTGATGAAATTTTGCATCCAGCTTAATTGCTCCGATTTGAATAATTTCACCGGCCAAAGGCATACCTGTACGCTTGATGAAACTTATATCATTATCATACGGCTGATTCCACTCTAAATCAAATATTACATACTCCATATCTACCTACTATTCCTGTTTCTGCAATAAAGTATGAGCTGCCTCCAAAACAGTCTCCTCAGATATAACGCCAAGACCTTTGTACTTTCCTTCGCGTATAATCTGCTTCATACTTTTGCCGATTTCATAGTCTGTCATTGATTCAAGAACAATACACTTCGTTGTATACGGTCCGTAAAATTTAGGATTTGACGGACCATACAGAGCAACTACCGGCACTTGTTGGCTGACAGCTACATGCATAGGACCCGAATCATTGGTGATGAACAAACGGCAACGCTTAATCGCTTCCGCTAATTCCCCTAATCCCAAGCGACCTGTCATGACAATCGGTGTATGCGACATACCGGCAACTACCTCCGACACCATTTCTTCGTCCATAGGTCCCCCGAAGAATACCGGTACATAGCCTTCATCAGCCAATGTATCGGCAATGGCTGCAAAACGCTCCTTAGGCCAACGTTTTTCCGGTACTGCGCTTCCTACATTAAAACCAACCAGCGTATCGGATGCCGATACTCCTTGGGCCTCATATAAATCATCTACCGTAGACTGCCACTGCGGACAACTAAAAATCTGCAATCCCTTATTCGGCACAATGGGTACCTTGAGCTGCTCCAACACATTGATATACATATCAGCCGCATGACGCGTACGTCTATCTAATCGTGTATACGTTGTCATCCACGGACGAAATAAAAAGTGACTCATCCCCACGGTTTTCTTAGCACCGATAGCCCATGCCAAAAAGGACGTTCGCTCGTTAGGATGTAAATTAATCACCACATCCGGCTGCACCTTGCAATGAATATTTCGTGCAATATGATACAACGCCCCTATACTGTTATCCTTTCCCTTTTTATCAACCGTTATAATTTCATCGATGTACGGGTTATACAGCATAACATCTTTAAGTTTCTCATCCATTACATACGTAATATGACTATCCGGGGCAGCCTGTCGTAACACATACATGAAGGGGGTCGTCAAAATTACATCGCCTAAATGCATCAAAAATGTAACGACAATGCGTTTATGGTTTAATTCCATGGTTTGACACCTCCTCATAGAGCGACCACACGTCATCTACCGTAATTTGCTTCATACACTCCGGATCATCTACCAAGGGATGTTCCGGGGTTGCTTTGCTGGTAGGAGAAATAAGACAATGCACATGTGCACCGCCGTACGGCCCCGTCCTCTGCGGCGAAGTGGGACCAAACAGAGCAATCAACGGAACTTTCAGCGCATTGGCTATATGTAACGGTCCCGTGTCGGCACTCACATACATAGAGGCTCCGGCTATAAGTTCTATTAGTCCCTGCAATGTAGTTTTCCCCGTCATATCAATACAATACGTTGTACCCGCGATATCCCTAATAGACATTGCCTTTGCTTTTTCTGCCGAGGAACCTACGAGCACCGTATACATTCCTTTTTCTGCCCATCGCTTACACAAAAAACCATAATTCCCAGAAGGCCACTCCTTAACCGCCCAGCGTGCCCCCGGAGCTACGACGATGTAAGGCATGCCTTTCGGCATACCGTGCATCTGCAACATTGTATTTACTGCATCAGCTTCTTTGGGATCTCGGCGCAATGGAAATTCTACCCTATCTACCGTACCGCCTAAGGCGCGTACAGTATCCAGATAACGCTCAATCACATGCCCCATTTTATGAGGCCCTACCAATGCTCTATTAATCAAACCGCTACCTTCGCGCAATTCCCAATAGCCATAATGCTCCTTCGCTCCCGACAACCAAGCAACCAAAGCGCTTTTTGCTAAACATTGTAAATCCAAACACATGTCAAACTCATGACGGTGTAACTCTTTTCGCAACTGCCACAGATACGGCAAGGATGTGAGTTTCTTTTTATCAATGTATATAATTTCATCTATCCATGGTTTGCCAGGCAAGACTTGACTGAATTGTTCATGCACTGCCCACGTAATATGAGCGTCCGGCCAATTTTTGCGAATAGCATACAATGTGGGTAATGCGTGAATAACATCACCGAGAGAACTCATTTTTATAATTAAAATTCGTTTATACGCTTTCATCGTATCCTCTTTTCGCTAAAATGGGGAGCAAGAAATCCGCTAAATCGATACCTTCAAACAAGTATCCGTCCATACCGGCCGCCTCAGCAGTAGCAACGTCGCTAGGTT
Organism: Veillonella magna; assembly: GCF_959600285.1. NCBI lineage: Bacteria > Bacillati > Bacillota > Negativicutes > Veillonellales > Veillonellaceae > Veillonella > Veillonella magna. The sequence continues at coordinate 82,188 of NZ_CAUGKU010000006.1, read as the reverse complement.
TATCACCAATCATAAAGCTGTGCGCCACATCCACCTGATGCTCACGCACCGCCTGTAACACTAAACCGGGGAGCGGCTTACGGCATTCACAAGATTTTGTATACGCCGGTACTACTCCTTTTTCATGATGTGGACAATAATAGAATGCTGTGATTGGTGCTCCCGCAGCAGCCAGTTGTTCCCCCATATACCGGTGCAAAGTTTGTACATCGTCTTCCGTATAATACCCTCGCGCCACACCACTTTGATTGGTAATAACAATTAATTGATAACCGGCCTCTACCGCTACCTTCAGAGCCTTTATTGCGCCCTGCATAAATTTCATGTCCTCAATGCGATGTAAATAGTGGACATCTACATTAATAACTCCGTCACGATCGAGAAAAAGTGTTTTTCTCACGACTGTCCTCCCTCTTTCATCCCACATACTACACTAATGTTTATACACCAGTTCGCTAACGCAGGTATCCTTCATTATGATCCAATAACTCGCAATATTCGGCTACCGCTTCTTCCAGTGGCGTAAAGCCTTTATCATATCCGGCTGCCAATAATTTGGTCGTATCTGCTTCTGTAAAGCTTTGATATTTTCCCTTTAATACTTCCGGGAACGGAATATAGCGAATAGTACCCTTGCCCGCATAGGCTATTACCGCCTTCATGAATCGATTGAAGCTTTTTGCTTCACCAGTTCCGCAGTTGTAAATTCCGCTCAATTCCGGATGTTCCCAGAAAAATAAATTGACATTAACTACGTCCTTTACATAAATAAAATCACGTACCTGTTCACCGTCACCATAACCATCCGTGCCTTCAAACAGAGTTATTTCACCGGTTTCTTGCAATTTATAAAACATTTGACGTACTAATGACGCCATCTTATCTTTGTGATTTTCATTAGGTCCGAATACATTAAAATACCGCAACCCTACCACCTGTGATTGTAAGGAATCCTTACATCGGCGAACGTAACGGTCGAAAAATAATTTAGAATACGCATAAGGATTCAATGCTTCTTCACAGGCAGCTTCCTCGCGAAAGCCTTTATTTCCATGACCGTAAGTAGATGCAGATGATGCGTAAATAAACGGAATTCGATGCTCTTGGGCAAAATGGAACAAATTTTTCGTTCCTTCAAAATTATTCTTCATCATATAGCGGCCGTCGTAATTCATTGTATCCGCACAGGCCCCTTGATGAAAAATAACTTCTAGCGGGCCTACATCTAGCGTCCCATTGGCAACTGCTTCATCAAAATCAAGACAATCCACATAATCATAGAAATCCAACATCTGCAAATTTCTGATTTTTCGTCCGTCTGTTAAATCATCAACAATCAAAATATCATTACGGCCGCGATTATTTAATTCTTTTACTATATTGCTGCCAATAAATCCGGCCCCGCCTGTTACTAGTATCATAGTTTTCCCTCCTTCACCAAAGCTTTAATACGCTCAATAATGCCCGTCGTAGAATATCCGTCCTTAAATGGTAAAATTTCTACGCGATCTACGTATTCACCGCCGATAACATTCTCCGGCGTATAGTCACCGCCTTTAACTAAAATGTTAGGTCTTAATTCACTAAGGAGCTCCGCCGGTGTATCTTCATCAAAGAATACCACGCCGGACACAAATCCCAACGCCTGCATCATAGTTGCGCGATCGGTTTCATTATTGATAGGTCGTGCTTCACCTTTCAAACGTTTTACAGATGCATCGGAATTAAGTGCCACCACCAGATGATCTCCCAACTTTGCAGCCGCTTCCAAATACGAAATATGTCCGCAGTGAAGAATGTCAAAACAACCATTAGTAAAAACTACCGTATCACCATCATTTTGCCATTGTCTAATCTGTTGTGCCATCGAGTGCCGATCGTAAAAATCAACGGCACGTCGACGCCGCTGACGCACGTTGCGCCATAACTCCAACAGTTCCCGACGATGAATTGGATAGGTGCCTACCTTCGATACAACAATGCCGGCAGCACCGTTTGCTACGTGTAAAGCAGCACGCATAGTAAGACCTGCGGCAATTGCTGTAATAATCATAGCCACAACCGTATCACCGGCACCGCTTACATCAAATACTTCTTGCTGCGTTGCCTGACTATGCCAAATTTTACCCGTCCGCCCAACAACGGTAATCCCTTTGGCAGAACGTGTTGCCACGACATAATCAAGCTGTACCGTGGTCAATACATTTTTAGCTGCCTTGACGATAGCTTCATCTGTATTGGCCACTGCATAGCCTACACGTTCCGACAACTCTTTTACATTCGGAGTAATAAAGGTAGCTCCGTTATATTTTGTCCAATCATTTCCCTTAGGATCAACGATAGTAGTAATATTATATTCTCTGGCGATGGAGAGGATTGTTTCTAACATTTGCGGGGTACATACACCTTTGCCATAGTCGGAAATAACAATACCATCCAATCCCGTCTTCGCTTTTTCCTCAAGCCAAGTAATAATGTGTTTCGCTTCTCCCTTAGCTATATCACGCGGTTCTTCAAAATCCAGGCGCAACATTTGCTGCCGTGCGCCTAAGATACGCATTTTAGTCGTTGTATGGCGACTATCTTCGTAAAGAACACCGCTATCATCAATACCATTCTCTTTCAAAAGACGCTGTAATAAGGGACTATGTTCATCATTACCGGCTAATCCTGCCAAAAATACATGGCAGTCCAAATTTGCCAAATTGGATGCTACATTAGCCGCGCCACCCAGTACTTCACGAATATCCGTCACTCGATTTACCGGTACCGGTGCTTCCGGCGAAATACGCCCCACATCGCCAAACACATATCTGTCAACCATGATATCGCCAATAACGGCAATAGAAAGCTCCGGCAGCTTTGTTGTTAAAAAATCATTTATCGTCTGCGTTACCATAATCCTCTTCCACCAATTCGCATATAATATGGCCTACCAAAATATGCATTTCCTGAATCCGTGCCGTAACTTTAGACGGCACTGCTAACGTGATATCACACAAAGACGATAATTTCCCACCGCCTTCACCGGTGAAAGCAATTGTATGCATACCTATATCACGGGCCTTTTCCACAGCCTTTACTACATTTTTACTGTTGCCGGAGGTGGAAATACCAATCAGCACATCGCCGGAACGCCCCAAACCTTCTACTTGCCGAGCGAATACTTCTTCATAGCCGTAATCATTAGCCACTGCTGTTAGGATAGATGTATCTGTCGTCAATGCTACCGCCGCTAAGGAGCGTCGTTCTTTCTGAAATCTACCGATCAACTCTGCCGCTAGGTGCTGTGCATCGGCAGCGGAACCGCCATTGCCGCAAAACAATATTTTTTGTCCTGCTGTTAAGGCAGCCCGACATCGCTCGGCTATATCACTGATGACCTCCATCTGTTCCATCGTCTGTCCAAAAACATCCAGATGATCACTAAATCGCTGTGCGATTAATCCTTGTATTGCTTCGTTCATGCCAGCCACTCCTTCATAACCCGTTCAGCATTCCGCCATGCCATTTTTTCTATTGCCTCTTCCGGTAATCCCGCTTCGGCTAAAGACGTAAACAATCGCGGTACATCCGCAGCATTTTCAATTTCCGTGTCCGGTCTGATACCATCGAAATCAGTTCCCAGTGCCAACACATCACTGCCGCCTACCTGATATATATGCATCGTGTGACGTACCATATCTCGAATCTGACTTACCCTTGACTCTCCCAAAAATGCCTGGGCAAAGTTAAGTCCGATAACGCCACCCTTTTCCGCTATACTCCGAATCTGTTCATCTGTTAAATTTCTTGTATGCGGCGTCAAGGCGCGTGCGTTGGAATGTGAAGCAATTAACGGTTTTTTCATCATATCCACAAGCTGGAACATCCCCGCATCATTTAGATGCGAACAATCTACCATAATCCCTAATTCTTCCATATACTCTACAAAAGCTACTCCTGTCTTGGTAAGCCCTTTACCCTCATATTCCGGTCCATGAGGATAAGATAGTCCATTAGGAAAATTCCAACTAATAGTAATTAGGCGAACACCATCGTCATAGGCCTTCTTTAATTTTTCCAAGCTACCGCCGAACACGCCACCTTCTTCTACAGATAACAATGCGCCGAGTACACCATCACGACGACACGCTTTATACTCATCATAGCTTTTCACATGACGAATATAAGGACTGTATAATTCCATCTGCTTTGCAAATACCTGACGCATGGCCTCATAGCGAGCATAAGGATCCGCTTCGTGATCCAATTCCACAAATAGAGCAAAGTCCTGCAGATAGTAACCACCGCGTTTTAATTTTTCTATATCTATTTTCCAGCAATTATTCATTAAATCTCCCATGCCGGGATGATTTATAAGTTGCATAATCGTATCACAGTGTAAATCAATCATCACTGTCTCCTTGCTGACGCCGTCCGCGTCTGTTATTGCTAAGTTTCTTCAGCTGCTCCAGTTCATCCATGAAGCTGTCAATATTATCAAACTTACGATATACCGATGCGAAACGCACATAGGCTACTTGATCGATATCGCGCAACTGATCCAACACCAATTCTCCAATACGTTCAGTAGGTACTTCCATTTTACCCTCGCTGCGAAGCGATTCTTCCACGGACTTCACAATTCCTTCCAATACTTCACTGTCAATGCCACGCTTATTACAAGAGCGACTAATGCCCCGTAATAATTTATTAGCATCAAACATTTCCGTACCACCGCTACGTTTAATCACAGCCAATGGCGGACGATCGATATATTCATATGTTGTAAAACGACGGCCGCAACTCATACACTGTCGACGACGACGAATACTCTTGCCATCATCTGTTGCCCGTGAATCCGTTACACGGCTGTCTTCATGCTTACAATAGGGACATCTCATAGTCGCACTTCACCTCTTTTTCAACATATTGCCGGCCCTACTCTATTTACGCAAATATTCTTTGCTACGGGCTGCAATTTCTTCAATAAAAGTATCTAACATTTCATAACGTTTGCGATACATATTACGCTTATGTGTCTTAGCCGTTTCATAGGTTTTACGCTCTTCCTCCAAGGGAATCCGATAAAAACGAGCATCCTCAGGACACACCGTTCCCCCCATCTCTTCCCAAAACGGATCAAAGCGAACTTTTTTAGATCGATTTCCTCGAATCAAATGTGTATTTGTATAAAAGCCTTCGTCCGACACGGCATACAGCGAATGTATTCCCATGTTTGTAGCCAGCTGCCGCAGTAAAAAGAACATGAAATTTTTCGGACGATACCCAAACATCTTTTTGGTTAATTTTTTGGCATTCGCCAATCCTTCACGGCAACCTTGTATAGTCCCAATCCAAATGCATGGTTCCTTTTTATAGCCATAGCCGAGACGGAAATTAATATGATAAATTCCTTGGTCACCCATAAAAAGGAATAAGCTTAGGAATCCTTCCTTGCGTTGTCCCGTGTGAAACCATAACGTAGCGCGTAAATCCAACTCTTCATTACTCCAAATCACAACTTCTTGCGACTGGTCGTTAGTGTACATCCGACGAATGGCTTCTGTCGTAAAATACTGAGGCAATCTATCAAAATGATCCATAATACACTGCAAACGTTCCTTTGCCGTAGAGTTTTTATATAAAAAGATACGATTGATTACTTCATAGATCCCCACATGTTCTTCCAGCAAACCGGGAAAGGCCGTGTAGGTATCAAAGTATGCTTTTAACGCCTGCAACTGGCTGTAGTTTTTATAAGAACGTAACGTATGTAGAAAAATCCGTCGTTTTTCTCTCCAGCTATGATATCCGTAAATTTCGCGACCCTGTCGCCATTGCTTCTTTGCATAAGTTAACACAAAAAATCCTCCTATATCACCTATTCGGTTTTTAATTACTTCATCCCGCTCTTGCTTAACGCCCTAGCAAACGACTCCAAAAGCTTTTCTTAGGTTCTTCTATATACGCCTTAACCGCCTTGCGGAACCGTTTCGTTTTTAAATCGTTGAACAAAGCTTCTTCCATATCCTCATCCACTTGTTTATCTGAGGTAAATCCGGCATTTACTACTTTTTCTTTTTCCAGGTCATACGGCACGGCACGTAATAATCGGCGATTATCTTCAACAATATCCAGACACGTTTTCCAAACTGCATCGCCTTGTTCCGTATTAAGTTGCACGATAGTCAAGCCTCGATTATCTGCGGCAAAACTATCATCCACCGCCGACCACGCATCACTTATCGTAAAGTCAGACAAATGATGCGGCTTACGGAATTGACAACTCCGACAAGACGGCCGATAGCCATAGCCCTTCTCATATAATTGTACATACGAATTTCTTTGTGCTAATTCAAAAATCTTAACACTGGGCTTGCAGAATATTTTGACATACGGCTCTTTATAACCTTTATACTTTTCCCGAACCCGTAATGATACAACCGGTTCACCGTAATCCTTGTACAGTCCTTCCAAGTAGTACGCTAACAAGCGTGGCGAACTGACGCCGGAACATACGAAATCAATGGTAATCAGCGTTTCGTATTCACGTCCCAAAAAGGCTAAGAATCCCTCTATCTGACAAGGCGTCCCTGCATATAACACCCATTTACCATCATTAAGGAGAGCTCTAGCCTCTCGCATAGTATGTTTTGTATCACTTTGCGAAAGCTTAACCCCTTGCAATTTAAAAATATCATTTAACTCGGTAGCACTGCGATGGCGCAACTCCATATCCGGGGAAAAAGAAGCGCCGAATACGGTACCTCCTTTCTCAATGACATATCGCGCCAACATAGCAAAGATAGCGCCACCTGCTGCCGGCTCCAAAAATCCTTCATGCTCATAACAGGTCAAATACACTGTAGACTCGGATGTTAACGTCATCAGCGGCGTCAACGGAGGGCAAGCTGCTTCGCAAGCACCGCAAGAAATGCACACCGCCGTATCGATGTTAGGATATAAAAATCCTCGTTCATCGGGGACCATTGTTATACAATTCATCGGACAGGCATTATAGCAGGCACCACACCCATTGCATTCTTCTCTTGCCAACTCAAGCATACTTGACTCCTTCCTACTACGGCTTGTAGCCATCACCACTGCAGGGCATTATAAAATACAGTATCTACATTCATCCATTTATTATACAACATATTGCTCCGTTTATTAAGTAGTCCCTCTATAATCCGTAAGAAAACTAAAAACAGCTCTTCAGGGTATATCTTACCCTGAAGAGCTGCTCCGGCTAAATACAAATTAACAGTCTATCATTCGCATATAGCAATTAATTACATAGTCTGGCAACCTATATGTACTATAAAGTAATAGTACCAATTACTGCTGACTGCCTTTATCTTCAATCTTCATGAGACAATCGCCACTTTCGATACGACTGCCTTCACGAACATATACTTCACCAACCAAACCGTCGATAGGAGAAGTAATCGTTGTTTCCATCTTCATAGCTTCTGTAACGATAAGCGGTTCTCCTTTTACAACAGCCTGTCCGTTTTTAACCAAAATCTTAACAACGGATCCCGACAAGGTGGCACCGATTTCGCCCGGCTGCGTCTTATCTGCTTTATGACGAACTACGCCGGTGGTCTTAACGTGTTTATCCTGAATCTTGATATCACGGGGCTGACCGTTAAATTCAAAGCTTACTATACGCTTGCCATCTTCATCGGCTTCGCTAACGTGAATCAATTTAATGATGAGCATCTTACCTTTTTCAATGACAACGTGAATCGCCTCACCACGACGCATCCCGAAGAAGAATGTCGGCGTATCCAGTACGGAAATATCACCGTAATCCTTGGTAAATTCTACATAATCGCTGAATACCTTCGGATATAAACAATAAGCAATCACATCTTCATCGGTAGTGCCGGCACCCATATCAGCTAGTTTCTTGCGTACATCCTCAAAGTCTACCGGTTGTAATGCTGCCCCCGGGCGCTGCGTTAACGGCTGTTTCCCTTTCAATACAATCTTTTGCAATTTTTCCGGGAATCCTTGATACGGCACACCCAAACGCCCTTCGAAGAATTCCACTACCGATTGCGGGAAGTCCAAGGTTTCACCTTTCTCGTAGATATCTTGTTCGGTCAAACCATTTTGCACCATATACAACGTCATATCACCAACAACCTTAGAAGACGGAGTTACCTTGATAATATCGCCGAACATCATGCTGACCTGATGGTATACCTTCTTAATTTCCGGCCACCGATCGCCAAGGCCTACACTCTTAGCCTGCTGCTGCAAATTTGAAAATTGTCCGCCCGGCATTTCATGCTGATACACTTCTGTGCTCGGAAACGGAGAGGTGTGGTCTACCCCTTTATAGTATGGACGAATTGATGCAAAATAGTGGGACATGCTTTCCATGTAGTCCACATCCATAGACGGCTGGCGTTCATGACCTGTTAAACCATAATACAAGGAATTCATACTCGGTTGGCTAGTGCCATTAGCAAATGCCGAGTAGGCTACATCGACTACATCTACGCCTGCATCAATAGCACGACCATAGGTATAAATAGCATTGCCGGCCCCTTCATGTGTATGTAAGTGAATCGGCAAATCAACAGCATCTTTCAAAGCGGATACCAAGTTATACGCAGCCTGTGGTTTCAACAAGCCTGCCATATCCTTGATAGCGATAATATTAGCCCCTGCATTGGCAAGTTCCTTCGCCATATTTACATAGTAAGCCAAATTATATTTAGGACGAGATGCATCTAAAATATCTCCGGTATAACACAAAGATACTTCAGCCAATTTATTCTGACTACGAACTTCATCAATAGCAACATGCATGTTGTCCAAACTGTTTAAGCTATCAAATACGCGGAATACATCTACCCCGTTTTTAGCGGCCAGCTGAATAAATTTGCGCACTACATTATCCGGATAGCTGGTATAACCAACAGCATTAGCACCGCGCAACAACATTTGTAAAAGTACATTCGGTACTTCTTTGCGGAACATGTGAAGTCGTTCCCACGGATCTTCATGAAGGAATCGATAAGCTACATCAAAGGTTGCGCCGCCCCAGCATTCCAAGGAAAACAGATTCGGTACACCGCGCGCTGCTTCACCGGCAACACGAGCCATATCGGCTGTGCGCAAACGCGTAGCAAATAAGGATTGATGAGCATCACGCCACGTAGTATCCGTAAAGTAGACTTGTTTTTCCTTCATTAACCATTGCGCAAATTTTTCCGGTCCCAATTCATCAAAGCGCTGTTTGGTTCCGCGCGGCGGTTCGATAGCCAGTGTCGGCGGTAACTGAATCGGTTCAAAATCAGGTAACTCCTGTTTACCCGTACCGGCATACCCATTTACAGTAACATCCGCAATATAGCGTAACATCTTCGTACCACGGTCACGTTCTTGTTTGAACACAAACAGTTCCGGATGTTCATCAATGAAGTTTACATTACAAGTACCGGCCTGGAATTCAGGACTTTCCAATACATTTGTCAAGAAGTGAATGTTCGTTTTAACACCACGAATACGGAACTCACGTAAACAGCGAAGCATCTTGTTAATAGCTTCCTTCGGTGTCAAAGCCCAAGAGGACGCTTTCACTAACAAAGAATCATAATACGGTGTAATAACCGATCCCGTAAAGGCATTACCACCGTCAAGACGAATACCAAAGCCACCGCTACTGCGATAAGCTAACAACTTACCGGTGTCAGGCATAAAGTTATTACTTGGATCTTCTGTTGTAATACGGCACTGGATTGCCTGTCCATCACAACGAATATCCTTCTGTTCCGGCACACCGACTTCTTTATCGTGTAAGGAATATCCTTCGGCTACACGAATTTGCGTATGTACGATATCGATACCGGTAACCATTTCGGTAATTGTATGTTCTACCTGAATACGCGGGTTAACTTCGATAAAATAAAAATTACCATCGTTGGTTACCAAAAATTCTACAGTACCAGCCCCTACATAATGCACATTTTTCATAATCTGAACTGCTGCATCACATATTTTTTGACGTGTTTCCACGGGTACGGCAAAGGCCGGTGCCATTTCGACAACCTTTTGGTGACGGCGCTGTACGGAACAGTCACGTTCATGGAGATGAACTACATTGCCATGCGTATCCCCAATAACCTGCACTTCAATATGTTTTGGTTCTACAATTAACTTTTCAACATATACATCATCATCGCCAAAAGCCATCTTAGCTTCTGATTTAGCACGATCGTATGCATCCCGTAGTTCTTCCATCCGAGACACGGCACGCATACCGCGACCACCGCCGCCGTTTACTGCTTTAATCATCAGCGGGAAGCCATGCGTTTTAGCGAATGCTTCTAATTCATCAAAATCTTTTAACGGACCATCACTGCCAGGAATCATAGGAATATTAGCTAGCTTAGCCTGGATACGAGCATTTACTTTATCACCAAACATTTCCAAATGTTCTACATTCGGTCCGATAAAAATAATGCCTTCTTCCTTACAGCGTCTGGCAAATTTTGCATTTTCAGACAGGAACCCGTAACCCGGATGAATAGCATCTACATCATGTTCGTGTGCAATGCGGATAATATCTTCGATATCCAAATAGGCATCAACAGGTTTCTTACCACGGCCTACCAAATACGCTTCATCCGCTTGATTTCGATGTAAGGAAAGAGCATCTTCCTTCGAATAGATAGCTACTGTCCGAATGCCCATTTCATTACACGCACGGAATACGCGAATCGCAATTTCACCGCGGTTCGCTACCAATACAGATTTTATTTCTTTCATGGTCTTTCCTCCTCACGAAACAGCCTTCCCCCATCCTCACTTAGGAGATGGCCTCAAACCTACCTTTAATCCTACACCGTTGGCAGTCAATTGTCCATTAATTTATCTGCATATACGTCAAAAACCGGTATTTTCCAGCAGAGCAAGACAGAAAAAGGGGGATGTCTATTCCGTATACTATCAATACGGCTTACATTCCCCATTTTTTATATGATTTCTATCTATTTTAATCATCTTCTGTCAATCATATATATTTGTCATACTTGCCTTATACATGACCAACAAAATACAATGCTTCCAGTAACATAATAATCCCCATCAACCGTTTAAAGAGGCGAATCCCTCTTCGATAATCAGGTTTAGTCACCAAACCGGCCAATCGTTCCATCCGATTGGTCAGCCAGAAAATCGGTATTATATCACCTAAAATAAAGGCAATCGTCATAAGTGATGCCAGACGCCACCCCACCAAAGCAATCCCGGCAATAAGCCAAATATAAATAGGCAACCGGTCATACCGCCACGTCGCACCCACACGGATACCTTGTACCATAATAGATAAGAGGCGTTGTGCGGTAGAACTTTTTCTCTCCGTCCGTCGTGCCGTACGAAGCCCTCCTAACGGAGCCGGATGAATAAAAGCAACCCACTCAAAACACTGCAATGCCATCGCCACCAGTAATGCACTCCATAAATAATAGGCGCCTTTGCCAATTATCGAAGGTCCCAATATCCAAGAAGACACCACTCCGATACCGATAACTGAAATAACCATCCCCACTGCGAAATAAATACGTTTATACACATGTCCGGCCAAGCGCGGTAAAATCGTCGCTACTGTTTCCGGCAATAATGCGGTAGTAAAACCGGCGAGAAAAAACAGTAACACAATCAAGCCCTGCCCTTGCCATGTTTCCAGACCATGTGAAATAAATCCAACATATGTATCCAGCATGTATATCACCTATCGTAAAAATGCCTTCATCAATGAATTTAATGCAGCCTGGTCTTGTATCCCCATAGTTTCTCGTGCAGAATGCATGGCCAATAACGCAACCCCCACATCCATGGTACGCATCGTCAACATAGCTGAAGAAATGGACCCTACCGTAGAGCCGCCGGGAATATCTGAACGATTTACATAACGCTGCCATGGTATGTCGTTTGTTTCACATAAATCACGAACCGTAGCCAGCGCCATTGCATCACCGGCATAGGATTGACTGGCAGCAATTTTTAATACTACCCCACCGTTTAAAATCGGTACATTGGTAATATCATTTTTTTCACCGTGATTGGGATGATATGCATGAGCTACATCGGCAGAAACCATAAATCCTCCGCTTATATCGGCACGACATGCCTCCGCCGATAATCCCAAGGCATCGTAAATACGATGGATTATAGTCGGTAATATCATGGAAGCACCGCCTTGTTTCGTACGGCTGCCTACCTCTTCATTATCGAAGAGAGCAATCACACGCAATCCTTCGGCTTTTGCCTGAGCCGCTTCCGTGATACCTGTCAAACATGCCACGCAAGATGTCAGATTATCAAGGCGTGGAGAACTGATAAACTCATTTTGTAAACCCAAAATACATCCATCCTCTGCCGGATACAATGTTAATTCATAGGATAAAATATCTTCCGGCGCACAGCCGATTTCATTTCCCAAGACTTCCATCCATTGTTTTTCCGTCGGTGTTTCATCACCGCACATCATAGCCAACGGTAACATATCTTTCTGACGATTGAGCGCTACGCCATCATTCATGGCTCGATTCATATGAATGGCCAAATTAGGAATTGTAAACAACGGCCTTTTCATATCAATCAAATATTGTACCGGAGAGAATGGTGATGCTCCACGGCATACAACGGCACCGGCCATTGACAAAGGTCGATCCAGCCATGTATTTAAAATCAATCCTCCATACGTTTCGACATTCAGCTTACCATATTCTTTTTCCTTACTGATAGGATTCGGTTTTACGCGTATAGCCGGGAAATCGGTATGAGCCGAGGCAATGCGCATGGAAGAACGCACCCGACGACCGATATGAAAAGCAAACAGTGTCGTTCCGTATACCTTCACATAATAACTACCTTCAGACAAATGCCATTCTTCATTCAAAGCCAATTCTTTAAATCCATTTTCTTCCAGTATATTGGCGGCACTGCTCACCGTATGATAGGGTGATGTGCTCTGCTTTATAAATGTTAACAGATGCTCTGCTGTTGTCATTCTCGCACCTCCGTTATAATTAGTATTATATTGCCTTTATTATATCACATCTACAGTTGCAACCAAAACAGCACCCTCTTCTATATAATTAGCGAATAAGAGAGACACGCTACTAATAGTGATTGAATCACAACAAAAAAGAGCTATCCTCCGAGGAAAATCCATTGAAGGATAGCTCTTTTACGTCTGATTATTTATGTGCCCATAGAGGGGGTAATCAAACCCATTACCACAAGCCCAATACTTTCCACCATACAGAGCCGATACCAAGCCAAATAACAAGGTTAATCACCGATGCCATAAAGCCTAAGCGCCACCACGTATTTTGCGGTACATACCCGGCATTAAAGCAAACCGGCGACGGCCCGGCTGCATAATGTGTCAAGGACATACACAAGTTCGAGAAGAATGCCAAGGCCAACATAGCCAAGTACGGCGGTGCTCCGGCGCTGATTGCTACAGCAACGAATACAACATACATGGCCGAAATATGAACGGTAAGACTGGCAAAAAGATAATGCGAATAGGTATATACCAGTACCAAAATCAAGAAGGCTACAAACCAGCTGGTTCCGGCTACTTGTGCTCCCACAATTTTAGCAAACCAAGGAATAAAACCAAGCTTTGTTAAGAAGGATGCTAACGCCATCATGGTGCCCATCCAAATTAAGGTATCCCAGCCACCTTTTTCTTCCGTTACGTCTTTCCATTCCAATACCTTAGTAACAAGCAGGATCGATACGCCAAGCAAAGCAACTACCGTAGCATTGATATGTGTGAATTGTCCGGTAGCCCAAAGAATCAACGACAAGATAAATACGCCAAGCATAACCTTTTCACCGTAGGACATAGGTCCCAGATCTGCTAATTCTTTACCAATCATCTTCTGGATGTCGCGTGTATCCTTCAATTCCGGCGGATATACCTTGTAAAGAATAAACGGCATAACGATTAAGGCAACAATACCGGGAACAATAGCAGCCATAGCCCACATGCCCCATGTCATTTCCATGCCGAAGGACTCAGCAATCAAAGAAGCAACCAACGTATTACCAGCCATGGAAGTCATGAACATAGCCGAGGTAATCGTATTACCTTGATAAATAACCTGAATCAAGTATGCCCCAATTTTACGAGCTGTACTACCCGGTTCCGACCCAAAGGCAGATGCCAAGCTTTTTGTTATCGGGAAAATTACCCCACCGGCACGAGCTGTATTAGACGGTGTAGCCGGCGATAAAATCAAATCGCTTAACACCAATGCGTACGACAATTTCAAGGAACTACTACCGACGGCTTTAATCAATGAATAGGCGATACGTTTCCCTAAACCTGTTTTGATAAAGCCACGCGAAAATAGAAAGGCTGCTACAATCAGCCAAATAGCAGCATTGGAGAATCCAGATAATCCTTCATTGATTTTCAAGGTATTCGTCAATCCGGCTACTACAATACTGATAATCGATAATGCCCCAATCGGGAGTGGTTGTAAAATAAATCCTAAAATAGTACCTGCAAATATAGCAAACAAGTGCCATGCTTGTGGCTTTAATCCATCCGGTACCGGTGTAAACCAAATGCCCACACCTACTACGATGGGAATAATCCACGATAGATACTTCTTCATATAGTTCTGCGCCCCTTTTCTACTTAGAAAACATAACGAGTTACTATCCACCCACTAAAAAAACCTGCCTGCATCAAAGACGCAGGCAGGTACATATCCTACCTAGTATCCCCCTGAGTCTCCCCTCTCTACACCTACTTACCTATTATTGAGGCAATACGACATCTTCCAAGCCGGTCTTTTCAATGTCTTCAAGCTTGCCGGCATCACATAATGCGGCAATATCCGGATTGATAGGAAGTCGTGCCATTAACAACAAATTATACCGTTTCAGCACTTCATCGATATGGCTGTCCCCGAAAATTTTGTAATCTTTGCCATTGTCTGGGCAATGGAAATACGAGAAGTTTTCCACCACACCGATAATCGGAACCTGCATAAGGTCCGCCATCTTCACGGCTTTTTCTACAATCATGGCTACCAAATCCTGCGGGGAAGTAACAACCACAATACCATCTAACTGCAAGGACTGGTATACGGTAATAGCTACGTCACCGGTTCCCGGTGGCATATCTACAAACAAATAGTCCAAATCCTGCCAAATCACATCGGTATAAAATTGTTTAACCACATTACCAACGATAGGACCACGCCATAACACCGGATCTGTTTCGTTTTCCAATAATAGGTTAACTGACATAATATCAATGCCGCCTTTGGACGGTAATGGATACATGCCGGCTTCATCAACACGTGCTTTACCTTTTACGCCGAATACTTTAGGAATCGACGGACCGGTAATATCCGCATCAAGAATACCAACTTTATAGCCTTTACGCGCCATGGAAATAGCAAGCATACTAGTCACTAAGGATTTACCTACGCCGCCTTTACCACTAACGACACCGATTACATGTTTAACACTACTTAACGGATTCAACTTTGCTGTTAAATCCTGCGGCTGTTGCTGTGCACTACCGCATGTCGATGCAGAAGAACAACCGCTGCATCCGCCCGAACTACCACAAGCCATTATAAACACCTACTTTCATCAAGTATGTAACTATTTTTATATCCGGAGCACATGCTCCCACGCATGTTATTCTATCATACCCATTGTAAATCTTCAATATCCATCAAAAGCAAACTAAAAAAATAATCGATAATTTTCAATATTGGTATAACTACCTTATGAAAACTACCGATTATTCTTATTCTGCTGTCATTAACTATCAGTTAATCAAAATTTATAAATATAATCAAATTCGCTCAATCGCCACATACTTCTTTTGTCAGCGCTCCTACAATCTTCATGCCTTCCACGATTTGCTCCTTCGATGGGAAGGTAAAGCTTAATCGGAAGGATTGACCTGCCGGAATTCCATCAGCAGCAAAAGCAGCACCTTTCACAATCCCTACCTTATGTTCCATACAGGTTTCAAAGAAAACATCGCAATCTACGCCATCCGGCATGGTCATCCATACGAACATGCCTCCCGTCGGCGTTGTAAAACGCACCTTACTGCTGCCATACTTTTTAAATGTATCCAACATTAAATCGCATTTTTCCTTATATACTCGGGCTACTTTTTTTATCTGTTCATCATAGTCTATCGTATCTAATAGATGAGCCACAACCCGCTGTGTTACCAGCGGCATTTGACCATCGCAATTATTCTTTACCATCTGAATGGCTCCGATAATTTCTTCCGGTCCATATAAGAAGCCTACCCGCAAACCTGCGGATACAGTCTTGGAATAAGATCCGGCATAAATGACGCGATTATCTTCATCCATCGATTTAAATGTCGGTACAACTTCATCAGTAAAGCGGATTTCACCATACGGATCATCTTCATAAATCAACAAATCATACGTCCGCGCGATGTCATAAATAGCGCGACGACGTTCTAACGGCATGGTAATACCTGTCGGATTTTGGAAGTTAGGAATTAAATAAATGTATTTACCCTTTCCCGACTTTGCCGCCTTTTCAAGCGCTTCCGGAATCATGCCCTTTTCATCCATAGCGATGCCTACCGGTACTGCGCCGCAATTCCGCACTGCGTTAATGCCGCTGGTAAAAGTATAAGCATCCATATACACTTCGTCGCCGTCTTCACATATAGTGCGAGGCACTAATCCCAAATCCTGCCCGGCACCAATAGAAATTAAGATAGATTGTCCTTCTGCCGGCATATGTCGCACATTAATTAAGCGCTGCCGCGTAAGCTCTGCCAGATGAGCATCCCCCTGCATAGGACCGTATTGCAAAATTTCAATTGGATTTGTATGAACTATTTCATCAAAGGCCTTTTGAATTTCTTTAACAGGAATTGCTTCCGATGCGGGATTTCCAATGCCGAAGCTGATAAATCCCGGTATACCCGCTCCGCGTTCAAATACTTCACGGATAAAGTTTGGACCTTTGTGCATTGATTTTTTCGGTAATTTAAATTTCATATGTTACTACCTCTCTCCTACTGTTTACTACCATGTCGCTCTAAAGCGACCCTACAGATGTATCCCATTATACACAAAAAGAGAGTGTCACGCAAAGTTACACTCTCTTAACTACTTACCTATATTTTATTCTTCTCTCGCCTTGCGATAGCGACGATACAAATACCACAGTAGTCCGTAAGCCGCAGTTGCTACCACAGCAACCACACCGAGACGATTCATGTGCTCATGAAACATGACCGCATCATGACCGACGACTACCTCCAAGGCAGTGGAGGGAAACTTACCAATAAGATTGGCAATGATATAATCACGTAAGCTAATACGACTTACCGCCCCCAATGCAGTGATAAGGCCACTGGGGAAATACGGAATAGCTCTTGCGAACAGCATGACCATCAGTCCGTTTTTATCGCTAAAATCATCTACTTTCAGAAGAAATTTACTCTTCTGTATTAATGTCAAGGCCGACTCACGAAGAAAGTACCGCATGATGACAAAACTAATAACGACACCGACCGTTTCTGCCAGCCACGAGATAATAATGCCTGGAACTAACCCGAATACCAGTCCGTTAGCGGTAGAGAAAAAAATAGACGGCAGTACGCCAACCGCGTTAATGAATACGTCTAACACAAAACTGATGACCATAGCCATCGGGCCATAACTTTGCAATACGGCCGCTATATGCTTCACATCTCCGGTAACCGCCAAGTCTGCCATTTCTCGATAAAATCCGGGTTTGATAACTTCAATCCCGATCAGCAACACAATAACTGCTACAGCGAAACCTATCCGTATCCATGTTTCCGTCCGTTTTTCTCGTTTCCCCGACATACTCCTTAACTCCCTTGCTTTTCATAATGTGATTGCAATCGTATTAGCAAATGCTCTAGCTTTTCACTGATACTGATGATAATAAACGACGCGACAATACCAATAATAAAGCCACTGATTATATCCATTGGGTAATGTACTCCCACATATACCCGCGACAATGCTACCAATACCGCGATGGTAGTACAAACGCGCGCACCCCAACGCCGCCTAAAACAAAGCGACATAGCCATGGCTGCCGAAATTGCGGCATGATTGGACGGCCACGACGACGTTGCATCATGATATACCAAAAGATTGACAGCATGATCAATAAATGGCCGATCTCTAAAGAATAGCTGTGCTAGTATACCATTAATTGCCAAAGCCAAAACGGCGGCACACAACGCCACCATAACAGTGGTTCTATTGCGTAAACGTTTTTCCGCATTATCACCTCGTACTACCAGAGATGCTAAATACAATAGCATCAACGGAATACCCAATTTAGTAAAAAATACCATAGCCGCATCGAGAATTCTATAATGATTGGCCCATCCGTTGATCACCTGAAACCACTGATAATCCAGTGCTACCAAATATTCCATATGTAATTGCCTCGCTACACTACTCGTTTACAGGCATACTTCACCTGTTTTTCTATTATATGTATTATAAATGAAAATACAGTGAACCAATTATGCCTTCTTTTTAGCAGTTACCATCGTCGAAACAATTTCCGTTCCACCTTGATCCTGTTGCTGCCATCCCAACGCCACAACAGTAATCCGTCCCTCTTTAATAGAGGTTACATCGGTAGGACGATCTTCTCCTTTAAAAACAAGACTGCCCCCTATGTGGTATTGCACTCTGCCATCCGGTAATTCCTCTCGGCGTACAATACCATCATAAGGCATGAGACCCTGATTGACTACGTCGCAATGCTCCCAATCACAGCATCCCGTAAGCGGGAAGTTCATATTCAACATACCGTAATAGCCCTGATGTTCAAAAACTTCTTCAATGAAGTCACATACGAAAGGAATAATTTCTTTTCCTCGTTCTTCGGAAAATTTTTCCACAGATACAGCCAACCCAGGGACACCGAAGAAAAGCCCTTCCATACCGGCCCCTACCGTACCGGAATACAACGCATCGGATCCGAGATTGAATCCATTATTTATGCCGGATACTACCAAATCAGGTTTATCATCCTTTAATAAATAGGAAAGTGCAAATTTAACACAATCCGTTGGAGTCCCCGTTAATGCATAGCGCCGAGGGTTTACCCCCTCTCCATTCATTTCAATAAGCTGTACGGGATTATGAATTGTCAACGCATGCGATTTTGCACTCTGCTCCTTCTCCGGTGCCACAACCGTAACACGATGTTTCTGTGCCAGCCTATCTGCCAACGCTATAATCCCCGGAGCCATAATACCATCATCATTACTTACTAAAATATGCATTCCATCACCTTTCTTTTATTGTACAAAAATAACCGGGTCATAACTGGCTCCGGTTATTTTTACGTATACATTTCTCTTTACTTATCTTTATCTACATCACCCATACGCGTGAGTTTCACTTCACCCAAAGCCACTCCTCGCGTATGCTGCGTATGCGCCCACACTTTATCATGACGATTCAAATATCCCAAGAAAGTTACCGGTACCCAGGTGTACATAAAAATCGGATATACCAGATAGTACAACCACACTTTAGGCGGAACCTTAATCGTTGCCAATACAATCAGAGGGAACAAATACTGCCCGATACCAATAATTGTCCATACTGTAACCGGCAATATTTGATAAATAATATTCGTATACACCGGCACAAAGGCATTGATATAGGTCATAATCAAATAGAACGCTGACAGCAATAAGAAATAAGGCTGACTAATTTGGATAATTCCATCCAAAATACGATAATTGCCTTGCTTAATGCCTTCGATAAATAGTTTGGGAATATACCGTTCTCCACAATCAAAATGGCCTTGTGCCCAACGCTTACGTTGTCGCCAGGATTGCATAAACCCCAACGGTTTTTCATCATACACAATTGCATCATGAGCCCACGTTGTCTTTACACCGTGGATCAACAGTTTCATAGAAAATTCCATGTCTTCTGTCAAACAGTTACAATCCCAACCGTAGTCACGAATAATGTCGGTACGAATGCACATTCCTGTACCACCGAGAGCCGTGGATAAGCCAAGATTATACTTTGCCAAATGCCACATATGGTTTACCATCCAAAAGGCAATGGCAAATGTCCCGGCTACCCAAGTATCTGTCGGATTTTTAGCATTCAGATACCCTTGAATAACAGGTTCGCCTTTTTCCAAGTGATTATTCATTTCCAAAAGGAAATTAGGATGCACCAAATTATCGGCATCAAAAATAACAAAAGCATCATATGTACGCTTCATGGCAAAAACACGATCAAACATCCAGCCCATGGCATACCCTTTACCTACTTCTTTATCATTGGAGCGTTCATATACGGTAGCACCGGCTTTAGCAGCTACCTCGGCTGTTTTATCGGTACAGTTATCAGCGACTACAAAAATATCGTACAGCTCTTTAGGATAGCGTAAAATTCGCAGATTTTCCACCAATTGTCCTACAACAGCTTCTTCATTATGTGCACAGACAATAATTGCAAATGAGTTTTTAGGCGCATATTGCTTTTTCTCTTTTCTTCGCCACATTCCGAATACCGCTAATATAAAATAATAAATTGTATAAAATACAATAATTACTTGTAACGGAATCATGACAAGGTCAAGAAGGTAATCCATTTACGTCCTCCGCCCCTTACTGTTTCATTAGTGTAATTACAGTATTGCAAATACCAAATACCGCATATAACGAAAAAATCAATACCGGCCAGGAGTGCCAATCAAGAACCAATGCAATCACTGCTAATACAGCTACAATAAGTAACGCCGGCATATGCACCGGATCAGCACCTTTACCTTTAAAATCAGGATGATGGACATTACTTACCATCAAATACCCCACAACAATCATAGCTATCATCAATAGCCATGCCGGTATGTGAATACCACTCAATACATACGCAGCTGCCATACAACCGGCTGCCGGAATTGGCAATCCTAAAAAGTACCCATGTACATCATCCGCCATAATATTAAAGCGTGCCAGACGGAAAGCGCCTAAGACAGAGAATACCAAAAGTGGTACATAGCCTAGCCAACCATATTCTGTAAGCTCACGAGCAAATAGCATAAACGCAGGAGCAACACCAAAGCCGACTACATCGGCTAAGGAATCTAGCTCACGACCCATCGGCCCGGACACGCCTAATGCTCGAGCCACACGCCCGTCACAGCCATCAGCCAGCAATGATAAAAATACGCAGACAGCAGCTGCCGTAAAGTTACCTTGCGCCGAAAATGTAATACCGATAACACCAAATGCTAAATTAGCACCGGTAAATAGGTTTGGAAAAATTGATTTATTCATCGTTCAGCCTCCCGACAATAGTTTCTCCGCCCTTAACATGATCTCCCTTTTTAACGCAAATCGTCACGTTTTTTGGTACAAAGAGCTCCGTACAGGAACCGAACTTAATCATACCGTAAAGCTGCCCCTTTTCCAGGTTGCTATCCAAATCAGTCCAAGACACAATACGCCGCGCTAACAAGCCCGCAATTTGTGTCACCAAAATAGATATACGCCCATTGTCAATCCCAATAGAATGACGTTCATTTTCATAACCTACCGAGGATTTATACGCCGGTAAAAATCCGCCGCATGTATATTGTCTAAAGGTAATCCGACCTGCCATCGGTGCCCGATTGACATGCACATCGAACACGGATAAGAAAATAGTTACCTTTTTGCATTCAGTGCCAAGAAATGTATCTTCATACACTTCGGATACATCCATCACCTTCCCGTCCGCAGGAGAAACCAATACATTGGGATCCTCCGGAATTTGTCGCTTAGGACTGCGGAAGAAAAAAGTAAAAAAACAAGCTAATATGAAAGGAATAATTGCTACGTATACCGAAACAAAATATCCGACAAGAAAAGTAACAAGAAAAGTAATCCCTATGAACGGATACCCTTCTTTTACAATAATCCCTGTGGGCATCGCGCACCACCTCTCTATTTTTTTGCTGTTAATACGGCCCACATAAACCGCGGTAACGCCAACATCCGCAAGATGCGTTGCGGCTGCTTAGCCAAGCGATACAGCCACTCAATACGATTGCGTTGCATCCACAACGGTGCTCGTTTTACTACACCGGCCATAACATCAAACGACCCACCTATGCCAATAGCTACCACACCATCCAAATGTGCCAGCTTCTGGCTAATCCATTTTTCTTGCTTAGGCACACCCAGCGCTACCAGTACCAGCTTAGCACCGCTTTGGGCAATAGCATCTATAATACGTGCCTCTTCTCGGTCATCAAAAAAGCCGGAATGAGTACCGACTACGACCAATGAACCTACTTTTTTTTCTACATTGCGAATCGCCTGTTCAGCCACTCCCGGAGCCGCCCCTAAACAATATACCGGTGTTCTCCGTTTAGCCGCTTCAGCAAGCAATGCCATCGACAAATCACAACCGGCTACCCTTTCAGGGAAATGTTGTCCTTTCTGTTCACCGGCCCAAAGCACGCCGGCACCGTCTGCCACAACTAATGCCGCATTGCTTAATATCGTATGTAATTCTTTATCCCGTCGCGCTAACATGACCATTTCAGCGTTAGCCGTGGCTACTAAATGTAGCCCCGGCTCTTCATACATATATTGTACACGCTGAATTGCTTCCTTCATGGTCACTACGTCAACAGGTACGCCTAACACGTCTACTTGTTTACGCAAAACCTTACACCTCATCTATCAGCCGCTGTAATTCGGTGCCTCTACCGTGATACTTACATCATGCGGATGGCTTTCCTTCAAACCGGCAGCTGTAATTTGGATAAACTGTGTATTATTCATCATTTCTTCGATAGTATGGCAGCCGCAATATCCCATGCTTGCTCGCAACCCACCTACCATTTGGAAAATTGTATCAGCCGCAATTCCCTTGTATGGTACACGGCCTTCAATGCCTTCCGGCACTAATTTTTTTGCTTCCGACTGGAAGTAACGATCCTTACTACCAAGCTTCATAGCGCCCAAGCTACCCATACCACGATATACCTTATAGCTACGTCCTTGATAAATCACTGTTTCACCCGGACTTTCTTCCGTACCGGCCAAAATATTCCCCATCATAACTACTTGAGCACCGGCAGCAATGGCTTTGGCAATATCTCCGGAGTATTTTATACCGCCATCGGCAATAATCGGAATACCATACCGATGTGCCACTTTAGCACTTTCATATACAGCGGTTATCTGTGGAACACCGATACCCGCAATAACACGAGTCGTACAGATGGAACCAGGGCCGATACCCACCTTAACCGCATCTGCACCGGCTTCAATCAATGCTTCTGTACCGGCTGCGGTAGCCACATTTCCGGCAATAACCGGAACATGCGGTACTGCTTTTTTCAGTTCCTTTAACGTACGGAGTACGCCGGCAGAATGACCATGTGCCGTATCAACAATCAATACATCGACCTTGGCTGCTACCAATGCATCCATGCGATCGTACAAATCCTTACTTACACCGACAGCAGCACCAACCAAAAGACGTCCGCTACCATCTTTAGCAGAATTAGGATATTTTGTTGCTTTTTCAATATCTTTAATAGTAATTAACCCTTTGAGGTTTCCGTCTCCATCTACTAACGGCAATTTTTCGATACGGTGAGCACGCAAAATTTCCTTTGCCTTTTCTAACGATGTTCCTACCGGCGCCGTAATTAGATTTTCGTGTGTCATTACTTCGCCAATAGGTCGCGCCAAATTGCTTTCAAAACGCAAGTCGCGGTTAGTAATAATACCAACAAGTTTACCGTTTACTGTAATCGGCACACCGGAAATGGAGTATTTCTTCATCAATTCTTCCGCATCGGATAATAAATTCTGCGGACTAAGATAAATGGGATCAACTATGATACCATGCTCTGAGCGCTTTACTTTGTCGACCTCATGGGCCTGCTCTTCTATCGACATATTTTTATGGATAACACCGAGGCCGCCTTCACGTGCCATAGCGATAGCCATCTTGGATTCCGTAACAGTATCCATACCGGAACTGATCATCGGAATATTTAATTTAATGTCGCGTGTCAAATACGTAGTTAAATCCACTTCATGTGGCAATACATCTGATGCTGCCGGAACCAACAGCACATCGTCAAAAGTCAAGCCCCGTAGACCAAACTTATCTTCTCTCATGGTAACTTCCTTTCTCCTTACTTCAATACGCCTTCCGTGTGCAAGCGCTGTATAGCAGCGCTGTAATCAACATCTTCCTATATTCTATTTACGTTCGGAACGTAAAACGCCGCCTTCCATAAATTCATCGGCTTTCATATCAACAAAGATAACCTTTACTGCTTCTACCGGTACCTTTACGATATCAACAGTTGCTTTCGTAATTGCTTCCCCTAACTGTTTCTTCTGTTCCTTCGTACGACCTTCTACTAATTCTACATGAATGATTGGCATATCCATTACCTCCATCATTAATAAAGAGAAATAAATTCTATTCCCTTATTATAAGCGAAATCTCCTAATCTGTATATAGAAAAAGAGGGCTCATATATAGAAATAGAGTTGTAACCTATGGTTACAACTCTACTAGTTTCTTATGCGTTTTTAGCTACTTCAACGAGCTTAGCAAATGCAACAGCGTCGTTTACAGCAAGGTCAGCTAACATCTTACGGTTAACTTCTACGCCAGCCTTAGTAAGACCAGCGATGAAACGGCTGTAGCTCAATCCGTTCATGCGGCTTGCTGCGTTGATACGAGCAATCCATAATTTACGGAATTCACGTTTCTTAGCGCGACGGTCACGACGAGCATAATACAATGCCTTCATTACCGTTTCGTTAGCTTTTTTGAATAAGCGGCTGCGGGTTCCGCGATAACCTTTAGCTAATTTTAAAATTTTCTTATGACGTGCATGAGCGGTAACGCCCTTTTTTACTCTAGCCATTATTATCTATATCCTCCATTACTCTACGAATTAACGATTAGATTCAATCTTAAGCGTACGGTAAGCATTTAGCTACGCGTTTGTAATCAGCTTTGCTTACCAAAGTAGCCTTGCGAAGATTGCGTTTACGAGCCGGAGATTTCTTTTCCAAGATATGGCTCTTGAACGCTTTAGCGCGTTTGAATTCACCGCTACCTGTCGGTACAAAACGTTTAGCCGCTGCACGGCGGGTTTTAATCTTTGGCATAATTAATAATCCTCCTCAATTAACCTTTCTTTGCTAATATCATCGTCATGTTTCGCCCTTCAAGCTTAGCCGCTTTTTCAACAACAGCTTGTTCTGCCAATTCCTCAGCAAATCGGGTTAATACATTATGTCCTAATTCGGGGTGGCTTAGCTCACGTCCGCGGAACATGATGGTAACTTTCACCTTGTTTCCCTCACCAATGAACTTGGACGCATTCTTCATCTTCACATAAAAATCATGATCTTCAATATGCGGACGAAGTTTCACTTCCTTCAAGGTAAATGTTTTTTGTTTCTTCTTCGCTTCCTTTTCACGTTTCTGCTGTTCATAACGATATTTGCCATAATTCATAATACGACAAACAGGTGGTTTGCCGTTCGGTGCTACTTCGACAAGATCCAACTGATGCTCCTCTGCCAAAGCCAACGCCTCTCTTGCAGACATAATACCCAACTGCTCGTTATCAGCACTCACCACACGAACTTCACGGGCGCGAATTTCTTCATTAATACGCGGCGTATCCTTGCTAATGATAGTCACCTCCACAAAATAAATAAAACGGACAGCATACGCCATCCGTTGACTCATCGTAATATAATAACCTATTGCTTCATGGCAAAAGGTGAGAAGCGGATGGCCTCTACTTCTTAGTTAGTACTCATATATGGTAATACACTTTTCTCTTGCTGTCAAGATGTCTTTTTACTTTTTTAAATCAAAGGCACCTTAGACGCAATTTCTACATAACCGTGATCACGTAACGCATCGCGTAACTTCCACATACTACCTACGAGATCAGCCATGTGCAGTCGTATACGCATACTCAAGAATGGATCGTCCCCTTCAAACACAGCCAACCGCTGCAATGCTAAAGGATTATCGCCGCGCCGAGCATTCCCTGTCGTTACTGTAAGGCCCAGACGATAGCCTGTGTCCTTGGTGGCTTTCAACACCGTGTCGTTGTAAAATCCACAAGGATATGCTACATAACGCACCGGCTTATGCAATACATCCTCCAAGATTAACCTGGATCGCATCAATTCCGATTCAACGTTTGCTTGATCCATCTTCGTCAAATCCTTATGACTATATGTATGCGACTCAACATCAATGCCATTTTGTTGCATAGTCCGCAACTCATCAGCCGTCATAAACCGCGGTGCTCCAACAGAATCACCAATCATAAATACGGTTGCCTTCATCCCATATTTTTTTAGAATCGGCAACGCATTTTTATAATTGTCTTGATAGCCATCATCAAAGGTAATCACCACTGCCTTATCCGGCAATGCTTTACCTTCCTCCAAAAACGCATATAACTCATCTAAGGTAATTGTATGATATCCGTTATCGTGCAAGTATGCCATTTGTTGTTCAAAATGAGGCACCTGCATAGTAAGCGGTGAATAATTCACATCATTCACTTGATGATAATTAAGGATAGGTACTCCTGCGATAGTAGAATAAGAGGCTGTCCACCAACACCCACCTATATACATTGCCGCGCCTAATATAAATATGCCTACAACCGTACACCAATATTTTATTTTTCGTTTCATGCCCTTATGACTCCATTCCTATCCGTTCACCTGAATGTTGAGGTATTTTCACCTACATCATTGTCATTACACCAACTATGTAATGCGTTATAAAAATAGCACACTTCGCCATGACTTTCAATATCTTGACCTATGAAATTTATTGGTAAGAACTCCTTCTATTATAGATAAGTCATAAATTATGTAATTGTATTTCATAAAGCCTTCTCATCTATCTCATATAGTAATAATCTATTTTCTCTGTGCGTACAAATATAAACCCTTTGTCTGTGCGCTTCTCAATTATTGAGAATACGACCGGAGCAGTTCTGTATATTGTATCTCCTCAATATATACATTACAGTGATACACATATGCGTCATTGATATACCTATAACTATTCTATAGAAAAAATTTTTATGCTATTATGTTGACGAGGACCAATCTATAAAATACAAAAAGGGGGTTTTTCAAGTGAAAGGTCTTATTGACTTAAGCCTCGTAAACGGCGTCTGGACATTGAAATTATCCATGATCCAAACCGTTGCCTTGGCAATTGTAACATTGTATCTGGGTGAATTCATAAAAAAACATTCATCCTTTTTGCAGAAAGTGTGTATGCCGGCACCGGCTATCGGCGGTTTGCCCTTTGCATTTATCTGCGCGTTTTTATCGTATTATAAAATCATCAACATTTCCTTTGAAAGCTCCTTACAGAGCTTCCTCATGTTGGCCTTCTTTACCACCATCGGTCTTATGGCCAGCCTAAGCGTTCTTAAAAAAGGCGGTATCGGTATTATTATTTTCTGGATTGTTTGTACCGCCTGGATTGTGGTACAAAATGCCGGTGGTATTATCATTGCAAAACTTATGGGCATTCATCCGATATTCGGCATCATGGCCGGCTCCGTTTCTATGATTGGCGGTCTTGGCACAGCCGGGGCCTTCGGCCTCTTCTTCCAAGAACAGTTGGGTATGCCTGGTATAGCTACCGCAGCCATCGCAGCAGCTACTTTCGGTATGGTAGCCGGTACGCTTATAGGAGCTCCAGTGGGAGAACGCATCATTAAGATGCACAAAGTAACAACGCCTGCTGAAGATCCTTCTCTGCTACAGGCAGATGGTATTGATATGTCTAACGAAGACGCAGAAAGCAAGAGCTTTACATTACCGCAGTTAATGAATACTATCGCCATTGTTGGTATTTCCCTTGGCCTAGGTACCATTGTAAGTTATGGCCTTTCTATTGCTGTTGGTCCGTTACCGGCCTACATCGGTGCCATGATTGTCGCTGCTGTCATTCGAAACTACGGTGACCTTACCGGGTCCTATCATATTAATAGTGCTGCATTAGATGCCGTATCTAATGTTTCGTTAAGTATCTTTGTAACCATGGCTATTAACAGTTTAAAACTGGTACAGCTCATCGATTTAGCTATTCCACTATTGGCTATTTTGGCCTACCAGATAGTTGCTATTGTTATCTTTGCCTACCTCATTTTCTGGATTTTCCAGCGCAATTACGATGCAGTTATGCTCGGTACCGGCGCAATCGGTTTCGGCCTTGGAGCTACACCTAACGCACTCGTTAATATGCTTTCCTTAGCTGACAAACACGGTCCTTCTCCTAAGGCATGGCTCGTTGTTTCGTTAGTTGGGGCTTTCCTCATTGACTTCACCAATGCATTTTTGATTACCTTTATGGCAAAAATGCTATAATACCTATTATATTCGGTTAGCGTATAACCCATTAT
Source organism: Veillonella magna (assembly GCF_959600285.1). Lineage (NCBI taxonomy): Bacteria > Bacillati > Bacillota > Negativicutes > Veillonellales > Veillonellaceae > Veillonella > Veillonella magna. The sequence continues at coordinate 53,679 of NZ_CAUGKU010000006.1, read as the reverse complement.
AATTGGTCCTACATACAGAAAGAGCACTGAATTAAAATTCAGTGCTCTTTCCTTTTACATCACTTTACTTTTTATCTTATCATTACGTATCTTACTATTAATTATCTTACCATTATTTATCTTGCAGCAACGCATACCATGCATTAGCTACGTCAGCTAATTCTTGTAAAGAGAATGTTTCTCCCCGCCGCGCGCCGTCAATATTAGCTTTCGCTAAAACAGATGCGATGGTTTCCTTATCCAAACCGGTTGTCTTCATCGTATTACTAAAGGTTTTTCGACGCTGAGCGAATGCTGCCTTAACGACGCGGAAAAATAATTTTTCATCAGCTACTTCCACCGGTGGTTTCTCCCGCAAGCGGCAACAAATAACAGCACTGGTTACCTCCGGCGCCGGCATAAACGCCCGTGGAGGCACATCCATTACAATAGATGGTTCCGTATAATACTGAACCGCTACCGATAACGCCCCATAGGCCTTCGTTCCCGGTTGTGCCACCATGCGCTCAGCCACTTCACGTTGCACCATAACCACCAATCGTTCTATGGGAAGCTTCATTTCCAACAAAGACATTATTATCGGCGTTGTAATGTAATACGGTAAATTAGCAACCACCTTAAATGGTTTATGATTCATAATTTCCGGAATATTTACCTTTAATACATCACCATGAATAATACGAACGTTGTTGTACTGTGCCAAGGTAGTATCAAGAACTTCTAACAAGCGACGATCCAATTCAACAGCCGTCACCGCTGCCCCACTTTGCGCCAAGCCTTGTGTAAGCGTACCAATGCCGGGACCAATTTCCAACACAGGCTCGCCTGCAGTAAGTTCCGCAGCAGCTACAATTTCATCTACCACCGAGCGGCGAATTAAGAAATTCTGTCCCAGTTTCTTACTCATATGTATGCCGAACCGCTTGCAGACATAGTGTACGACTTCCGGACTGGCTATAATAGATTCTAACATGCAGTTCCTCCGTTAACTGATTTGATCATCGCGCAAGGCAGCATTAAACTCTTCACGCGTAATTCCATAATGATTTAACCGATATAAAAATTGTTTGCTATTACCGTACCCGATTCCCAATTTATCACCAATCAATGCACGGCGGCCCGCACTTGCCGGACAGCCTGTAAGATCGTGAGCGACCATATCCTGCATCGTAAACAATTCGGATGATGTCATTGTCTGCGTATGCAACTTAGCTAATGCACGACGAATGGCTTCCGGAGATGCTTGCTCAATGCCGATATCATTATTAGCCAACGCATCTTCTCGCGCAACAAATGCATGCTGTGCATTAGGAAATTTTTTAGATAAAAATCTACGGATACGTTCCCCCGCCGTATCGGGATCCGTCAAAATAATAATACCTCGTTTATTATAAGCCGCTTCGATTTGTTCCAACACACCGGCTCGCAGTGTAAAACCTTCTGTTGCAATGCAGTCAGCTTCAACCGCCTGTGCAATGCGTTGTATATCCGATTTACCTTCTACCACAATCACTTCTTTTAACATAATGTATCACCGGCCTTTCTTACAAGTTTGCCTCTTTTATTTTAGCAAATCTACCATAAATAGAAAAGCGACAAACAGTCAAACGATAGTAGCTTTCACATCGTCTGTTCTGTCTGTCGCTTTTAACGAGCATCTTATTTCATCACAGAGATTTCATTTATCTCCCGACGCCTCAAAACCTATATATCACATTCACCTATAATGCACTTACTGTAATATGTAGACCTCTACCGAACGTCGACCAAAATTCATTGCTTCGCCATAATCTTCCATTAATAAATCAATTCTGTTACCTACAATAGCTCCACCGGTATCGGCTGCAATCGCCACACCATATCCGGGGATATAAAGTCGCGTACCCAATGGGATTACATCCGGGTCAACCGCCACTACTCCTCGGCGAGCTACCATACCGGTTGCCGTAATACCTCGACCGTCTCCATCACCGGGTAAATACGCACTGGCCTCCATAGTCAGCACTTCTTTATATCGCATATTACCGCGCGATGTTTCGATTGAATCACGGCCTCCCTCCTTAATAATAGTTGGCACCATTTCTTTAAGGGGAGTTTTCTGTATGATTCGTCGTTTTATTTCTTTGCCGTTCTCATAGAGCACTTCTTCACGAACCTGCTCTACCCCCGGCGTTCCTTCCTGCACTACCTGAGTTTCACCGATATGCATAGTATCGTCACGCTGACGTACCTCTTGCACATCAATCTGTCGTTCTGTTTCCTTGACGGAACGACTCGTCACATGAGCAATGGAAATAGAACTGCCTGCTTTAAGCACTTCGCCTTCATCACCACTAGGTACGTAATTAGGTGCCTTATATCCCAACTCATCAGCCAGCCCCCGTGCCGTATGCTGTACAGTCATCACAGTTGATGTCTTGCCATTAACGGTTACGTTTACAGGGAACGCGCGCAAAACAGTAATTACGGTACCGTCTTGTAGGGTCTGCGTGCTGGTAAGTACAGCATCCTTGGCGCCCATGGAAATACCTGCATCACGTAAAATTCCGGAAGCAGAGTTGAGGTGTGTCTTAATTGTCTGTGTTTGACCATCGGCTTCGATCGTCACCGTTTTTACATTCCAAGCAAAGCCGGAAACGGTAATCAGTAAGACAAGTAAGAGTGTTAACAGTAACGTCATATGACGTTTCTGCATTGTCAGATATTTTGTCATCTAATCCCTCCTGCCTTACGTATTCTACCACAAAGAGATACCTCCGTCAAACATTGGTAAACATCGTCCATTCAAGCATACGATAAACTCTTATTTCATCATGCTTTTCCTATTTTTCCCTCATCTCTTTAAGTCCATCACAAAAACACACCGACTAAATATTTATTTTTAAAATTATGTTATCACTTTTTATTTCTTCATTTTATATTCATTTAAGTAATAGCAAAGCCTTGTCAAGTTATTTACAATTCTTCAAGAGCTGTAAATTCGCTTAGGACAAGGCTTTTCAATCTATTATTCATTTGAAGTGATAATTCATTGAATCAAAATCATATTCCAACTCCCCATAAACGACGGCAACCAAACTTAACGATTCGCAGAATTATATCCACCTATGGATGTCCACGATAGATACATCTCACTATACATATAAGGTTGGTGATTTATGGCAGAACCCTATTCATCGATTTCAACCATTTTATTTGTCCGATTTCATCATCGGTTGCATTCGTTCTATAACTGTCATGGATGGTTTCTCCACTGCTTTCAAGGCATCCTTCATCAGCGTTTTCTGTACGCTGATACCATCTTCTTTAGTAACCAATTTTCGATAAGAACCATCGGCACGCATGACATGCGCCTTCGTGTTATCCGCCAGGTATAAATCCAAAATACGACGTATGCGATCCTTATGACGTTTTTCCTCGATAGGTATCATTAGTTCCACACGATCGTTCAAATTACGTGGCATCCAATCAGCACTTGATAGGAATGTACTGTCTTTACCGCCATGGCGGAAGTAAAATAATCGGTGGTGCTCCAAAAAACGTCCCACAACAGATCGCACCCGAATATTTTCGCTGACTCCGGGGATTCCTGGACGCAATGTACAGATACCTCGTACAATCAAATCAATAGTAACACCCTTTGAAGAAGCTTCATACAACTTAGCAATTACTTTTTTATCCAGTAACGAATTCATTTTTGCAATGATATACGCTTCCTCGCCACGTTCCGCCCAAGCAATTTCTTCATCAATATTTGCCATAATTTTTTCACGAAGATTTAACGGCGCCACAATAAATTTATTCCAAATCGGCGGATCCGAATAGCCGGAAATTAAATTAAAGAAAGCCGACGCATCTTCGCCGTATTCATCATTACAGGTGAAAATCCCACAGTCCGTATACATACGCGCTGTTTTCCCATTATAGTTCCCTGTTGCCAAATGCACATAACGACGAATAACATCATCTTCACGACGTACGACCATAGTAATTTTCGAATGTGTCTTAAGCCCTTTTAAACCATAGATTACATGGCACCCTGCCTTTTCCAAACGTCGTGCCATTAATATATTATTGGCTTCATCAAAGCGGGCCTTAACCTCCATAAGAACCGTTACCTGTTTGCCATTATCCGCCGCCTTAACCAACGAAGAAATAATCGGCGAATCACCACTAACGCGGTACAATGTTTGCTTAATGGCCAACACATCCGGATCGTTAGCCGCTTGTGCCACAAAGTCTTCTACTACCCTAAACGTTTCAAACGGATGATGAACGAAGATATCCCCCTGACGAATTACTGAAAAAATGCGTTCTCCCTCATGCCCTACCAGTTCGGCCGGTTCGCACGATTCAAAAGGCTTATAACGTAAATGCTCATAGCCCGGCATATCGCAAAACCCAAAATACATGCATAAATCTAAATGGCCGCCTACTTCATATACATCGCCCGGTTGTAAACGAAGACTGTTCAAAATGAATTGCAATAAGTCTTTATTTCCTTCCCCCATAACTTCCAAGCGAACGGCTTCCCCTCGTCGACGACGTCGCAGGGACTCTTCCATTTCTCGCAAAAGGTCCTTTGCTTCCTCTTCATCAATTTCCAAATCCGCATCACGAGTCACTCGAAATGTCATGGAGTTGACAATTTCGTGTCCCATAAAAAATGCATCGGCATAATAGGTAATGATATCTTCCAAATACATAAACTGACGTTTATTTTTATCTACCGACGGAAGCTCCACAATTCGATTCAATACAGAAGGTATCGGCAAGATAGCAATTTTTTCATTTGCTGTGCTATTTTTATGTCCCTCACGATGTCGAATCGTAACTACTGTATTCATCGTCTTGTTTGCCAAGAACGGAAACGGGTGACCCGAATCGACTGCCAGCGGAGTTACTACAGGATATACCTCTCGTTCAAAATACGTTCGCAGCCATGCCTGCTGTTTCTCCGTTAAGTCCTGAGGCGTAACAAAATATAAACCTTCCTTTTCCAAGGCACTCAACACATTGCGCAAATAGGTATATTGTACGCGCACTAGGCGCTTAGCCGATTCATCAATTGCCTTGAGTTGTGCTTTCGCATCCATATGAGCCGCATCGTAACGAACAATGCCATTAGCCTCCTGATGTCTCAATCCGGCTACGCGAATCATAAAAAATTCATCCAGGTTAGAACTGGTAATAGCAATGAAGCGTAATTTTTCCATAAGTGGATTTGATTTGTCGATGGCTTCCTGCAATACCCGCTGATTAAACTTTAACCAGGATAATTCACGATTAAAATAATATTTCGAATTGGTAAACATCCCTTATCTGCCTCCAATCTTAAGCTTGATAGATAAGCCGAACACTTCGCTGAAATAGTCGGCTTCTCGGGCAAAGGTCCATTTTTCCAGAGATACCTCCTCTTGTGCTACGGCTTCTACCACGATGTTGCTATCACGGCGATGTAATGAAATACGTTCAATCTTATGCTTATGACTAGCATCCAATGCCCGTGCCATACGTAAAATAGCCACTAATTTTGTGACACAAATTTTTTGCAATTCTCTAAGGCGCCTAAAATTATCATCGTCATCACCGGGCGTTCCCTTATATTGATAATACACAACATTGGCCACAATTTCCTTTTCTCGATCGGAAAGTCCGAAAATATCCGTTCCCATTACGATGTGATAACCGTGTTCACTGTGATTGCGCAGACTTACATACTTACCTACTTCCGAAAGAATGGCTGCTATACGTAATAAAAATGCCATACGCGTTGTAATTCCATGGTCCTGTAAAGCATCACAAATCTGCAGCCCAAACCGTTCTGCTTCCCGAGCATGCGTCTCATCCACATGATATCGTTGTGCTACCGATCGTGCCAGTTGTACATTTTGTTCACGCAGCATATATAAAAACGGATGATTTTCTACTTCCGCTCCATAGTACAAAGTAACTCCGTTAACAAAACCGGATGAACTGATAAGTAACGTTTGAGCGTGAACCATTTTTAATATTTCATGATACAGAACCAATGTAGGCATCAAAATATTAGCGCGGTGTTCCGGTAAGCCGAAACGATTCATCAGTTTTGTAGAGGTGACACCGTGAAAGGAATCCACAAATTGATTGAATTGTTGTGGCAACATAGCTACCGTTCCTCTTGCTCCCGAAGACTCAACACCCATTAAGCGCGCAATTTGTTTTGCTTCGTCCCCGGACAAAATAACATATTTTACATTAAAACGACTTACTTCATCACGCACCGGCGATAACATGCTATAAAGGTATTCGCCTACCGCATCAGGAAACGATAACGACGATCTTTGGTTCCGATTAAACGATTCCATAACACGCAAGGTACCGATATGTACATTTTCTTGAAAGAGCATAGCACCGCCTTGCCATACAGTGATGCCTACACCACCCGAAGTGATATCCAAAAATAAAGCCGCATCCTTTGTATCGGTAAACCCTTCCTTTGTCATATGATAGTACAGTCCAAAGTATTTATAATAAATTTCTTTCGGCATATCCACAACTTCAACGGTAAATCCGGTTTGGATAAAAATCTGATCCAGAATACTTCTTCTATTATCTGCTTCTCGAACAATCGCCGTGCCATACACCTTATACTCCGTTACGCCGTACTCCTTCATCAACCGTTTATATCCCTTCAACACACGACAAATTTCTTCAATCGTGTCAAAGGAAAGGCGATGATTCTGAAACAGTTCTTCCCCGAACGTAACATCACGACTGGCATATTCGATTATTTTTACTTGGTCTAACGTTGTGTATTCAACGATAGTCATACTCATACTACTTGCTCCCAGATGTAAAATTCCGTAAAGCAAGGGCTTTTGTAAGGCCATATCGTTACCTCCTTACAAGGCTTCGCACCATTTAACATGTAATGTTCTCTTGTATTCTTTCTTAAATTGCTTCAACAATTTATTAACTGCCACTTCCGCAATCGATGTATTTACACCATGCTTAGTCCATACAGTCAACTCTACCACGTCGTCCTTGATGACTGTCGATACAGACACGGTAGCCTGTTCATGGCTTTCATCAATGGCCTCCGCCAGCGCCAACATCATAGATGTACGATGTACCACACCTTTATCATCATCACTGAGCAGACGACCATAAGGACTGATCTTCATATATTTGCTATTAGCTCCATGAGAATCGGCGGCCATAAAAGAGCACATTGCTTGTTCGTAATGGGAGATTCCATACAAATTACTGTTGACAATCATATACGCACTATGCCGCGCATGGCTGTAATAATTAATTCGTTTACCGATATCATGCAGTAGCGCAGCTACTCGGAGCAGTTCGCGCATTCGATCATCACCGCCGTGCAAACTTTGCCACTGCTCGTAAAGCATATCCGTTAAACGTGCAATGTATTTCGCGTGAATCAAATCGTTTTGCGGCATTCCCAACAATACATTTTCTGCCGAATGAAGCAAAATATTATCAATGATACCGTCAGGATTCATGTAATTCTCGCCGTAATATCGATAAAACAAACCTTCACGTAAACCACATCCGCTGACACGCATAGCTGATGCTTTGGTGTAATCCATCAATTCTATGATTAATGCCGTACCGGCAATAATAATGTCGGCCCGTTCCTGTGATAATCCTGAAATCTTGCGCCGCTGTGCCAATGTTTTATTACATACTTGACGATAAATAGCCTCCAACCGCTCTCTCGTCAATTCGTAATTATGAAGTTTGGCTATAGGATATTCATGAGCACGCTGGTCCATCTTTGCTAGGTTACGTGCCGTACCGCCGATACCTACCAAAGGTAATCCCACTCCGGCTAGCCATTCTTCATCCGACAACAGCTCCTGAATATATGCTTGCATGCGCAGCCGCTCTTCACCGGACATCTCTTTACCACTTTGAAATTTACCGGTTAATGTTAGTGCCCCCATGGGAAGACTAACCGATCGTAAAGCCTGTCTATCTCGTACCAATGTCACTTCCACGCTGGCACCGCCCAAGTCAAACAACACAAAATCTCGTAAACCGATTGTGTTAATGACACCGAGGAACCCAAGATGCGCTTCCTCCTCACCGCTGATACAAACCAAATCGATCCCGGTTTCTTCTTTTACCCGTTCGATAAATTCGCCGCCGTTATGCGCTAACCGCACCGCTGCCGTCGCAACCGCGTAAATTTCATGACTATCCATCGCCTCTGCCATATGAGAAAAGGCTTTCATACTACTCAACGCACGTTGAATCGCCTCTTCCGTAAGACGGTTATGTGTCCACATATTCTCGCTTAAGCGGATACTCTCCTTCTGTTGATAAATCAACTGATAACTACCGTTATCTGCAATTTCCATAATTACAAATCGTACGGAGTTAGAACCCAAATCTATAAACGAAACTCGCTTCATCGCATCCCCCTATAATAATTCACTGCTCGATACTAATTGCATTACCTATGGTAAGTAAAATCTACCGTATTGCGGTAGACGATCTACTTCAATCTTACCCAATGCAGACATTCTTTTCAAGTCTAACCACAAAAAAGCGTCGCCTTCAATAGGATTTTCCCATCAAAAGCGACGCTTTCCTTTATAAGTTTATCATTCGCAAAATTGTCAGTAATCAACATTAACGAATCAGTGAAATCATCTACTGAATGCCAAAGAGACGTTTACCGTTTTCCAACGCAATTTCAGCCAGTTCATCTGCTGTTATCCCTTTCAATCGCGCAATCTCTTCTGCTACAAATTGTGTCTTTGTCGGATCGTTGCGGCGACCGCGGAACGGTGGCGGCGTCAAGTATGGCGAATCTGTTTCAATCAAAATCCGGTCCAACGGCACTTGCTGTGCTACTTCTTTTAGTCGTGTGGACTTCGGAAATACTACCGGTCCTGCAAACGAAATATAATATCCCAGCTTCATACACTCTTTAGCCATTTCCCAACTACCGGAATAGCAATGGAAAATACCGAAATTTCCTTTGCCATACGTACGCAGTGTATCAAGAATATCACCGTGTGCATCACGATCGTGAATAATGATAGGTAAATCGACTTCACGAGCCAGCGCTAACTGACGCTTAAACTCTTTCATTTGTGTTTCACGATCAGAGAAATCATAGTAATAATCTAATCCGATTTCACCAATGGCCTTTACCTTATCATGATGTAATGCCATATCTTTAAAATATTCGTAGTCTTCTTCGGTAACATCCTTCGATTCATGAGGATGCACACCTACCGCTGCATAAATTTGTTCGTACTGATCAGCCAAGGCGATGGCCGACTCTGCCGTAGCCCTATCCACAGCGGGGCACATAATATATTCTACCCCTGCCGCAAAACAAGCGTCCAACATTTCGGTACGATCATTATCAAAGCGCTCCTCATTCACATGCGCATGAGTATCGAATAAACGCATATTATTTCACCAGACTTCCTGCCGGCAAAGAATCAATGTTTGTTACTTCCAAATTATCCGCAAAATCTGATGCGGACAAAATCATACCATACGACTCAATGCCCATCAATTTTTTCGGTGCCAGGTTAGCCAGATAAATTACCTTTTTACCAATCAACTGTTCCGGTTCATAATATTGCGAAATGCCGCTTACTACCGTACGTTCTTCGACACCTACGTCTAACGTGAATTTTAACAACTTCTTAGATTTTTTCACCTTTTCACAGGTCAACACTGTAGCTACACGTAAATCAAGTTTAGCGAAATCATCATATTCAATGTTTTCTTTAATCGGTGGAATATCCTGAGCTTCCTCTTCCTGTGCCGGTTCTTCAACCGGTGTTGCCTCTACCATTTCAGGCATATCAAAACGAGGGTAAATCGGTTGTCCCTTCTGTACCTTAGTACCGCTGGCCAATCCGCCCCAAGCGCGTACATCATCAAGTGATGCTGTCTCAAATCCGGAAAGACCCAGCTGTTCCCAAATTTTCGGTGCTCCTGTCGGAATTACCGGATCTACCAATACAGCGATAATGCGCAATGCTTCAGCCAAATGATACATAACCGTTTGCAGACGTTCTGCATCTCCTTCGTTAGCACCCTTCGCCAATACCCACGGCATGGTTTCATCGATATACTTATTCGTACGACCGATAAATGCCCATACCGCTTTCAATGCACGGTTCAATTCATAGCTTTCCATGCATTGTTCGTAGGTAGACACCGTTTCTTCTGCCATTTCTTTTAAGGAGATATCAAATTCACCAACCGACGGCATAGCCGTAATCACACCACCATGATATTTTTCAATCATAGCTACCGTACGATTTAACAGATTACCTAAATCATTAGCTAAATCAGAGTTGACACGCTGTACAAAATTCGGCAATGTAAAGTTACCATCATGTCCCAACTGAATTTCACTGAGCAAATAATAGCGCAGTGCATCCGAACCATACGTATCGATAAGTGGAATTGGATCGATTACGTTCCCTAAGGATTTACTCATCTTGGTACCATCAACAATAAGCCAGCCATGACCATATACCTTTTTAGGCAACGGCAACTCCAGACTCATAAGCATAATCGGCCAAATAATAGAATGGAATCGAACAATTTCTTTACCAACCAAGTGTAAATCAGCCGGCCAGAACCGTTCATACAAATCACTGGAAGGATCATCCGGTGCCAGCGCACTGATATAGTTAACCAATGCATCGAACCATACATACACAACATGCTTCGGATCGAAGGGCACCTTAATCCCCCAATCAAAACTGGTACGGGATACGCATAAGTCTTCCAGCCCCTGCTTTACAAATTGAATCATTTCATTACGGCGTGATTCCGGCTGAATGAAGTCCGGATTGTCCTCGATAAATTTCAGCCAACGATCGGCGTATTTGTTCATCTTAAAGAAATAACTTTCTTCTTGAATGCGTTCTACAGGGCGACCGCAATCGGGACAGGTGTGATTTTCTCCCAGCTTTTGTTCCGTCCAAAAGGTTTCGCACGGCGTACAATACCAACCTTCATAGGTAGATTTATAAATATCTCCCTTATCGTAGGCCTTTTGGAATAGCTCCTGTACCACTTTTTCATGACGAGGTTCCGTCGTCCGGATGAAGTCGTCATTGGAGATATTCATTTTCTTCCACAAATTTTGGAAGCCTTTAACAATATCAGTGGTATATTCCAAAGGAGTAATTCCCATAGCTTCGGCAATACGCTGAATTTTTTGACCGTGTTCATCGGACCCCGTCAAAAAGCGTACATCAAATCCGGCACGGCGTTTATATCGAGCAATTGTATCGGCAATAGCCGTACAATAGGTATGCCCGATATGCAGTTTCGCGCTGGGATAATATATCGGTGTCGTAATATAAAACGTTTTTTTCTTCTCTGTCATTCTTGTTCCTCCTCGGCTTGGCTACGAACCTCACTATTAGTTTGATTCGCTCGTTCAACGGCATTGTATACCTCACGGCGAGATACACCGCGCCGCTTCGCCACTTCGCGTATGGCTTCTTTTTTGGCGATACCCTTTGCCATCAGTTCTCCAACCTCTTCCTCGTAGGATAGGTCATTTATATTAGTATACCCCTCAGCGTTATCTTCATCAAGTCGCGTTTTAACGCCGCCAATGATAATAACAAACTCACCTTTCAAGGTTAAACTCTCCTCATCGGCTACAACAGATGCAAGATTGGTATACGTAAATTCCTCGAAACGTTTGGTTAGCTCGCGGGCAATAGCAACCGGGCGATTTCCCAACACCCTCTTCATATCACTCAATACTTCGCGGATTCGGTGTGGTGCTTCATAGAAAATCAATGTTTCTTCATAGGCGCCGACGCGCGTTAATACCTCGAGGCGATGTCGTCCCTTTTTCGGTAAGAAACCGATAAAGCAGAATCCCGTCGTATCCTGACCGGAAGCAATAAGTGCCGTCAGTCCTGCATTGGCCCCCGGCAAAGGAACAACCTGAATTCCTAATTCCAGTGCCCGCCGTGCAATATCCGCACCGGGATCTGAAATCGCCGGCATGCCCGCATCACTGATAACTGCTATAGATTTACCCTCTTGCAGCATCGTCAACAGCTGCGTTCCTTTTTCCGCCTTATTATGCTCATGATAGGATATCATCGGTGTATGAATGTCAAAATGAGATAACAAAATACCGCTGTGTCTTGTATCTTCGGCAGCAATATAATCTACCTCTGCCAATGTTCTAACGGCGCGGTACGTCATATCCTCCATGTTACCGATGGGTGTCGGCACAAGATACAGTATGCCACTCTTTTTCTCCATACCAGCTCATCACCTCCTCACTATACACGCCAGGTGTATCATAAATATATAAGGGAGGCTCCACTTCCATACCGGCCGCAGCCCCCTTACGACCTTCCACCACAACCAACTTTGCCGGACGCCCTACTAAACTATGTATCATTCGCAATCGTTTCGGTGTAAGCCTATATCGCTCCATACCGACGAGTAGCTCCGCCAATCGTTCCGCCCTATAAATCAACCACACATGTCCATGAAACTTGACCAGACGGTAGGCCGACTCCAAGACATCATCCAATGCCGTCACCGTTTCATGGCGAGCCATAGCCCGTCCAACTCCGGTTGCTACACGCCCATTGCCTACAGAAAAATACGGCGGATTCACAATGACACCGTCAAAGGCTTCCGCCGCTAGTAGCGTACGATCGCGATAATCTCCTTCCACTACGGTAATACGATGCTCGCGTTCATTCATCTTCACATTCCGCCTGGCCAGATCAGCCATAATCGGATTTATTTCTACCGCAGTAACCGTACCGGCCCCCCTTGATGTCAACAGCAAGGGGATAGCTGCCGTTCCTGTCCCTAAATCAATATACTTTCGTTTGCTATGCACGGTAGCAAAATAAGTAAGAATAACCGTATCTAACGAAAAACAAAATTCATCGGGTCGTTGCCAAATTTTCAAATCGTCGATTAAAAGATCCACTAACCGTTCTTTCACATGCTCAGTCATCCGGCAAAGCTACCTCCGACCACGGTAAATCAACAGTACGACCTCCATCAAATTGTACCTTCACCATTTTCTTGTTACGATTAATACGAACAACTTTTCCAAGCCCTTCATCGGTAACTACTTCTTTGCCCACCCCTGGTGGTTCCGTAATAACCGGCGCCTGTTTTGTTTTTTCCGTATATAAATCGCCACCCTTGGCGTACAAATCGTTTTCATAATTCAAGCAACACATCAAACGGCCGCAAACGCCGGAAATTTTAGTTGGATTTAAGCTTAAATTCTGATCCTTAGCCATTCGGATTGACACGGGTGTGAAGTCTCCTAAAAACGTGGAACAACACAGCGGTCGTCCACAGGCGCCGATACTGTTAATAATTTTTGCTTCATCACGCACACCGACCTGACGCAATTCAATACGTGTACGGAATACAGTGGCTAAGTCCTTAACTAACTCGCGGAAATCGATACGACCGTCGGCAGTAAAGAAGAAAATAATTTTGCTCATGTCAAATGTATACTCTACATTGATAAGTTTCATGGGCAAGCCTCGATGTGCAATTTTTTCCAAACCAATATCGAAGGCTTTCTTCTCACGCTGTTTATTTTTTTCTACCTGCTTATAATCTTTAGCCGTCGCTTTGCGAATAACACTTTTCAGCGGCTGTACCACAGAATTATCGTCTACTTGCCGCGGCGCAATCACTACATCACCGAATTCAACACCGCGCGCCGTCTCAACAATAACGCCGTCGCCCAATGCCAAATCAGCACCACCGGGAGAAAAATAATAAATCTTCCCGGCTTTTTTAAATCGAATACCTACAATGGTAATCACCGTATATCCTCCTTCACCGCTTGGCGCAGAGCAATAATGACTCCATCTACCACCAAGGCGGCTTTCACATATAATCGTAACGCATCATCCGCATCCAACAGCTCTCGCTGCAGTGCTACCAATGATCGCGTGCTCCATCCGTGTAACATACGCAACAGTCGTTTCTCATATAAGGGACACTGCAACAAACTATGGGCACCACCGGCACGGAGTACCATCATATCACGTCCCAAAACGCGCATCCAGCGAAACACCTCTCGCAGCTTTTCCCTATCCAGCGACTCCAACAATAAAGAAATACGTGTAAAAAATCGACGTTCACCTAACAATTCCAATACGGTAACAGCTGTTTCTAATTGTTTAGGTACCCCTTCTTCGGCTAATTTTTGCACCAATAAGGGATTTCCGTGTCCCGCTGCCAACGCCTCTGTCAAATCACCGTGATAGCCTCTTTGCTTCATAGCCTGTCGTATACTGTCATCATCAACAGCTCCAAATCCTACTGCCATACAGCGGGACCGAATTGTCGGTAAGACAGAAGAAAGCTGTGTAGTAATAATAATAAAATACACATTCGGTGGCGGCTCTTCAATCGTCTTTAACATGGCATTAGCCATAATTGCATTCGCCGTCTGAAAATCCTCCACAATTACCACACGGTTACCATCACCGGCGCGTCCCATGTATTCCTGCAACAAACGATACCATTGCTCTACTTTTAGCACGGTCTTCGTCGGCCGGATCCAAAAGACAGTACCACCGTCAACATAAATAGGCAAACCTTCTTCGGATGCCTTCTTTTCAGACTCACCATCTTGCCGCCTTGCTTCGTGCACCTGTTGCAAAAAGGTTTCACCTTGATCGGGACTGAGTGCCTGTCTGCCAATTAAAAGAGAGGCCAATCCGATAGCCGTATTTAATTTTCCTAAACCGGATTCGCCATAAAATAGCAGACTATGCGGTAGCATATTCCGTGTAACGAGCGTAGTCAAATGATTGATAATCGATTGCTGTCCCACTACCTGTGAAAAATATGACATCCGCATTCCTCCCTATATACAACTACTGTTCCTACTGTGCGTAAGTATCTATATTATATACTAAAAAGAGGATATTTTAAAGAATTACGGATTGTATCGCCGCATACAATTCTTCATGAATCGAGGCAATACTACGCAATTGATTCTTCTGATTGCAACAAGCAATCCTATGCCAACCATATCGTGCTACCAACTCATCGTAAGCAGCATGAACCGCCTTGAGATATGCGTGATTATTTTCGTGAATATCACCGGTAGCACCACCCGTTTTAGCTACACGGTCTGCCATCAGCGCTTCGCTTACAGATAAAGGCATATCCAATAAACATACCGCGTCAGGCTGCGGCAATCCAAATTTATTAAACTCAAAGTCCTCCAACCAATCTAAGAAGGCTCTGCGCTCTGCAGGATTATCATATTTTACCATCTGATGAATCATGTTTGACGTAGTATACCTATCTGCCAAAATAATCGCGTCACCTTCATAAGCTTCTTGCCAGTCTTGGCGAAAGGAAGCAAATCGATCTACCGCATAGAAAGAACTGGCCACATAGGGATTGACAGCATCAGGAGATGTACCAAAGTCACCGGCTAAGTACATCTTAACAGGCATAGCTGCCGGACTATCATAATTAGGAAAACTTATAGTCTTAACCGCATACCCTTCACTGCGTAAACGCTGTGCCAATACCTTTGTTTGCGTGGCCTTACCGCTGCCATCGCCACCTTCAATAATAATCAATCGTCCCATATATTACTCCTCATTGCACACCACTATCATCTGTAAGCTTTCATCCTTGGCACCATTCGGTACATATCCCAGGGAACGACGTCGTTTTATATACGCTACTACATCCGGTGTAATCCGTTCTCCCATCCCCAAAAAGGGAATTCCCGGCGGATAATAGCTGATGGTTTCGCCACTAATACGACCTATCGCATCCGTCAATGCTACGGTTTCTCTCTTTGCCTGCCAGGCTTGGCGCGGTGTCAACACCACATCAGGTTTAGGCAATCGCACCTCCGAACCTGCGAGGGCCGTAATTGCATCTCGCCCTAGCTCATGAGCAGGATCACTATGCTTACCTTGTACACCCTCTATATTCATTCTATGTAATTCGTCAAGTCGCTCCTTGCTAACAGCCGCCACCGCCTGTACTAAGGCATTAGCTGATGTTTCGTCATCACCGATTGTCAACAATATGAGCACATGATAGCCCTGCACCAATTCAACTTCAATGCGATGCTTGCGCAATCGCTGTTCCGCCTCACGGCCTGATAACTGTAGCCCTTTAAAATCAATAAGAATTTTTGTGCAGTCAAGTCCGCCATCGCCGCCAAAGTCGTTAGCTTCCGGCACCGCTATACCTGTAATAGTACGCAACCGATGCCGCACGGAAACGGACAAGTGTTCCGTAGCCGCTACCAATTGCCTACCTTCCGTAGCTAATTGATGACGTGCCATATCCAAAGAAGCTATAAAAATATAATTTGGACTGGTACTTTGTAGTAATTGATGCGCTTGTGTAATACGTCGGTAATCCACCAATTTACCTTGTGCGTGTAACATAGAGGTCTGCGTCAAGGATCCTGCTAGCTTATGCGTACTCTGTGCCACTACATCAGCACCAGCAGCGATTGCTTCTAGCGGCATGGTTTTACCAAAAGGTAAGTGCGGTCCATGGGCCTCATCGACAAGAACTATCACTCCTCGACGGTGAGCCTCCTCAACAATGTCCTCTATAGCTATACCGATACCATAATAATTAGGATGTACCAATAGCAACGCTTTAGCCTCAGGATGCGCATCCATCGTCCGACATACTTCATCAACAGAAGCTCCCAAAGGAACACCCCATCGTTCACTAAATCGTCCTTCCATATAAATAGGCCGCGCGCCGCTTAACACAAGACCGCCTATTACCGAGCGATGTGCCTCTCTAGGAACAATTATCGCATCCCCTTCGCCAACTGTCCCTAGAATCATAGCTTGAATAATTGCTGTGGTGCCGTTAATAGAAAACCAAGTATGCTCTGCGCCGTACAGCTGCGCTGCCAACTCCTGCGCTTCTTTTAATGGTCCCTCCGGCTCATGTAAATCATCCAGGGCATACATGACACCCAAATCATACGGTAAGGCCGGCCCCATCCAATGTTGTAACAAGACTGGGGCAGACTTACCTATTTTGTGTCCCGGTGTATGGAACGGTACATAGTCTTGCGACACATATTCTTCCAGCATACGCACATAGGGCATATCATTTTGATTCCCCTTCGCCCGTACATCGTTTTCTCTATGGCAATCTACGTTTCCCTCATCCTGTGTCGACATGTCATCCACTGCACGTCCTTGCCTATTACTCTCTTCGCTCATGCAACCTCCTAGCGAAATGTTTCTACAAAATAATGTCGTAACTCATCACCGCGAGGACTTGTATCCCGAATAGCCTCCAATGCTGTACGCAATGATTTTTGTAAGTGATACCGATGAAAATCTGCCGGACGCACCCAGGCATAGTCCGTATGTTCATGTGATAGACGTACCTTCTTTGATGTTGTTTCTGCTACGAATATAACGCCTGTTAAAAAACTGGTTTTCGTTCGGGCAAACGACCACAAGCCGGCCACATCTAACACTTGGACAGACAGACCTGTTTCTTCGCGGACCTCGCGAATAGCCGCCGCTCGCAAGTCTTCACCAAACTCCAAACCACCGCCGGGAAATTCCCACGGACGCAGCCCCTCTCTATCTTTCTTCTGCAATAGAAGTACTTCGCCATCACAGAATACCATGCATTTAACAGACATACTCATGTGTGTCGTCTTTTTCGTAGCTATAGGATTGTCTTGACGAGTATACCGTAATGTGCGATTTCCTTGCCGAGCACTATTTGACTTTATTCCCAACGGTGCTCCGCCACTTTGTTTCACATTACTGCGACCACGACCTGTCACACCGGATTTCTTTTTTTTATTTTTATATAATTTTTTGGTACTGTTTGCCTTAATTACAACGGCGTGTGCATTCTCTCCCGCCGCATAGGCTGTCGCGGAAGCACGTTTTTTTCGTTTATCTGCGTGCCTTTTTATCATAATTCCTCCTAGTATATTTCTTTAGTACTACGCTCATAGTTGTTATATCTTATCTATTATATACTATCCATATATAAGAAAAAAGAGACTATCCATTGATAGTCTCTTTTACTAGTCATTATTTACTGTAAGACGCTACGTATTCCGTACCCAGCGCTACATATTCTTCTAACTGCCGTGCTACCTCATGCAACTGTGAGTGCGTCAACGCATGTAAATGCTTTCCGCCGGCGGCATTATTAATAATATGCGAAATTTCGAAACCACTATATCCCAGCACTGATAAGCGGTTCGATAACGTTCTGATTCTGCTCATAATCGAACCTCCTTTATAAAACGTACTGCAACACGATCGGGTTATATCAAGTTGCGAACTATGGATGGGTTAACTCCATAGGTTATTCATTTTCAATAACGTAATCTATTATATCTAAAAATATTAATATTGTCAAATTCACTCTATAATTTTTACTAATTTATATTAACAGATATTATACCATCTATAAAAATATATGGACACAATCTTTTTTGCACCCGACTAGCGATAATTTATTATTTCGACTCTTAACGTGACTTCAACAATCTAAAGATACATAATAAAATGGCACTTCTTACGAAGTGCCATCTATATATTTTCTGTAAACAATACCGTCTACGATATTATTTCTTCAACTTTGCACGTAATGCCATCACTACCGGAGTACCGATAGCGGTTGCTGCTAAACCTTCCAACGGTCCATGGAATAAAGCCACTCCGATTACAATGTTAAGAACATTACTTACCGGAATTCCTTGCGCTGCCGCATAAGGTTCCGCATAAATGAGATAAATCATCCCCATAACCAAAATAGTATGGATCATCGTTCCTAAGAAAAGCGAAATTGCCACTTTTATCGCTGCTCGTTTTATCGGCATGTATTTATAGATTACATATGCTGCCGGTCCAATTAACATACGCGGGACTACCGCTACCAAAGGATTTAAAAATGCAAAGGACATAATGTTTGGTGCCATAATATTTTGTAGCATACTATACGCACCGAAAACAAAACCAATCACCATCCCTACCTTAGGACCTTCTACGAGAGCCCCTATCAAAGTCGGAATATGCAATATGGTAGCATTAATCGGCGGAATAGGGATAAATCCCAAGCCGGTTACGCTAAGTACTACGGTCAGTGCCGAAAGTAAACCTACCACCGCAATTTGCCGAAGCGAAAATCGTTTTTTCGCGTACGGTGCCTTTACATCCATTGTCTGTTCTTTTGCCATGTGTAATTCCTCCGTTCTTATTCCCCACGGGATATAAGTCGAAATAAAAAAATAAAAAGATGATTTCGTACATGCCTCATTCCGTTCTGTTCAAAAAGATACAGACATTAAGAGGTCACAAAATCATCTAGTATACTAATATAGCGACCTGCATTTGTCAAGCCGCTATCAATATATTCATTTATTTAGTTATCACTTATCATTATTATTTTTAGATGGCATAATGATATCTACATTGGCTATCTTTTCTTTCTGATGCTGTCTACGCTCCCAAATAATTTCTACCCATCTGCCAAGCCACATAGAAATATATAGTACAACAACTTCAAAAAGGCCGGGCGTTACATATACTAAATAGCTACCACGGAATACCGGAAGCAAGAAATCAAGCACCATATATGACCACTCCGGCTTCCAGCCGTATAGCATATGGCCGTTAATAGCCAACCATACTGCAGCCGTAACCAAAATACGACATAACCTAACGGCCTTATTCTCTCCGTGCCGCGGATATAAATACAAAGCAATCGTAGCCATCGTCAAGATTACCAGTGCATACACAACAAGAGCCAGCATACCAAACACAGTGTTGCTGATTTGCATGGCAACCAATGGGTCACTTACGTCCAGCACCAATAAATCACCAAGCAGCAGCATCGGTAAAGGTAAACTATACACCGCAATATCCAGTGTTTCATCGACCAACCCAAATTGGCGCGGTCGATTAAAAAACGCCGTTAACAATGAAGCTGTTCCTACCATTAGCACAATAGCCAGTAGCATCACCGCTGCCCACACAATCGTAATCTGCCACGGTGCTGTTAACGTGACTGATAAAGGTACCAAGCCATTACCGGCTAGGAAAAATACATTCCACCCCAACCAGCTATATACATACATTCCTGTGCGCCAAGGAAACTCCATGCCTAAGCGTACATGCATATTACGATATACCAACACCGGCACAACCAGTGCCAATAGCACAAACACCAACACGGATGTACCTGTTAAATGCCCCATACCGGCCAGCAGAGAAAAGGGAATACATCCCAACGCCGACAGTGCACCAAATCGCAGCATACCTTGCACCATTACTGTTCACCTCTTACTAAACCGGAAACACCATACGCCAACCACAGTCCCATCGCCACCTGACAATACATGATCAGTATAAAGACAACATCACGGCCGATAGTCGGTAATTCCCACAACCACGTTAAATCAAAGGCCATAAAAATTCCATATGTGCCTACTTGAATGAGAAACCACATTAAGAGATACACCCAACGATTGGCGCGTTTTTCTGCCGGGCCAAAGCCACTACGCGATGAAGTAAGATAAAAAAAAGGAATACACACGGACAGTACCGCATAGCTAAACGCGGCTGCCATCGCACTCGATCCATTGTGTATGGTATACGCACCTATGGGCAATAAGATAATAAAAAAGCTCATGAATAGCGTCCGTCCTAATATATCGGTAAGAACCTTCATGATAACCCCCTTGTCATACATACTTGTCATGCAAACTCAACTCTTCTCATTCTACTATATCTATGGCTCCCAGACAAGCATAACACATAGGAAAAGGCTGTTATCGTCAATGTTCTCAACGATAACAGCCTTAGTATCAAATAAATTTACCGGTTAGCCTCTCTATTTTGTTCAGCGCAAGTATCCGGTAGCAACGGAGTCATACTCCGTAATCCTATTCCCAGCGTAAATAAATTATGCAGCCATGCTGTAATACTCGGTGTCAATATTTCAAATACACCAAGCCCTACTAAGCCACCGTTGACACCGACAATCGAATTGTAATTAAAATGAATGCGCTTCATCAACGCCATGGAAATTCGACGCAAATCGACAAGAGCTTGCAGATTATTCGATGAAATAGTGACGTTAGCAATTTTTTGTGCAATAGGTGCACCTTCGTTCATAGCAACGCCTACGTGCGCTTCCGACAGTGCCGGAGAATCGTTAATGCCATCGCCAACCATCATAACCGTATAACCATCCTCTTTTGCCTGCTTAACAAAGGCTGCCTTATCATCGGGTAACACCTCGGCATACACTTCATCGATACCAATATCCGCTGCTACCCGTTCCGCATTGCGTTTACTATCGCCGGTCATCATAACCACTTTTTTTACTCCCAGTTCGTGAAGTTCGCGAACTACCTGTGCTGCTTCTTCGCGCACCGGGTCTTTAATGCAGATAACCGCTGCCAAGCGACCGCGAATTGCTAAGTACAGATGGGATGACGTGTTGGGCAGTGCATTAAATTTATCTATTTCATCTTCCGGGATAACTGTTTTTTCATCCTCGAAAATAAAATGCGCACTGCCAATACGGCATCGATAGCGACTTACCCTCGATGCGATACCATGCGCTACAATATATTCCACCTTAGAGTGAAGCTCTTTATGAGGTAAATTGTGCTGTGTCGCCGCATTAACAACGGCCTTTGCCATAGAATGAGGGAAATGCTCTTCCAAACAAGCAGCGAGCATTAGCATTTCATCCGCATCGCGTCCATCAAATGGAATTATCTGTTCAAACACAGGCTCTGCTTTCGTCAATGTTCCGGTTTTATCAAAAACAACCATATCTGCCGCCGCAATTTGCTCCAGGAATTTACCGCCCTTCACCGTAATTCCTCGTTGTGAAGCCTCTTGCATAGCCGATAGTACCGCCAACGGGATACTTAGTTTAAGCGCACAAGAAAAATCCACCATTAGGAACGAAAGTGCTTTCATAGTATTACGCGTTAGTAAATATGTTAAAAGGGTGCCGGCAAAGCTGAGGGGAACTAATCGATCCGCCATGTGGAATGCCTTCTGCTCCATACCTGACTTCATCTGTTCCGACTCCTCGATGAGTGATACGATTTTTTCATACCGAGAGCTCTTCGAATTCCCTCGCACTTCGATGGTACACTCGCCTTCCTCGATTACCGTACCCGCGTAGACAGATGATTCCGCATCGCGTCTTACCGGTACAGGTTCACCGGTCATAGAACTTTCATTTACTAGGACTACACCATCAACGACAACACCATCAACAGGCACAACCTCACCTTGCCGCAAAACTACTAAATCACCTTCGCCTACTTCGGCTACAGGCCGACTGATTTCCGTACCATCAACCTTTACCCACACTTTATCGACGTTAAGCGACATACTTTCCGCCAAATTCAAAACGGATTTTCTAAGAGTCCATTCTTCCAAGGTTTCGCCGATTCCCAGCAAATACATAACTGCGCCTGCCGTTGATACATCCCCACGTAACAACGATACCGTAATAGCGACACCATCCAACACATCCACTGTCAATCGCCGTTTCCACAAGGCTTTTACAGCCTTGCCAACAAACTTAACTGCACTCACCCACGACCAAGCCGTACGCAATGGCATAGGTAAAAGCAAACGCTTCCCTACATACAAAAGCGTTTGATTGATCATATCTTCTCGATAACGCTTGTTCACAAGGCGCGGCGAGTACTCTGTTAATGCGGGAGCCTTCGTTAAATCCAAATCACGTATAGAGAGAATCGCCGCCTTAACTGCCGCTTCATCACCGTTATGTATCACCACAACTTCACCGGAGCGTGTAAAAAACTGTGCCTTTTCAATAGCATCCGTTCGTTCCAGCATCTCTTCTATGTAAGCAGCCTGTGCATCAGTAAATAGCCAACCTGTACATTTCACATGCAACCGGCGGCGCAATCGTCTGATTACAGAAAAGCGTATCATATTATTTTTCCTTTACTTCTTTGGTAACTTCTTTAAATAACTCTTCACTGCGTGCTTCGTTAATTTCTTTAGCTTCCGCTAAAATATCACCGCTGCTGGCCTGTACTTTTTCTGCTGTCTGCATAATACTTTCCTTCGCACGCAATCCTGCCGCTACAACATTTGCATACACTTTACGCGCATCCTTACTGGTCAATACTTTGAGGCCCAACGTACCTAAAGCCAATCCGGACATAAAGAAGTTTGCGTTTTGTACCTTGTTCTTGTTGAATTTCATCATTATGAAAACCACCTTTCATTACTTGGCATCAGTATAGATGCCCGCTTTACACAAATCCCATGTATATATGTAGCAAAAAGAGCCGAAGAAATAATCACTTACTTCTTCGGCCCCCTTTGTAACTACCCAATAGATATACAGACCCTTACGAACAACAACATCCTACCATTTATTTTTTTGCTTCCATCATACTGCTACATCCACCGCAACCGGAGGAAGACTCTGCCTTACTTGCGCCGCAACCGCCACAACTACCACAGCCGCCTTTTCCCTGCCAACTACGATACGCTTTTCTCGCTACATACAGCACTGCCAAAAGCCCGATTAAGTAGACTATCATTGTTTCCATCATTATAAACCATCTTCTTTCTATTATCAATTAGATATTAACATGCACATGTAAGGAAATATATAAATCCCTATATGTTAAATAACTTTATCACTCCATAGATAATTATTGATTTTCAATTAGAAAGTTGAAAGCTTTCCTTGAATTTTACAATTAATGGAAGCCCATGAGCAAACCAATGCGATATACGGCAAAGGTACAAACCCAAGCCAACACATTAGAATACACAAAGAAGAAGGCTAACCATTTCCATCCGCCGGCTTCACGTTTAAACACAGCCATTGCTGCAAAGCAAGGCGGATAAATAAGCACAAACGTCATTAAGCCAACTGCTACCAAAGGACTGAACGCCGGATCCTGCTGGAGATATACCTGAAGCGGTGCTTCATTATCTTCATCAGCAGCTACCGCATAAATCGTCCCCAGTGTACTTACCATAACTTCCTTAGCAGCTAAAGCAGTTACCAAAGATACACTCATCTTCCAATCAAAGCCAAGCGGTTTCATAATTGGTTCAATCGCTTTACCAATCATCGCTGCATAGGAGCCTTGAATCTTTTCAGACGCTTCCTGCTGATCCAAGAGACTAATCTGTTCATCACGTTCCTGATTATTCAAATAAATAGCCCAAGCTACATCGAATTTACCATTAGCGGTAGCGCGGATAGAGGACATGTATTCAGGCACTTCTGCTGTTTTTTCATCAGCGGCTTCCTCTGCCGTTGCTGTCTCTTCATCATCGCCTTCCTCTTCGGCAGCCGCTTCGGCTTCTTCCGTAGCTGCCGTCATTTCATCAACAATGGCCATAACAGCATCCTTACCGTCAGATGTGTTGATACCGAACTGAGCTAACAGCGCATCATCCTTAGCATCAAACGTTTGGGTCACCTGTTCGCGAGCCGCATCAAAGTCTTGGGAATATTGAACATCCTGCGGATAAGTGGCCAGGAACCAAATCAATACGGATGCAGCCAAAATAAACGTACCGGCCTTTTTAATATATAACCAAGCCCGTTCCCACATATGCATTAATACATTTTTTAGTGTAGGCATATGATACGGTGGCATTTCCATAACAAACGGTTCAGATTCGCCGGGGAATAAAAACTTACGGAAAATCTTAGACATAACAACGGCCAAAATAACACCTGCAATATATACTGCAAAAAGTGCTGTCCCTCGCTGCGCAACCGGGAAAAAGGCTCCGATAAATAAAGTATATACCGGCAAACGAGCACTACAGCTCATGAGTTGCGATACCAGAATCGTAATCATCCGATCTCGGCGATTGTCCAAAATACGCGCGCCCATAATAGCCGGGATACTGCACCCAAAACCAAGAAGCAACGGAATAAAGGATTTACCGTGTAAACCGCACGCACGCATGACACGGTCCATAACAAACGCTGCACGTGCCATATATCCAGTGTCCTCCAAGAAGGAGATGCCCAAGAATAACAAGACAATCAGCGGCACAAAGCTGAGAACAGCACCAACACCACCGATAATCCCGTCAACAACCAACGATTGTAATTGTCCGGCCGGAATAACGGTCTTCGCCCATTCTCCCAACGCTGCCACACCATCTTCAATCCAGCCCTGCGGATAGGCACCGATTTCATTAACTAAGTTAAACATGAGCCACATAACAAAAAGGAAAATCGGAAGCCCCAATACTCGATGTGTCAAAATTTTATCCAACTTATCCGACTGGGTATCCTGCATTTTTGCTTCACCTTTAAGAGACGCCGTATACGTAGCTACTGCATAACGGTGACGGAATTCTTGGAATACAACTTCCAAATCCACCTTATCTTTCAGTGTATTGCGAAGCTCTTCAGCCTTAGCTAATACCCTCTCCGTATTTTCAAAAACCCGTACCTTTTTAGCTACGTCCGCATCATTTTCAAGTAGCTTAATTGCTACCCAACGAATCGGATAGGTAATGCTGCCGGCCTTTTCGATTTCTGCTACCAACTCTTGAATAGCTGGTTCCAGTACATCACCGTAATTAATGGTAATACCCGGTTTCTTTTGCTCTCTTGCTACATCGATAACAGCATCAAGTAGATCCTTAGTCCCTACATTATTTCTGCCTACCGTGCTGACAATTGTGGCACCGGTCATTTCGCTCAATTTTCTGATATCGATATCAATGCCCATTTCCTTAGCTACGTCCGCCATATTAAGGGCCATAACCAAAGGACGTTCTAATTCTAAAAGCTGTGCCGCTAAATATAAATTTCGTTCGAGGTTGGATGCATCCAATACATTGATGATTACATCCGGTTCATCGTTAATAATTG
Organism: Veillonella magna; assembly: GCF_959600285.1. Classification (NCBI taxonomy): domain Bacteria; kingdom Bacillati; phylum Bacillota; class Negativicutes; order Veillonellales; family Veillonellaceae; genus Veillonella; species Veillonella magna. The sequence goes on along the minus strand of NZ_CAUGKU010000006.1, from coordinate 27,750 downwards.
TATTACGAGCCACTAATTCATCCAGTGACCGTGCCGTTAAGCTGTATGTCCCCGGCAAGTCGATGAGCATCATCTCTTGTCCTTTATAAGTACATTCGCCTTCCTTCTTTTCAACAGTTACACCGGGATAGTTACCCACATGCTGTTTAGAACCTGTTATATTGTTAAAAATAGTAGTCTTGCCGCAGTTCGGGTTGCCGGCTAACGCAATCCGGATGCTGTTGGCCTTACTGTCTGCCATTACACTTCCTCCTAATCAGCCTCTACATCTATTGTTGCTGCCTCACTTACACGCAGTGCTAAATCAAAGTTTTTAACTTTAATCTCCACCGGATCCCCCAAAGGAGCAAACTTCATCACACGAACCTTCGTCCCCGGCACCAGTCCCATATCGATAAGACGATGCTTGATGTTGCCGGTACCACGAAGAGCAACGATAATCCCTTCATCATTTGGTTTCATCTGTGCCAATGTCTTCGTAGCCATAACTACACCTCCTATGCAAGACACTCACAAACAGCCTTGCCACTTAAATGATAAATAATTGCAACTCAATTATAACAACCTTCTCCCAATATTTCAATAACCATTATCAATATTTAATATTTTCGATACACTTCGAATATTTTAGATAATATCTAAAAATAGCTTAATTATCCTCTTTATACCTATCATCATCCACTCTGTCCATTATCATTTACATGATAATCCACCTCTTTTTAAATTGAGAAATTTTATCAAAATTATTTATGACCATGCATTTTAACGTCCATATTTTCTCATTTATATTTTCACTTTCTCTATTTATGTTGCCCACGTCACGCAAACAAGGTATTTATTTGCTCTCCCCTATAACTTTCCTGTATAATTTAAAAAAAGGATATTTTCAATTAATAGATGTCTCAGCCTCAGTATTTTCTCTACTAATTGATAAAGCGAGAATGTACATTGATTTGTATATATCACCTAAGGCACACGATGACACCTCATTTATAAGATTTTATTTATAAGATTTTATTTACAAGATTTTATTTATTATTTTGTTATTTATTATGACCAAGGAAACTGCTATGAAAACATTTCAACCATTAGGGGTACTCCCTCAATTACAAGATGCACTATTAAAAAAAGGAATCAAAGAACCCACGCCGATTCAAGCGCAGGCTATCCCTCCCATTTTTAAGGGTCACGATGTCATTGCTAAAGCCCAAACAGGTACGGGCAAAACATTGGCGTTCTTACTGCCTATTATTCAACGTATCCATATTGATCTCCATCAAGAACAAGCACTTATTATCGCTCCTACCCGTGAGTTAGTTCGTCAATTAGCCGACGAAGCGAAATACATCGGAGATATTCTCGGCGTTGATGTGCTACCCTTAACAGGTGGTCGTACTATAGAAGGACAATTACAACAACTCGGACGACGCCCACAAGTCATCCTCGGTACACCGGGACGTCTGTTGGATCATGCTGAGCGCGGCTCTCTTCACCTTGACACAGTACGTCGCGTTGTATTAGACGAAGCCGATCAAATGCTACATATGGGATTCTTGCCGGATGTAGAAACATTAATCGATCGTACCGATGCCAATCGACAGCTTCTTCTATTCTCCGCTACCATCCCCGACCGCATTCGCGCCTTAGCTAAAAGCTATATGAAAAAGCCTATGTCTGTTACGGTCAAAGGTGAGCATATTACCTTAGATACCATTGATCAACGAGTGTATATGATGGATGCCAAGGACAAGTTGCCCCGTCTTATCGAAATGATTTGGGAAGATAATCCGTATCTGGCCATCGTCTTCTGCAATACTCGTGAAAGTGCCATCCGACTTTCCTATGAATTAACCGCAGCCGGATTTACTATCGGAGAAATGCATGGCGATATGACACAAGGCCGACGTACACAGGTATTGCGAGAATTTGCACGTGCCCGCACGCAGATTTTGGTAGCTACCGATATTGCAGCACGCGGTATTGACATTGAAGGTATCAGTCACGTCTACAATTACGAAGTACCTCATGACGTAGACTACTATATCCATCGTATCGGCCGTACCGGTCGTGCCGGTACCACCGGCGTTGCAGTTACCTTTGCTTCACCGGATGAAGAAATTTGGCTCCGTCGCATCGAACGAGCCATCGAGGCTACCTTAACAAAATATACAAAGGATGGACAAATTAAAACCAAGGGCAGTAAGCAAGCACCCAAGAAAGTAACATCTTCGAAAAAAACAACCATCACCTCTACGTATCAGGCCACCAAAGCCAAGGCACATAAAGCTCGTGGTCACAAAGGAAGTAATACACGGCAACGACGCACCGGATCTTCCGGGGGACGCCGCGGTCGCCGATAATACCAATAACACAAAAAGCCTATTCACTATATCATCATCGTTACTCAATAACGATAGATGAACAATAGCGAATAGGCTTTTTACTTTCCTACGCATCCCAAATGTGAGGAATATGAAATTCTTTAAACAACTTAATAGCATACTGATCGGTCAATCCGGCCACATAATCAACAATGTCCGTAACACTGACAATGCGATTGTGCCCTACCTCATGACGCAATGCCTCGGGATGTTCCAAATAATACGTAAACAAATGCTTAACTACATAGGCCGCTTTCTCTCGTTCCGGAATCATGGAAGGGGCCAGATATACATTCGTAAACATAAAACGGCGAAAACTATTCATTACTTCCGTAATGACAGGCGACATTTTAATCGCTGCCTGATCCATAGAACTTTCTACCATGTCCTTTACCATACTGGTAATCATCTCCGATGGCGTTGTACCCAAATACTCCCGAACTTCTATAGGAAGGGCCCGACTGTCCAGCATGCCTGCCCGCTGTGCATCGTCAAAGTCATGGCATAAATACGCAATGCGGTCAGCGGTTCGTATAATTTGTCCTTCCAAGGTATACGGTATATGTGCGCCGGTATGTCCCAGGATACCATCACGTACCTCTTTCGTAAGATTGAGACCGCAGCCGTTTTTTTCGATGACTTCCACCATGCGCAGGCTTTGCTCGTTATGATTAAAATGTCCTACCATATCACGCAATGCAAATTCACCTACATGCCCGAATGGCGTATGTCCTACATCATGTCCCATAGCAATGGCTTCGACTAAATCCTCATTCAACCGCAACGCCCGCGCAACGGTACGACCAATCTGTCCCACTTCCAAGGTGTGTGTCATCCTCGTTCGATAATGATCGCCGGGAGCAATATATACCTGTGTTTTATGCTTCAAACGCCGAAAACATTTGCTATGAATAATACGATCTCTATCGCGTTGAAAGGCGGTGCGTAGCGGATCCTTCGGTTCATATCGATCGCGTTCCGCCCGACTGCTTTTAGCTGCCAACGGCGACAGTATCGTCTCTTCTCGTTCTTCAATCTCTTCTCGTATGCGCATCTTCATATACAACAGCCTCCGTATCCCCCAGTAACTACGAGTTCAGACCTATAATAATTCACTTTTTATTACGAACAAGTAAAGGGTAAGCTACTCGTATTACGCCTCCTGCAAGCGATTGCGATCAATAATTTGCATAACGAAGGATGCCGTTTCTTCGATAGATTTGTTTGTTACATCCAGTACCGGACAATGTACTCGACGCATAACGGCACGAGCATATTCCAGTTCTTCTTCAATGCGCGCGATTGTTGCATAGTTCGCTTCACCGTCTAATCCCATCGTACGCAACCGTTCACTACGAATATTATTTAATTTATACGGATCGATAACAAGACCCACTACCTTCTTTGGCGGAATTTTAAATAATTCTTCCGGCAACGGTACTTCCGGCACTAACGGCAAGTTGGCTGCCTTTATCTTTTTATATGCCAAGAACATAGATAACGGTGTTTTACTTGTACGGGACACCCCAATAATAACGATATCAGCTTTTTCAAATCCCTGTGGATTTTTACCGTCATCATATTTTACGGCAAACTCAATAGCTTCTACCTTTTTAAAGTATTCTTGGTCAAGCTTATGTACCATACCGGCTGTAAGGCGCGGTTTTGTGTCTGCCACCGTACCTACCGCATCCAATACCGGTCCCATAATATCAACAGCTTGCACGCCCATAACCGTCGCTTGTTCATGTAAAAATTTGCGCAATGTCGGCGACACGATGGTATGACAAATAATATGTTTACCTCCGGCTGCTTCCTTTAGTATATCCGTAATTTGCGATTCCTGATTAATATACGGAATACGCACAATATCTATATTTTCTTGATCGAATTGACTAGCCGTTGCCCTTGCCACCGACTCTGCCGTTTCCCCCAAAGAATCCGAAATAGCAAAAATAATTTTATTTGCCATAGTGCACCTCACTTATTTTAAGCCACATTCAAGAAATACTTTTACAATGGATGTCTTCGATACGCGACCGACCACTTTTAATTTACGCCGCCCGTCTACATCCTCTCGTTCGATAACGGGAACACAATCTATTTCATAGTCTATCATACGTTGCGCCGCATCTACCACACTATCCTCCGGTCCGACCCAAATAACCTTGCTGGCCGGTGTCATCACCATGGATATAGGCATCGTGTTGGGATCGTTTTGTCCAATAGCTGCACGCAATAAATCCTTACGCGATACCAGACCTACCAAATATCCGTCTTCACACACCAAGAGAGTACCAACGTCTTCCGTAAACATCATAACAATTGTATCATACAAACTCATCCCCGGTGTAACAGCCACTGCCTGTGCCATTACTTGTGATACCTTATATCGGTTGATTTCCTCTGCCGCCGGATCCGGTCGGTTCGTTCCCACATAATAATAACCTACTTTAGGGCGCGCATCTAACAATCCCGTCATAGTCAATACCGTTAAATCCGAACGCAAGGCCGAACGCGTTACATGTAAGCGCGCTGCGATTTCTTTACCGGTAATGGGCCCGTCCGCCTTTACCATAGCCGCAATTGTTTCTTGTCGCTTTGACAGCTTCACAGTCTCACCCCTTTTCCTTTACTATGAAAAAAGGAGGCTCCGTAGAGCCTCCTCTGTTATCTATTACCATTCCAATTCGTTATTGTCTACACGACCACGACCGGTTACCGCATCCAACAAAATGCGCTGTTCCAGCTGTGCTACCATTTTCTTAGTAGATACAACCGCATCAGGGTTTACGGAAATAGAATCGATACCGCTCTTTACGAGGAATTCGCAGAACTCAGGATATACACTAGGCGCCTGACCGCAAATAGATACCGTCTTACCATCCTTATGCGCTACTTCGATAAGATGACGAACCGCACGACGTACTGCCAAGTTGCGTTCATCGTAAATATGCTGTACTGTTTCATTATCACGGTCACAGCCCAAAATCAACATCGTCAAATCATTGGAGCCAATAGAGTATCCATCTACAAACTTATTGAATTGATCTGCCAAAATAATATTTGCCGGAATTTCTGCCATCAACCATACTTTGAAATCGGCACTGCGTGCTAATCCGTTTTCAGCCATAATACGCGTTACTTCTTCCGCTTCTTTTACTGTACGGCAGAAAGGAATCATAACCTGCAAATTCTTGAAGCCATATTCCTCACGAACCTTGCGAATGGCCTGCAATTCCAATAAGAAGGCCGGCGCGTATTTCGGATCATAGTAACGAGAAGCACCGCGCCATCCGAGCAATGCACTGGATTCATGCGGTTCATATTTATCGCCACCCTTAAGATCGCGATACTCGCTGGATTTGAAGTCGCTAAGGCGAACAACTACCTGACGTGGAGCCAAGGCCTGACACACCTTGCGCATACCTTCAGCCAAGGTATCTACCGCAAAATCACTGCGACCGGTTTCAATCAAATGCAACGGATGTTCATGAATGAAAGTAGTCCAGATAAATTCTTCACGCATCAAGCCAATACCATCGCACGGAAGAACACCGTATTTTTCCGCTAAATCAGGATCGCCCAAATTCATATACACTTTCGTGCCCGTTACCGGCACATTTTCCACCACCTGCTGTGCTGCCGGCTGTTCTGCTTTCTTTTGTACTTCTTCCAACATGCCGTCGTAAACGATACCGTTAGTAGCATCTACCGTAATCAACTGACCATCGGAAATACGTTTGGTACCTTCTTCGCTGCGACTCTTCGTACCAACGATACAAGGAATGCCCAATTCGCGACTTACAATGGAAGCATGACAAGTCATACCGCCGGCATCGGTAACGATAGCTTTAGCTTTCTTCATAGCCGGAACCCAGTCAGGCGCAGTCATGGTGGTTACCAAAATTTCGCCTTCCTTGAAACCATCAATATCTGCCGGATCAAGAATAACATGTGCCTTACCTGCAGCACATCCCGGGCTGGCCGGCAAGCCTTTTACAACAATTTCACGCGTCGTTGTCGTCGGTGCCGTAGTTTCTTCAACTACCGGTTTAGCATCCTTATTTTTACGAGACCAAACGGTTTCCGGACGAGCCTGTAAAATCCAAATCTTACCGTCTCGTTCATCAACGCCCCATTCCATATCCATATAGCAACCGTAATGCTTTTCGATAGCCTTAGCATAGGTAGCCAATTCCAATACCTGTTCATCGGTAATTACCTGAGATTTAGCTTTTTCCGGCGGTACGATTTCTTCTACGCAATCCCCTTCTGGACGACGTACCAAGGAAATGTTTTTATCATTAATCATACGATTGATAATCTTCATATCTTTCTTATTGACCGTGAAGTTATCCGGCGTAACCGTTCCCTGTACAACATATTCGCCAAGGCCCCAAGAACCTTCAATTAAAATATTTTCGTCATTGCCTGTAACAAGATCAACGGTGAACATAACACCGGCTGCTTTGGAGAATACCATCATTTGAATGGCCGCACTCAAAGCAACCGTCATATGATCAAAGCCCTGTTTTACACGATAGTAGGTAGCACGATCGGTGAATGTAGATGCATAGCATTCCTTTACCTTCTGAATGATAACATCTGCGCCGCGTACATTGAGGTAGGTATCCTGCTGACCGGCAAAGCTGGCATCCGGTAAATCTTCGGCTGTCGCACTGGAGCGAACCGCTACGAACGGATTATCTTCGCCGACTTTCTTGCCCAATTCTGCATAACCATCACGAATGGCCTGTGCTAAATCTGCCGGCATCTCTTCCTTACAAATCATATCGCGAATGTTCTGGCATACTTCGCGCAATAAAGCAGAGTTTTCTACGTCATCCAACTTATCCAACTCAGCTTTAATACGGCTTTCCAATCCGGTCTGTTCCATAAAATAACGATACCCGTGTGCCGTAGTTGCAAATCCGTAAGGAACCGGAACATTTGTAGACGAAGTCATTTCACCGAGAGATGAAGACTTACCGCCAACCAACGCAACGTCTTCACGACGTAATTCATCAAACCAAAGCACATACGCATTCTCGCGATTCATACTGGTAACCTCCTACACTAACGTGTAACCTAACAAGTAACTCATTTTGCTTATTATGAATTTGATTGCCTTATATCATTCCATGCGCAAAATAATATAATCGCCAAATAATATGCAATATAACGACATAATGTATATCTAACATACGATCTTACATGCACATATGCCATACTATACACACTATTTCAAATTCATATGACTTATTTCTCTTAAATAGTATAACACTTATCTGGAAATGTCAACACTATTTAGTGTACATCATTGAACTATGTGTCATATAACAAAGAAGAAGCTTTCAATTACATTCCTGCAATTACTCTATAGAACATACAGTATATCCCATCTGCTCCACATAAAAAGCACCTATCGATATGTGTCTTCAACAGACGCAACCGGTAGGTGCTCTTATAGTATGTATATGGCTAAGCTACATCCTAGCTCTTTTATTACTTAAATGCTATTTTGATGAACTTCCGCTTGCCCACCTGTAATACCATACCCTCGGTGAGCTCGATATTTTCTTCACTGCATTTTTCACCGTCAATCTTAAAAGCCCCTGCCTTAATAGAGCGACGTGCTTCACTGTTGCTGGCCGTAAGCCCGGCATCCGTTAATAACTGCGGTACATACACAGCTTCCGACGGAGCTTCCATAGCATACTCCGGAATATCGGTCGGCAATGCATGCTTTTGGAAAATTTGAACGAAATGAGCCTGTGCACGATCGGCTGCTTCTTCGCCATGATACAAGCGCACAATCGTATGTGCCAACTTCATCTTCGTATCACGCGGATGTGCCGTGCCATCAGCCAAGGCTTTTTCCAAAGCTTCCTGCTCTTCAATGGACATATCCGTTACCAACATGAAATAGCGCATCATCAATTCGTCAGGAATCGACATTGCTTTACCGTACATTTCTTCCGGTGCTTCACTGATACCAATATAGTTGCCTAAGGATTTACTCATTTTCTGCACACCGTCAAGGCCTTCCAAGATAGGCATGGTAATAACAACCTGCGGCTCCTGTCCGAATTCCTGTTGCAAATGACGCCCCATCAACACATTAAAGGTCTGATCGGTACCGCCAAATTCAATATCAGCATGGAGTGCTACCGAGTCATACCCCTGCATGAGAGGATACATAAATTCATGCACCCCGATGGCACGCCCTTCCGTATAGCGCTTGTGGAAATCATCGCGTTCCAACATACGTGCTACTGTGTATTTGGCTGCTAACTTTAATACATCTTCAAAGCTTAATTTGCTAAGCCATTCACTGTTGTAACGAACGATGGTTTTCTTTTCATCCAATACTTTAAAAATTTGTTCCTTATAGGTAGCTGCATTACGAAGAACTGCTTCTTCATCCAGTGGCGGACGTGTAGCACTCTTACCGGTAGGATCACCGATGCGAGCCGTGAAATCGCCGATAAGGATTACAATCTGATGTCCCAAATCCTGGAACGTTTTTAGCTTACGAAGTACTACCGTATGACCTAAATGAATATCCGGTGCTGTCGGATCAAGACCCAATTTTACCACCAAAGGCTTATTCTTAGTCATAGATTCTTCCAGCTTTTTCTTTAGCTCTTCTTCCGGAAGTATAGTATCTACACCATGTTTAATCAGGCGCAGTTGTTCTTCCACTGTTTTCATCCTCGTACATCCTCCTTAAAATTAACCTTTGCTCCCTATTATACACAAGATTTAGAAATTATGCACATATAAAAGCACCTCCCGCTAATCGAGAGATGCTTTCACATAAAATCATCTATTCTGATTTAGACTTTTTACCGGATGATTTACCATTTGACGATTTAGTTTCGCCACTGTCTTTGGAGCCACCATCATCACCATCTTCAACGGTAGCACCGTCATCCTTTTTAACACCGTCTTTATCTTTAGACTTATCTTTGTCTTCATCCTTTGCTTTAGGATCTTCCTTCGGTTTAGGCGCTTCATACCCCTGGTTAGCAATGGCCGCTGCTCCCGGCGGTGCCGTAAAGTCCGATGCCGGCGTATCCGCCAATGCAACGCGCATAAAGTCACTCCAAATATGTGCAGGGATAGTACCACCTGTCGTGCCGTTCAAGGTTTCTACACCAAAGTCGTCACCCATCCACACGGCCGCTACCAAATCCGGCGTATAGCCTACAAACCAGGCATCCTTGGATTCATCGGTTGTCCCCGTTTTACCTGCTGCCGGTCTACCGATAGCCGCACCGCCACCGGTACCGCCGGTAATAACCGATTCAAGCATATTAGTAATAATGTACGCATCTTTTTCACTGACAACGCGCTTTTCATCCATAGATGCTTCTTCCACGATTTGACCGTTGCGATCAATAATCTTCGTAATCGCTACCGGCTTTACTTTAACACCGCCGTTAGCCAACGTACCGTATGCCACAGCCATGTCAATCGGTCGTACCCCATGAGTCAAACCACCTAATGCAGCTGCCAAGTTATTGTCTGTCGTATCGCCTTTACGCACCAGTGTGCTGATACCCAAGCTTTCCGCCAAATCAAGAACCTTACGCATGCCCACCTTATCGGCTAATTCTACAGCCGGTACGTTAACGGAATGTTGCAATGCATAACGCAATGTCATACTTCCGGAGAAAGTACGTTCATAGTTCTGCGGACTCCAACCATTATAAGTAACCGGTTTATCCTCAATAATATCCCCCGGTGTCATACCGTCCTGAATAGCAGCCAAATAAACAAACGGCTTGAATGCCGATCCCGGCTGACGTTCTGCCATGACTGCACGGTTAAAGGAATCCGTACCGCGCCCGCCGACCATGGCAACAATGTGTCCGTTATGCGGATTAATGGCTACCAATGCGCCTTGCGGCTGATGTAACCCGTTCTTATCTGTGTAGAAGGTCGGTAAGTTATCCATGGCTTTAACAGCTGCTTCCTGAGCCTTCATATCCAGTGTGGTATAAATCTTCAAGCCATCCTTGTAAACGGCATTGTCACCGTACTTTTCGGCTACCTGCGAAATAACATAATTAATGAAATACGATGCTTTCGAATCGTCATGGGCCACATCTGCTTTATTCATTAATTTTAAATCGGCATCCTTCGCTTGATCGGCCGTTGCTTGATCGATATAACCGTATTTTACCATCTGTCCCAATACAATGGCTTGACGTGCTTTGCCGGCCTTCAAGTTGTTGAAGGGAGAGTAATAGTTTGGACTCTGTGGTAACCCGGCCAGTATAGCACACTGTGCCAGATTCAACTCGCCTACATCTTTACCAAAGTATACATGGGAGGCAGCCTGTACGCCATAGGCTCCCTGTCCGAAGTAAATCTGATTCATATACATTTCAAGAATTTCATTTTTAGTGTAGTGCTGTTCAATTTTAATCGCCAACATGGCTTCCATCAATTTACGCTTCAGCGTTCGATTCTGCGTCAAGAATGCATTACGCGCCAACTGTTGAGTAATGGTACTGCCCCCTTCGGCCACTCCATCATGAGCAATATTTACCCAGATAGCACGCAAAATACCGATAGGATCGATGCCATGATGACTATAGAAGCGTGAATCTTCCGTAGCGATAAAAGCATTCTGAAGATTTTTAGGCACCTGGCTCAATTTAACGGGCAAGCGATTTTCCGTTGAATGCACCGTAGTGATTAAATCCCCGTGCACATCATAAATTTGTGACGATGCCGGTGGCTTTACATTCGCTACATCGGGCAAGCTGGACATAGTAGCAAATGTGAATCCGCAACCGGCGCCGGCAATAATCAAAAATAAAAGTATGGATACAATCCATAAAAATCGGCGAACCGGTGAAGTTTTCTTTTTCGTCGATTTAGGCGTACTCATTGTAGTTTGTCGTCTCTTTTGAGACGAACCCCTTAAGCTCATACGACACCTCTCTGTTAGTCAGTACATAGATTATAAAACTATGCCATATTGTGTCCATTATACCACAGCCGGTATCATTATGGTATATGTCACTCATTTCAAATACACGATGGTAGCACCGGCACCACCTTCGTCAAGACCTGCAATTTCATAATGCTTAACCTGCGGCAGATGCTTAAGATATTGCTGAATACCTGCGCGTAATGCGCCCGTGCCCTTGCCATGTACAATGCGCACCGGCGAAATGCCGGCCAAGATCGCCTGATCGATAAAACGTCCTACTGTCACCGTAGCTTCATCTACCGTTTGACCGATGACATTCAATTCCGTCGTAGCCTGCTGCTGTCGCAATACTGCCGTTCCCGACCGTTTGCGCGCCTTCGGTTGCGGTGCCTCATTCTTACGCCGTAAATTACCGGCCTCCTGCCGTGAAGCTTCACGAAGATCTGCCAATTTGACCGTTGCCGTTAACCCGTTAACATCCACCTGCACGCGTTTCCCCTGCACTGCCAACACAGTACCTAACTGACCGAGAGAATCTACAAAGACAGGCATTCCCTCTACAACCTCTTTAGCTTCTATACGACGTCGTTCATCCGTAGGTGCCTCGGGAATCTGTACACCGGCAATTGATTTTCTTGCCTGCGTAATAGCATCCTGCCGTTTTTGCTTGTCCCCTTCAGAGAACTGTGATTTCAATTCTTTTATAATCTGTTCCCCTTCGATACGAATAGATCGCTTCAAATTTTGCGCCTCTTCCTGGGCCTTTGTCAGAATAGCTTTGCGCCGTTCATTCATCTGCTTCTTTTCACGTTCTACCGATGCCTTAATGCGTCGTGTATCTTCTAATTCTTTTTTCAGTGCTCGTTCTCGTTCTCGCGTCCGTCGCAGTTGTTCATTCAAATCACTGAGAACGGCTTCCATATCACGGTTGGCCGAACCGTCCTTGTTCGCCTTCGCCATATCAATCACTTCACGCGGCAACCCTAACCGTGCAGCAATACTCAGTGCGTGACTGCTACCGGCAACACCGATATGCAGGCGATAGGTAGGGCGCAGGGTTCTCTCATCAAATTCCACGTGACCGTTTTCAATATCATCCGTATCATAGGCATACCGTTTTAATTCATTATAGTGTGTACTTACCATAAGAAGAGCACCGCTTTTACGGAAATATTCCAATATAGCCATCGCTAAGGCACTGCCTTCTTCAGGATCGGTACCAGATCCCAATTCATCAAGCAATACCAAATCCTTACTGCCCACCGATTTAAGAATGGATACTACCTGCGTCATATGTGCGGAGAATGTACTGAGGCTAGCCTCAATACTTTGTTCATCACCGATATCAGCGTAGATTGTATTGAAGATAGGCAAGACCGAGCCTGCTTCCGCCGGAATACAAAGTCCTGCTTGATTCATTAGACTCAAGAGACCCAATGTTTTCAATGCCACTGTTTTCCCGCCGGTGTTCGAGCCGGTAATCAAAAGGATTCTGTACGAAGTCCCCAGTGTAATCGTCGTCGGTACGACAACATTGGCCGGAATCAAAGGATGACGGGCATGTATCAAATTAACTTCGCGTGCTCCGCTCAATACAGCCGGTACCGCTTTCATGGCCAATGCTAAATTTGCTTTACCATAAACAAACTCAATATGCGATACACGTTCACATGCATCCATAAGGGTATTGCTATTCTGGCGTACCAACCCCGACAGCTCACGATAAATGCGCAGTACTTCCTGCTCTTCCTCCATAACGGCTTCCTGCAAATCATTGTTGAGATTAACCAGCCGCATCGGTTCGATATATAAGGTAGCCCCCGTAGCCGAACGATCGTGAATCAAACCTTCAAAGGCATATCGATATTCCTGCTTTACAGGAATTACATACCGATTATTACGCTGCGTTACGATAGCCTCCTGAAAATATTTTTGGTTATCCTTATCGTGAAGAATAGCCTGTAAATCATTTTTTATACGTTCCTTTGTCTTGACAATAGTCGAGCGAAGATGTTGTAGCTTCGGGCTGGCCGAATCCATCAATTCCCCCTTTTTGTCAAAAATGCGTTCAAACCGTCGTTCCAACTTTTCATGAGACGGAATATCTTGCGCCCACAGCGTTAACAAAGGATACTGCGCATACTTTTCTCGAAAGAACGTATACATTCGTCGATACGCACCGAGCGTCGTATATATATCCCACAATTCTTCGCGACTGAGAACGATTTCCTTACGGCTTTTGGCGCAGGCACTCCGAATATCACGCGTGCCTCCCAAAGGCTGTTCTATTTCGGTTTGCAATGATTGCATTGCCTCTACCGTTTCGTCGAGAGCTTCCTTTATCTTCACCGCATCACGCATCGGTTCCAGCTGCATTGCCAATTCTTTGGCAATAACCGACGAACAATGCTCTGCCAAGCGCTCCCGAATACTGCCGAAATCCAGCAGTGCTTCACTATGCATATATGTAATTCCTTCTTCCTTTAAAAGATTCCCTTAAAGTAATGACCGCGCGTAATTACATCCGCGCCGGCACTCTTCGGCGGAGCCTGTTTCTGTCCAGCTACGAGTGCCTTATATTCGGTAACAATATCCGTTACCCATTTCACATTGCGTTGCCGCGCATCAATACGAAAATCTGCCACACCCTTGCGCAACAGTTCCGGCACATAGGCGCGCATATCCAATTCGCGACTGTTCATAATGTGCATCCGGCAATACGGATCGGTTCGCAACGGAAATTCTACACCCTTGCGATCTCTTAGACGATACCGTCCTGTTAGGCACGGAGCCGGACAATTTGTTTTACAGCCAATACCGGCAAAGGCATTAATAACACAATACTCGGAAATCATCAGCTCCGTATGGCCTTGCACAATACAGCTAATCGGAATCCGTGAACGCTTTGCCATCACACCGACTTGCTGTAAAGTAGCCTCCTGCGAAGCCACAACGCCGGATAATCCCAGTTCTTCCAACATAGCCACCGCTTCTGAATTAAATACTTGAAGACTACTGTCACCTTCTACCGCACCTGTATAGCCCAATGCTTGTAACCATTCCAACGCACCTAAAAAGTGAACACTGATCGCATCCGGCTTAGCCGCCACGATATGGCGCAATGTTTCATAATACGCTGTTCGTTCGGATTCTCGTACTACACGCGGTGTTGCCACCACGACAGGCACACGGGCATTACGACATAACGACACTACCGCTTCATACACATTGGTATCATACGGGCGACGTTGCAAGCGGTCGCCACCAAATACAATGCGATCAGCTCCGCCCAACAGCGCCGCTTCCACTTGCTCCGGCTCGTCTATTTGCACCGTTACCGTAGGTGCTTCGCTAGTCGTATTGGCATATGTGGCAAATGAATAGTCATTATCCTGCGGATACGCTTGTCCATCCATTTGTTTACGCTGCCGCCGTTCTAATATCAGCCGCTCTAACTCCGCTACCGCCTTGCGACGCAATTCGTTTAATACGCTACTGGGCCACATATACGGTGCATCGGGCATGGTGACTTCTGCCAATACAAATAAGGTATTTCCCAAACGCCCTAACTGCTCCCGTACTTTTTCCGGAGAAGTAGGTGCTTTTTTAGCAATGGCAACCGTATACGAGTCTACACTGACCGTTACTGCCTCGCCGCTTTCCATCATCAATGTCAACGTCGGATACGCATCTTCCGCACCGTCCAGATATGCATAGACACGGTGTTTTCGCGTAAACTCTTGCAATCCCCGTCGCTTTGCTTCGCTATTTGCCTTAGCGGCTAAATAAACCCTGCCACTTTGCACCACTTCCAGACGAACATCATTATAAATATATAAACTGTCATGCGTTGCTTTCTGTTTTTTCGGCTGTCCCTTATGGATTGCCTTTGCCTGTTTAACATCTACCTGCTCTTCCGGTAACGGCCACTGCTTGTCTACCGTTACATAAGCAATACGTCCGGCTGGATGAATCACCTTTAGTAAATCGCCACACTGTACGGGTTCTGTCAATTGTAATTGCATAGCACCGTGACGCACCGTAGCATGACCGATTTCCTTTCCTTGATTATTCGGTGCCACCGCTGTAATCATGGCACGCCCCGTGGTATTTTGTAAATACGCCGTCGAAAACCCTCGATTAAAACCCTCTGCCAAACGCGCTGTATCCTCTGCTGTCACTTCACCGGCTTCATCAATAATATGACGATAGGTACCTATGATTTGTCTTACATAGGATTCCTTTTTCATGCGCCCTTCTACCTTAAACGATGCGACGCCGGCCTCAATCAATTCTTTCATGTATTCGCTGTAATTGAGATCCTTGGGACTCATGATATAGCCTTCGTTCGCTGCGTTCACAACTTCACCTGCATCATTTAAAAGTTCGTACGGCAATCGACACGGTTGCGCACAAGAGCCTCGGTTACCACTGCGTCCACCGATGAAACTACTCATTAAGCATTGTCCCGAATAGCATACGCAAAGAGCCCCATGTATAAACACTTCAATTTCAGCCTTAGCGGCTCGACAGATATCGGTAATTTCTTCTAAGCTAAGCTCCCTGGCCAGTACAACACGGGTAAAGCCCAACCGTTCTAAAAATTGTACGGTTCCCAAATTGGATGCCGTCATTTGCGTACTTCCGTGCAAATGCAACCGCGGTGCCACCCGTCGTGCCAAGCGAGCCACCGCTAAATCCTGCACGATAATTGCATCAACGCCAATGGCTTCCAGCTCTTGCAAATACGCAATGAGCTCATTAATTTCAGCGTCGCCGATAAGAATATTAACCGTCACATACACATCTACATCCAAGATGTGAGCCAGGCGTACCGCTTCCTGCAATTCTTCGCTTGAAAAATTAGCGGCATGCGATCGTGCATTAAATACCTTGCCGCCCATATATATTGCATCGGCGTCCGATTCTAAGGCAGCTAAAAAATTTTCCCATGTACCGGCCGGTGCCAAAAGCTCCATAATTGCCAACTCCCATCCATAATTATATGTAAAAAGGGCTCAAGTCACACTTGAACCCTGTTCTTCACACCTACAATTTTTAGCCACGACCGTCAAGTACGAGCTTGTCATGAATAGCGTGCACCGCTTCTTTTACGCGATCCTCCGCTATCAAGCAAGAAATACTGATTTCAGAGGTGCTGATAATTTCAATATTAATGCCTTCCGCACTGAGGATACCAAACATCTTAGCTGCCACACCCGGCTGTCCAAGCATGCCCGCACCAACGATAGATACTTTGGCCATGTGTTCGTTAATCACAAAATCATCCATGCGAATGGTCTTTTTCAAATTTTCCAAAATATCTTTTGCCAATACTACATCATCACGGGTAATTGTAAATACAATATCCGTCAATGCATCATTGATAGTGCGTACGCTTTGTACAATCATATCCACGTCAACATTGCCATCAGCCAATGTCTGGAAAATCGTATGCGCCACGCCCGGCTTATTTTCAACACCGGCCAAAGATACCTTTGCTACATTGGTATCATCGGCTACGCCGGTAATTACATGTTCATTTGCACTCATAGTATATGCCTCCCGAATAATAGTCCCTTCATTGTCGCTAAAGGTAGAACGTACATGAATCGGTACGCCGTAACGACTACCCATTTCTACTGCCCGCGGCTGCATGACACCGGCACCGAGACGCGCCATTTCAAGCATTTCACCATAGGTAATTTCGGCCAGCTTAACCGCATTGGGAGAAATACGAGGATCCGTAGAATAAACGCCTTCTACGTCCGTAAAAATTTCACACACGTCAGCCTTCATAGCACCTGCCAAGGCTACTGCCGTCGTATCGGAACCTCCGCGTCCCAAGGTAGTAATATCACCATCGTCGGTAATTCCCTGGAAACCGGCTACAATTACGATGTTGCCGCCCTTAAGTGCCTCAAACACACGCGACGGATCGATGTCCGTAATACGACCTTTTCCGTAAGCATTACTACTCTTAATGCCCGCCTGTTCGCCTGTCATTGAAACAGCCGGGTGCCCTTTTTCCATAAATGCCATTGCCATAAGTGCAATCGACATCTGTTCCCCCGTAGATAAAAGGCGATCCATTTCACGGCCATACGGATGCGAAGTCACCTGTTTTGCCAGGCTCACTAATTCATCTGTTGTATCGCCCATAGCCGACACAACCAATACAATATTGTCATCTTCTTTTTTGCCCGCTAGTACGCGGTTTACAATATTGAACATCTTTTCCGGCGTAGCTACCGAGCTACCACCGAATTTCTTAACAATTAAGGCCACTTCTATCCCTCTTTGTTCTACACCAAAAATATAAAATACATATAGATTAACTTTACCAAAAAGAGGCCTGTTTGTAAAGTATTACGCCCACTCAACCCTTCTTTACCACAGCCCCTACAGGGCAAATTTCATAGCAGTCGCCACAGCCGATGCAACCATCGCCAATGTGAAAGGATACATCCCGTTCCTCGATAATTTGCTCCGGACAATCCATGGCACAGGCTCCGCACTTAACACACCGATCGCTATCTATACTAAATTGTCGCATGTGTTTATTTCCCTTGCCTCGCCAAAACAGTATAAATGGCCTGTGCTACACCATCCTCCTCGTTGGAGGCCGTTATATATTTGGCCGCCTGCTTTGCCGTATCTTCGCCGCTGGCCATAGCAAAGGAGGTACCGGCGTACGTCAACATAGATAAATCATTGTTACTGTCACCAATGGTCATAACCTGTGCCGCCGTAATTCCCATTGAATCTGCCAATGCTTTGACGGCCCGTCCTTTACTGATTTGCGGAAGCACAAATTCCAAATTGCCTTCACTGGACTCAATAACCGTAAACATACCGAGCTCTTCTACCAAACGCTTCGCTTGTTGTTTTTTACCTTCTGTACCGTAAAAAATTTGCACCTTCTCTATCGGCAGTTGTTTTTCTAATACATAGTCTACCATGTGTGGCACCATTTGCCGCGTTGCCATAATCAACGGAGCAATGGTATCACTAACATAATCGCTAAAATGAGACACGCAAGCCTCTTCGCCATAAATATGGGATCCCGAGTAAGCCTCTATATAAACATCTACATCTTTCAACGCCATTAAAATAGCCCTTGTCTGCTCTCTACTAAAAGACTCGCGAAACAATGTAGTTTCCTTTCCCTCATGATAATGAACAACCAATGCACCGTTACTACAAATAAAATCCTCCACCATAGGCAATGTAGTTAAAATCTCATCCATTTCGCCCCATGCTCGTCCCGAGGCAATAGCAAAACGAATACCGGCAGCTTGCGCCTTTGTTACGGCAGCCATCGTCCCCGGAGTTATCTTCTTTTTATTATTCACTAATGTTCCATCAACATCACTGACAATTAATCGTATTTCTTTCGTAGTTTGTACCGCCATCTATATCTCCTACTCTACTCACATCTATATAAACACCGGTATACGCAACAATCGTTGGTATACCCACTGTTACACAACCACCAGTATGTAGATTGTATCAAACTTAGCTTTCTCCTTACAACCTCTATCCTATTTTATCGCAAAAGACTCCGAATTTATAAATCATATCTGTATCTGCAATCATCTTACAATTATACAACCTATACAGACGACGCCGTTGCATTTCAATCAATATATATTCTTAATCATTTGACATATCTACAAATTCATTATTTCAATTTATCACAAATTATTTACTTTTATGTCTACAAATAGTAAGATAATATATGTTTTTATTTTTGATATTTTTATTAAGGAGTGTCTAAGTAATGAAAAAGCCAGTGTTAGTATCAAATTCAGAAGAACCGGAAGGAAGTACACAGAGTATATCCGCCAACGTTTCTCACACATCAAATTCTAAGAAGTCACCGAATAATTCATCCCCTACCGAACCATCTAGCCATATATCGCTTGCTAACGAAAAGGGACTCATTGACGGTGCATATAACTGTTTATTCCACTTTAATCCTGAAAAAAGTAAGGAAACACTACTCATCGTATTCCGCTGTATAGGGAGAAAATTGGCCGAACGTCGCTATAACATGAATTTATCACAAAAGGAGCTTGGAAAACGCGCCGGTGTCAGCACCAGCTACATCAGTAAAATCGAGTGTGGTCGCAACTGTTCCGGCATTACCTTACAAATTTTATGGACCATCGCCCATGCTGTAAACTTTCAGCTCGGTGAACTCTTCAGCATTTCCTTAAAAGATATTGAACGCTTGTATTATTATGACAAGTGCGACTACCAAAATCGCTAATACCCCTTTGCTTTCCAACAAGCGAAGAATCTAACCAAAGAAAGAAGATGTACACAACTATTGGAAAAGCTATTTTCACTCAAAGAAATAGCCCACCTTTTCTTACAAGAAAAAAATTCCTTGGATGATCGTCTGTTCGAGACTCTTTCAAACCCGGAAGAGAAAATTGATGAACTGGCCCTTTGTGTGGGAAGAAAGTTAGCCTTTCGCCGCTATTCGTTAGACGTGTCACAAAAAAGCTTGGCCCATATTACCGGTCTAAGCGTAAGCTATATCAGTAGCCTCGAGCGAGGTGAAAGAGCCGGCGGCATCACTATGAGTCAATTATGCTTAGTCGCCTTTGCCCTTGACTATGAACTTTCCGATTTATTTACCATCACTACGCAAGATATAAAGCGCAGCCTTTCCTATCGCGAGTGCCGTCGTACGCATCATGCAACACGTATTCACCCCACCGAAAGAGTGGGAACAGATTAATTTTATATTGTCGTTTAGATTACAAAACTACTCTCCTATCGTAGTCATACAGAAGTGTTTCGTAAGTCTATAAATCTACAAAATCTATAAAATCTATAAAAAGAAGGTTCTCCTATGACACTATCCGTGCTCATAGAAGAACCTTTTTTATATTCCATGCTTGTGCCGAATGACTGCCAGCAAATTCGTACAGCTTACAATGACATCATCATAGGTTTCATCAAAATTTCCCGTGTACCATGGATCCTTCACGTCACGCGGCGCTCGCCGCTGACCTTCATCTGCCTGTAGCGACACGTCCGGTGTTGTAAAATACATAGCCTTATACACCTTATTATCCCGATCCTTACCAATAATTCGCATTGTGTTGCGCCAATTATTGTCATCCATCAAGATAACATACTCATAGGAAAGATAATCTTGCTTCGTCATCTGACGCGCTTCACGTCGCCATATCGGCACGCCCATCTCTGCCATTTTTTGCTTTGTCCCATAATGAACATCGTTTCCTATTTCTTCACGAGACGTTGCTGCCGACGCAATATGAAACTGATCACTAAGCCCCGCTTCATTTACTAACTTTTGCATAACGAACTCTGCCATTGGTGACCGACAAATATTGCCGTGGCACACGAATAATACTTTTATCATATTTCTTATATCCCTTCATAAGCCTTCAAACCTTGATTTTTCAAGCGTTTTGGCATCGTTTTCAATTTCTCTGTTCTCCCCCGAATCTACGTCTTTCTTCATAAATCCACATAAATTCACGGCCAAATGGTGTAGTAAATGGTGTAGTAAATGGTGTAGTAACTCTGTTCAATTTCAGCCTGATTTTCTCTGCTTTTCCGGAGTGACAGTTCCCTTGAAATCTATGATTTTTGCCATCTGCTCCGCCGCCCGGGCATAGCTGGCGTGTGTGTAGACATTCAGCGTTACGCCCACATCAGAGTGTCCCATCACATACTGTAAGGTCTTTATATCCATACCAGCGTTTGCCATATTGGTACAGAAAGTATGCCGGAACACATGAGGCGTGATGTGCGGCAACGGCTTATCCGGATACAGCTTCTTATACTTTTTCATCGCCCAGCGCATTTCATTTTCTATGTGTAACGCTACCTTGGGCTTGTCGTCCTTATCCAGCAACAGAAGGCCGCTGTACCCGTCTACAATGATTTCCGTCTTTACCTTCTTGCGGCGCTCAAGGATATTGCTCAGACTTTGATAGACTTCCTCTGTCATGGGAATAAAGCGGCAGCCGCACTCCGTCTTGGTTTTCTCGACATAATACTTTCCGCCCCGTTCCCGAACAAGCTGATGGTCTACCCGGATTCGCCGGTTTTCAAAGTCCAAATCGCTTTTTGTAAGACCGCAAAATTCACTGACGCGCATACCCGTTCCCAGCAACACAACAAATTCGTCATAATACTTGGTGTAAGTTTTGTCTTCCCGGATAAAGCTCATCCAAAGCCGCTGCTGTTCCACGGTCATGGCGATCCTCTTCTGAGAATCATTGGGAACTACGTCCACTAATTTAAAATCGAACGGATTTTTGCGGATAATATCCTCGTTGTACGCCATCTGAAATGCAGGTTTTACAACGCCCCTGACACTCGTAATGGTGCTATATCCTTTCCCGTCACTGTGGAGCTTCACAATCCACTTTTGCGCGTCTGATACCTTAATATCCCTTATCTGCCGGCAGCCAAAATCTTCCTTCTTAATCAGGTTCAGAACAAAATTGTAACCGACTCTGGTATTGTAGCGCACGCCCTGTTTCAAGCTGATATAGCGTTCTACAAGTTCAATCACAGTTGCCTTTCCGGCAGCATAGTCAATTCCTTCGTCAAGCTATTTCTGGATTTCTTTTGCTTTTTCACGCAGCTCTTTCAAATCAGAGGAATAAATGTTGTGTCGTTTGCCTTTGCAGTCTGTATACCGGTACTGATATATCAGGTCTTTTCTCTGGCTCTCTCCTGTCCGCAGGATTCTACCTTTATGGTCTTTGCGTTTCTCGGACATTCTCAATCTCCTTTCCGTGATGGAAAGAGCCTTGATATGACATTTTATTATACCATACCAAGACAATCTGTCCCATCACAATTATCACTAAACCGTTAAATAGAAAATGCTTTCTCGATATATTGATCCAACAGGCGCCGTTTAATCAGCCGTTTATTTCCTACCCATAAGACAAAATCACAATTCTTATCATTTGTCAGATCACGCAATTTGTTAATACCAATACCCGAATAAGCTGCAGCTTCCTCCAGACTTAAATTACTTTTTTCCCAAATTGGGACTTTTTTCATAGGCATTCTTTCCTCCTTCACATAAAAATGCCCGGTAGAGAGGAAGTGCAACGAAGTCGTGCAACGGACTTCAAAAAATCTTTCTTTCTTCTCTGTCGGGCTTATTCTTTCTATTTTCTTTTTTTTATTATTTTCTGTTGCTTTGGTTGCAGTAGGTAGAAAAAGCCTTGAAAAATAAGGATTTCTCATGCAACCGGCTATGCAACGGGAATGCAACCAGATGTACAACCGGAGGGCATTTTTAGAAGGGAAGGACGGTCTGCTCCGGAACCGGCACAAAGCCATCCTCATTTTTTTTATCCCCGTTGCACCTGCCCGTTGCACCATTTTCCCTTTCCCAGCCCTTCTGTCTGCCGTAACCCGGAAAGGTTTTCGGCTGCTTAAAATACTTCCAGCCGGTCACTGCGTTATTCATGATCTCCCGTATCTCCCATTGCTTTGGTTCCTCAAACGTATGGTTCAAGGCTTCCTTATAGAGCAGCTTGGAACAGACCATATTTCCGGAATAGCTTTCCAGAAATCCCATAATCTGACCGGCCTTTGTGTCCTCCGGCATAAAAGCCCTTTGGTGTTCTTTAAGGTATGCGTCCATTTCCTTACTCAATTTCAGCTTGAAATTACCGCTCCGGTAAATGGTCATGGCTTCCGCCCATACTTGCAGAAGATAGGCTCTGGACGCTTCTTCATCCTCCAGGATGTGAACCTCCGCCTTGTCCGGGTCTACCATCACAGGGAGAAATCTCCGGTTTCCCGTTCTGTCCAGGGGCAGAAAGTCCAAAGTATTGGAAGTTCCGGCAAACACGCATTGCCGCTTCCTGTCCGCCGGGTGGGTTTCATACGGCACCTTGTAGGTCTCCTTCTGACGGCTTAAAAAGGACTTGATTTCTTCAATGCTCCTTGCTGTAGCCGTTCCCATCATCTCGGACATTTCAATGATCCAGTGGCCGTTCATCTTCCGATAGACGTTCTCATCATCCAGCTTCTTCAGATCGTCCGTAAACCAGTCGTCATTGATGGCGAGCAGCCGGAAGAAAGAAGATTTCCCGGCTCCCTGTCCGCCCACAAGGCAGAGCATGGTCTCAAACTTACAACCCGGATGAAAGACTCTGGATATGGCTCCCAGCAAAAAGAGCTTGAAGGCTTCTTCGGTGTAGTCATTCACCTCGGCTTCCAGGAAATGATGAAGGGTATACCTGATGCGGTACTCCCCATCCCATTCAAGGCCGTTTAGAACGTCCTGGATCGGGTGATACCGGTTTTCATTGGCAACCACCATGACGGCGTCCTGGATTTTCTTTTCTACCGAAAGACCATAGGTTTCTTCAAAGTAGAGCAGGAGATATTTCAAGTCCACATCCGTTAAGGTCGGTTCTTCCCGCTTCCAGCCTAAATCTTTTACAATGTTGATCCGCTCCGTCAGCATATTTTTCCGGATCGCACCTTTTAAGAGCAGGTCATACTCCAGCACCAGCTTGTAATTGGCAGCCGTATTGGAGGGCTTACCTTTCTGGTTGACGGCCAGGGCTTCTCTGACCTGCTCTACGCTTGTCAAATCTTTTCTCAAGTTTTCTCACTTCCTCTCTTTGCTGTGTCACGATCTCCCTTTTTTCTTCCGGCGTTCCGGAAAGGAGGGTGTCCAGCATATATTCCACATATCCTTTCCTTTGCAGAGCTTCCTCAAATTTCGGGTGCCAGGCTTCTTCCAAAGAGCGGGGAGCATAGGCGCTTTCCCAATCTCTGAGGGTGTGGTAATAGCCGGAAAGCACCTGAAAGGCATGGTGTTCTTCGGATCGCTCCTGTTCCTCTATGGACGGTTTTCTAAGCTGCTTCCTGATGGACGGCTTTGCGTTTTTGCTGTACATAAGCCCGAAGTCGGAAGCCAGCTTCACCGCAGCTTCCTTTGCAGATAGCCCATAAAGCTGTGACACAAAATCCACAGCGTCTCCGTCTGCCTGACAGCCGAAGCAATGAAACCTTTTATCCAGTTTCAAGCTTGGGTTTTTATCATCATGGAAAGGGCAGACTGCCATGCCGTTTCGGTTCACCTTGATCCCGTAGAGCCTTGCAGCTTCCAGCGTAGTCACATTCTCTTTGACCGCTTCAAATACGTTCATTCCGTCACTCCTTCCTGTTTTTGGGGACAAAAAAAGCGCCTAACTGTTTTTCTTTCAAACGGTCAGACGCTTATCGCTCCCTATTTTGTTTTTGGTTTTTGTTCAGTTCTTCCTTCCTCTTTGCTTTTTCCTCATTCTCCCTCTTAATGTCCGCTTTGAATCTTTCGATCATTCCCAAAACAGAAGGCTGGGCTTTCTCTTTGATCTGTTCTTTCGCTGCCTTTTTCACCTCCGGGCTCATCAGCCTTCTCTGGATTTTTTCAAGGGTGGAATCCATTGCCTTTTTGAATTTTTTGATCAGGCTGTCCAGTTGCAGCACAGCAAAGTCCCGAAAGTTCTTCGGAGCTTTCCTCTCCGGAGATTGCAGCCAGCTCTTATAGCCTTCCGCTATCTTTATATCCTCTTTGTGAACTTCCAGGCACACCGTATCGCTTACGACTTCTACCGCCTTGTCATAGGCAGCGTCCGTCACCTCGTCTACCAATCGTTCCACATCCTCGATCTTAACGGTCAGCTCGGTGAGCTTTTCTTCCTGACAGGCGATCTTTTCCTTTTGTTTTTCTAAGATGAAGTCCTGCTTTTCCAGATAAGCCCGTCCCCCGTATTCCGGTACTTCTTCCAGCTCTAAGCCATGCTTCTTGCATATATCAAAGAGAAGCACCCGGCAGGCAGAGTCAAAGGTCATTTTCCGGTTGTTGGTTCTTCCCGGCGGCTGATCCGGTTCCGGAAGTTCAAAGCCCAACGCTTCCAATGCTTTTTCCTGTTGGGGGCAAAGCTCTCCATATTTGTTTTCACATTCAAAGACGTGCCGCTCATGGATATGGGGCGTACTCTCATCCATGTGGAGCGCCCAGTCCAAAGTCTTTACATGGGAACCGAACCTTGTGTTCATTTCCCCGATAAACTCCGTCACGATCTCAAGAAGTTTTTCTCCCGGAATGTGATCCTCCATGGTGCCGATCTGATAGACCGTTTCCTCCGGACAGGTCTTTTTGCTTTGAAGCAGATCGAGAGCGGAGCGGTTTCTTTCCGGGTGCCGGTTCTTTCGATTTCGTTCATGCTGTCCCTTGATGAAATCCTTGTACTTGATTTCATAGTAGGTCTTTTCTGCTTCTTCAAAAGTGTCCGCTACGTCGTTCTCATACTGCGTGAGATTTTGTGTTCTGAATCCGTTGAAGCAATCCCAGTAAATGTTTTTTCCGGCTCGTTCCTCGTCGATGTGATCGCTGTTTTTCAGATCGAAGCTCCGGTCATTGTGCTTCGGATTGTAGGTTCTATTCTTCCCGGCACGACCGTTGTGTCTTGTCAATTTCATTCGCAATCCTCCGTTTCTAAAAAGCGGTTCCCTGAAGGGGGGGGGAGAGGGCAGACTAGCTTTTTCCTTGCTGCTTTTAGCTCCAAGTAATACCCAGTATTAAGTGGCGAGACGCCACTTACTGGGCAAGGTGTTTCACCCTTGACCTGATGGGGCTTTCCGCCCTCAACCCGACAGGCACTTCGTCCTTGACCCGATGATGGCTGCCGCCCCTCAACCCCGCCAAGGCGTTTCACCCTTGACCCGATGGGGCTGTCCGCCCCAAGCCCGGCAAGGGCTTCGGTCTCCGCTCCGCTTCGGTCGGTGCTTTTGCGGTTGCACCGCAAAGGTCGCCACTGGCGACCCGCACCCTTTGAACCCTTTTCCTGCTTTACGGCAGCAAAGGATATGTCCGACTCGGTATCGCAAATCCTGTTCGCACCCGTAACAAAAATCCGACTTCGTCCAATTCACTTAAACTCCTTTTGGCCGTCGGCACACTTTTTTTCATATCCTTTGCGAGCTCCCGGATCGGATAACTGGCATAGATATATCCGTTCGCATCTTCCTCCCCTGCCCAGATTGCCCGGTCAAGGAGCATGGCATACAGAAGCTTTGCCGTACTGCTGATCGGATAAGGCAGCAGCACTCTCGGTAGTGCAAGACAGTAGGGCAGCTTCTTTTCTCTCGTCAAAAACTCATTCATTTTCATTTCCTCCTTCACAAAAAACTCCGGAAACACTTCTCCGGAGACTGTCATTCATTCGTATGTTTACAGAGCGTTCTGCCTTCAAAGCAGGGAGCTTTTGCTCCTGGTTTTCTCGCTCTTATGGGAGAGAGCAGACAAAACTATGCCCGCCCTCTTATCGTTTCTTTTTCCTGAGCTTTTGCTCTTAATCATTAAGTCCAGCCGGCTCTCTCTGTCTGCCGTTCCTGCCCCTGACTCTCACAGCGGCGTTTTCTTCCCTTTGGCACGCTCGCTTCCTTCTTCCGGTAGGTCTTTGCCTTGCTTCTCCGGGGAACATATCCCAAACAGGCCGGTCATTCGATTGGATAAATCCATCGATGAACTGAACTTAGAGGAGCTGGCTGAGAAAACCGGCATTTCCAAATCTGCCCTGGGAAGTTACGAGGCAGATGATTTTAAGGAGATCAACCATGGCAGCCTGATGAAGCTGGCCCAATTTTACGGCGTGAGCGTTGATTATCTCCTGGGGCTTACCAACCTTCGGAAGCAATCTAATACGCCCCCTGGAAAGCCTACATTTAAGCGATGAGGTGGTGGAACTTCTATCGTCCGGGAAACTCAATGCAAGGCTTCTTAGTGAGCTGATCGCACACAAGGACTTTCTAAAACTCATGGCCGATATAGAAATCTATGTGGATGCAATCGCCAGTATGCAGATAAAGAACCTGAACTCCTATGTAGACTTCGTTCGAAATGAAATTATAGAAAAGTATCATCCGGAGGAAAGCGATCCCACCTTAAACGTACTCCGTGCTGCTCATGTCCGGAAAGACGAATTCTTTAACAACCGGATCGCAGAAGACCTTTTCTCTATTGTAAAAGAGATAAGAAAGAGCCATGCACAGGATAAGGAGACCGCCCCGGATGAAACCGCAGCAGAGAACATTCGACAGGCCATAGAGGACGCCCAGAAATTCAACGGAAACCCTCTGGAAAGGCAGGCGATGATTTATCTAAAGCAGCTTGGGATCAACTACTCGAAGTTGACACCTCTTGAATTTCAGCAGTTCATAAATATCTTAAAAAAGTCTTCATTGCTGAAAACCGGACGATCCGGCAGGAAGAAAAAACGATAGAAATGGAAAAGGCGGCTCGTGATGAACCGCCTTGACTGTCACAGAACCTGACAAACTGGAAGTTGTAAATATCATTTTACATTTTTATATGAAATCACAATATGACTTGGTGCAAAT
>NZ_CAUGKU010000005.1:0-131179 GCF_959600285.1 Veillonella magna | reverse complement strand
TTGAGCCTTAATAAGGCAACGTCTGTGACGAATACCGGTACGGACAAAGATAAGGTGGTAACCTCTAGTGCTGTATATGATGCCGTGAAGGGTGCTAAGACGAAGGTAGCTGTAGATCCGGTAACAAATGGTATATTGACAGCAACCGCTACGGAAAGCGACAATCTTACCGGCAACAGCTATACGTTATCCATTGATACAACGAAGTTAGAAAACGAAATGAAAACATCGCTCAACGATGATTTTGCAAAGGTGGATGCATCGAATCTCAGCGATGGTAATGTGACCAGCTGGCGAAATAAGCTTAATGTATATAGCAAGGAAGAAACGTATAGTAAGACAGAAGTAGATAGCAAAGCTAAGGCAAGCAAAACAGAAGTAAAAGCCGCTGATGGTCAGAATGCAATTACGGTAGATACATCTACGAATGATACAGATGGACATACCATCTATACAGTAGGCTTCAATGGCGATCAGATTGCTACGGCAACAAACATTAGCTATAAAGCCGGTACTGATGCAGAGTCTAAAAAAGTTAGTCTTTCCAAAGGATTAAACTTCCAAGCAGGAGCAAACTTGACGGCTACGTCAGCTGCTGATGGTCAGATTACCTATGGGTTGAAGAGTGATCTTACGGGCATTACGTCTATTAGCGGTCCTGCCGGAAAAGATGGGACTAACGGTACGAAAATTACTATTACTGAAAACGGCATTGACCTTGGCGGTAAAACCATCAGTAATATTGCCGATGGTACGGATGAGAAAGATGCGGCTACAGTAGGTCAGGTAGAAAGTAAGATAACTACGGCTAAGGATGGTATTACTAAGACCCTTACCGAAACGATTACATCGACGGTGAAGACATTGGGAGATAATACGATTACCTTAACCGGTGATGGTAGCAGTACTACTGCTGCTCAGA
This sequence comes from Veillonella magna, assembly GCF_959600285.1. NCBI lineage: Bacteria > Bacillati > Bacillota > Negativicutes > Veillonellales > Veillonellaceae > Veillonella > Veillonella magna. The sequence continues at coordinate 130,257 of NZ_CAUGKU010000005.1, read as the reverse complement.
GTTTGAATCAAGAAGGCGGCATTAGCTTTGGTATTACCGGTAACGAGGATATTACTACTAACGCATCCGGTAGCAGCGTAGCATTGAGCCTTAATAAGGCAACGTCTGTTACTAACATCGGTGCCGATAAAGATAAGGTGGTTACCTCTGGCGCAGTATACACAGCAGTAAGTGGTGCTAAGACGAAGGTAGCTGTAGATCCGGGAACGGATGGAATCTTAGCAGTAAAGAAAACGGAAAGCGACGACCTTACCGGCAACAGCTATACATTGTCCATCGATACTACGAAGTTAGAAACCGAAATGAAAACATCGCTCAACGATGACTTTGCAAAGGTGGATGCGTCGAATCTCAGCGATGGTAATGTAACCAGCTGGCGCGATAAGCTTAATGTATACAGCAAGGATGAAACGTATAGTAAAAATGAAACCTATAACAAGACCGAAGTAGATAACCTTGCTAAGGCAAGTAAAACGGAAGTGAAAGCAGATAGCGATCAGAAGGCTATCACCGTTACAGAAACGAAGGATACTACGGATAACCACGCAGTATATACTATTGGTTTCAAAGGGGAAGAGGTGGCTAAAGCTACGAATCTCACCTACAAAGCAAATGGTAAAAACGAACAGCAAGTGGCTTTGTCTAAGGGCTTGAACTTCGTAAACACAGATAATTTAACATCTTCTGTGAACGCTGACGGCGAAGTAAGCTATGCATTGAACTCTGAACTTCAAGGGATTATGTCTATTTCCGGTGGAGATAATAACGGGACTAAGGTAACCATTACAAATGATGGTTTTGATGTAGGTAATAAAAAAATATCTAATCTGTCGAATGGTGAAGCAGATAATGATGCCGTTAATGTAGGTCAGATGAATCAGAAGATTAGTGATGAAATTGCTAAGATTTCTACTTCAACAAACGGAGATATTTCTAAGCTTACTGAAGAGATAACGAAGCTTGGTAATAATACGATTACCTTAACTGGTGACAGTGGTACAACAGATAAGCAAATGTTGAATAAGGATGGCGGCATCAGCTTTGGCATTACCGGTAACGAGGATATTACTACTAACGCATCCGGTATCAGCGTAGCCTTGAGCCTTAACAAGGCAACGTCTGTGACGAATACCGGTGCGGACAAAGATAAGGTAGTAACCTCTAGTGCAGTATACACGGCAGTCAGTGGAGCTAAGACGAAGATAGCTGTAAATCCGGAAACGGATGGAATCTTACAGGTAGAAAAAACAGAAGGTATCGGTCTTGCGGCAGATACATATACATTATCTGTAAATACTGCGAAGTTAGAAAACGAAATGAAAACCTCATTGAACGATGACTTTGCGAAGGTGGATGCGTCGAATCTTACCGATGATAATGTAACTAGCTGGCGAAATAAGCTTAATATATATAGCAAGGAAGAAACGTATAGTAAGACAGAAGTAGATAGCAAAGCTAAGGCAAGCAAAACGGAAGTGAAAGCAGCCGATGGTCAGAGCGCTATCACGGTTACTAAGACGACATCTACAGATGGAACAAATCATGATGTATATACCGTTGGCTTTAACGGTGAGAAATTAGCGGAAGCGACTAATATCAGTTACAAAGCCAGTACTGATGAGACGGCTAAGACAGTTAGTCTTTCCAAGGGATTAAACTTCCAAGCAGGAGCAAACTTGACGGCAACATCCGGAAACGATGGTCAGATTACTTACGGTTTGAATGCTGATCTTACGGGCATTACATCCATTACAGGTCCTGCCGGAAAAGAGGAAGCTAATGGTACAAAAATTACCATTACCGAAAAAGGTATCGAACTTGGCGGTAAAACCATCAGTAATATTGCCGATGGTGAAAAGGACACCGATGCAGCTACGGTAAAACAGGTAAATGATGTAAAGACTGATGTAACAAAGTTAGTAAATAATTCTATTACCCTTACCGGTGACAGTGGCACAACAGACAAGCAAATGCTGAATAAAGATGGCGGTATTAGCTTTGCTATTACCGGCAATACTGACATTACCACAACAGCCTCCAAGGATGGTGTAGCTTTGAGCATTAACAAGGTAACGTCTGTTACCAATACAGGTGATGACGCAAATAAAGTTATTACCTCGGGTGCTGTATATAATGCAGTAACAGGTGCTAAGACGAAGGTAGCTGTAGATCCGGCAACGGATGGTATCTTGACAGCAACCACTACGGAAAGCGACGACCTTACCGGCAACAGCTATACATTGTCCATTGATACAACGAAGTTAGAAAACGAAATGAAAACATCGCTTAACGATGATTTTGCAAAGGTGGATGCGTCGAATCTTACTGATGATAATGTAACCAGCTGGCGAAATAAACTTAATGTATACAGCAAGGAAGAAACGTATAGTAAGACAGAAGTAGATAGCAAAGCTAAGGCAAGCAAAACGGAAGTAAAAGCAAAAGACGGTCAGAGTGCAATTACGGTAGATACATCTACGGATAAAACAGACGGTCATACTGTCTATACCGTTGGTTTTAATGGTACGGAAATAGCTAAGGCTACAAATATTAGCTACAAAGCCGGTAGTGATAAAACATCCAAAGCGGTAAGTCTGGCACAAGGTCTTAACTTCCAAGCAGGAGCAAACTTGACGGCAACATCCGGAAACGATGGTCAGATTACTTACGGTTTGAATGCTGATCTTACGGGCATTACGTCTATTAGTGGTCCTGCAGGTAAAGACGGAACTAACGGTACAACAATTACCATTACCGAAAAAGGCATCGACCTTGGCGGCAAAACCATCAGTAATATTGTCGATGGTGAAAAGGACACCGATGCAGCTACAGTAAAACAGGTAAATGAGGTAAAGACCGATGTAACGAAGTTAGTAGATAATACGATTACCCTTACCGGTGACAGCAGTAGTACTGATGCTCAGAAATTGAGTAAAGAAGGCGGCATTAGCTTTGGCATTAAAGGTAATGAAGATATTACCACTAGTGCATCCGGCAGTGATGTAACCTTGAGCCTTAATAAGGCAACGTCTGTTACAAATACCGGTGATGACGCAAATAAAGTTGTTACCTCGAGTGCTGTATATAATGCAGTAACAGGTGCTAAGACGAAGGTAGCTGTAAATCCGGAAATGGATGGAATTTTACAGGTAGAAAAAACAGAAGGTATCGGTCTTGCGGCAGATACATATACATTATCTGTAAATACTGCGAAGTTAGAAAACGAAATGAAAACCTCATTGAACGATGACTTTGCGAAGGTGGATGCGTCGAATCTTACCGATGATAATGTAACTAGCTGGCGAAATAAGCTTAATATATATAGCAAGGAAGAAACGTATAGTAAGACAGAAGTAGATAGCAAAGCTAAGGCAAGCAAAACGGAAGTGAAAGCAGCCGATGGTCAGAGCGCTATCACGGTTACTAAGACGACATCTACAGATGGAACAAATCATGATGTATATACCGTTGGCTTTAACGGTGAGAAATTAGCGGAAGCGACTAATATCAGTTATAGAATTGGTGATGGCGATCAGCAATCGGTAAGCTTGGCCAAAGGATTTACTTTCAAAGCCAAGGATTCGAATTTAACAGTATCTTCTGATGAAGATGGCGAGATTACGTACGGATTAAATCCGAATCTGACAGGGATTACCTCTATTACCGGCCCTACCGGAAAGGATGGTAGTTCCACAACGATTACCATTACCGAAAAAGGTATCGACCTTGGCGGTAAAATTATCAGCAATATTGCCGAGGGTAAAGATGGTAAAGATGCGGCGACCGTAGGCCAAGTAGACAGTAAAATCAAAGAGGCTAAGGATGGCATTACAAAAACAATCACTGAAGAAGTGACAAAGGTTGGCAATAATACGATTACCCTTACCGGTGATGACAATAGCAAAACAGCGTCACAGAATTTGAATCAAGAGGGCGGCATCAACTTTGCTATTACCGGCAATGAAGACATTACGACAAAGGCCACTGGCAATGGTGTAGCTCTGAGTTTGAATAAAGCGGATTCGGTTGTAAAAGACGATACGCATGTGGTTACCGGCGGTGCCGTATACGATTATGTGGAAAAGGTCAAAGGTAAAATTACCGGAGATATTAATACATCGATTACTGAAAAAGTAAATGCGTCTAAAACAACATTGACGGAAAATACGGATGGTCCGATTACGGTAACAAAGGGCACAAAAGACGGTCACGATAACTACACTATTGGTATAAACAGCGATACAATGGCAGAAGCGTTACATGTTGCTTATAAAGCAGGCAATGATAAAGCTTCTAAAAAGGTAACATTGGACAAGGGTTTTGATTTCCGTGCGTCAGATGATAACCTTACGGTAACGTCCGGTGAAAACGGTATTATCAGTTATGGTTTGAAGGCAGACTTGAAAGGGATTACTTCTATTTCCGGTCCGTCCGATGCCAACGGTAATCATACGACGTTGACATTGACAGAAGAAGGGCTTGATTTAGGCGGCAAAAAGCTAACCGGTTTAGCGGATGGCGAAGGTCCGACGGATGCGGTGACGATGAATCAGTTTGCTAAGGTAACGGAGAAAGTCGGCGAACGACTATCCGAAATTTCGAAGCGAGCGAATGCCGGTACGGCCGGTGCATTGGCGGCAGCAGGCATTCCGATGATCACGAACCTAAATGACGGCAACGTTATGATTGGTGCCGGGGTAGGATCGTACGGCGGTGAATCAGCGGTAGCTATTGGCGTGTCCGGCATTAATACGACGGGAGATATTTCGTATCGTTTGTCTACCTCTTACGACAGCACTGGTAAATGGGGCTTGTCCGGTGGAGTGGGCTTTTCCATTGGATCCGGTGGCGAACATCGTGCGGCACTGGCCAATAATAAGGTGTTGACGAAGCGTGTACAGTCATTGGAAACAACCAATCAATCACTAAGCGATGCTAATGATAAATTACAAAAGCAGTTGGATGCGACGAATCAACAGTTAGCAGAAACCAATCAGCGTTTAGGCGCTAAGAATGATCAATTACAGCAGGAAGTAGCCGAGTTAAAAGCGTTGGTACAGCAGCTGCTGGAAAGTAAATAATTAGCATGTATAGGCTTATCATGGTTGTCTGTTATATATAACCAATGATACTAGTAAATGAAGGCTGTTCTACGGAACAGCCTTCATTATTGTATGTATAGTTTTTTAGTTCCTACAATGCGGTTCATATAGCAAGGGAGATGTCTGTAAATAGTATGGTAAAGATCTTTTTCTTTATAGGTACCTATGGTACGATGAACGTATCAGTATGAAACGGAAGGAGTTACGGGGATGTTTGAACAGGAACTAAAACGGATACGGCAAGGTATTGAAACAGCCTTTGTAGATAAAACAATTAGCTCACAGCTGACGTATAGACCGCAGTTAGTTATGAATAACAGGGAGAGTAACGATAAGGTAATTGCGACTTTGCAACGGGAATTACTTCATTGTGATTTTTTTCAGTTCAGTGTAGCTTTTATTACCGAAAGTGGTATAGAGGGACTGTTGGGAACATTTAAGGAATTGGAGAAACGTAATATTCAGGGGCGGATTTTAACAACGGACTATCTTTCTTTTACTGAGCCAAAGGCACTATATAAATTAGCATCCTTATCCAATATTGAAATTAAGTTGTTTGAAACGCAAGGAAGTCATGAAGGATTTCATACTAAGGGGTATATGTTTCGTGAGGGAGATATTTATAAAATTATTGTAGGTAGTGCCAACTTAACACAAAGCGCCCTTTCTGTTAATAAGGAGTGGAATACAAAGGTAATTTCCACAAAGGAGGGAGATTATGCGGATCGTATACTCAGCGAGTTTTCACAGTTGTGGAATCATCCTTTGTCAAAACCGTGGAATGAAGTAGCAACAGCCTATGAGGCGATGTATATGGCTATGCGACAGGAACGACGTCGTACGATGATAGCAAGTGAGTCGAAGCAATTGGCGGAGCGTCCATGTTTGGTGCCTAACAGTATGCAACAGGCATTTGCGGATAGACTGGTAGCTTATGTGGAAGAAGGACGTCAACGGGCATTATTGTTATCGGCAACTGGAACGGGTAAGACTTATGCCGCTGCGTTTGCTATGCAGCGGTTAGAGCCGCGGCGAGTATTATTCTTAGTACATCGTGAGCAGATTGCGCGTCAAGCAAAAGCTAGTTTTGGTCGTGTGTTGGGACATGAGGAACGGATGGGATTACTATCGGGCTCCAGCAAGGATTATGAAGCAGATTTTTTATTTGCTACCGTGCAATCTATGTCTCAGGAGTACGTGTACAGTCAATTTAAACCGGATTATTTTGATGTGATTATTATTGATGAAGTTCATCGTGCTGGTGCTCGCACGTATCAACGTTTGATGGATTATTTTACCCCAACGTTGTGGTTGGGAATGACGGCAAGTCCGGAACGAACGGATGGATTTAATATCTTTGAATTATTTCATCATACCATTGCGCAAGAGATACGGTTAGAAGAAGCGTTGGAGGACCGATTATTATGCCCATTTCATTATTTTGGTATCACCGCTTATACCGATGACGATGGTGAACAACGCACTATAGCTGAGAACGGTGCGACATCTGTCATGCGTATGGATATACATCGTGCTACTTATATTATGGAGCAAGCTAATTATTACGGTTATAGTGGAAAGCGGGTTAAGGGGCTTATCTTTTGCAGCCGTAACGAAGAGGCCCAACAATTGGCGGGCTTTTTAGCTCAGCTTGGTGTAAAGGCTATAGCGCTGAGCGGTGCAGACTCGCAAGAGAGACGGGAACAATGCATAACGCGGCTGTGTGATGATGATGTAGCAGAGGAAGAACGGTTAGAGTATTTGATTACGGTAGATATTTTCAATGAAGGGGTGGATATTCCTGAAATTAATCAGGTACTGTTGTTGCGGCCTACGGAGTCTCCCATCGTATTTGTTCAGCAGTTGGGGCGAGGATTGCGTAAACATGAAGATAAGGAATTTGTAGTTATTCTTGATTTTATCGGTAATTATACGACTAACTTTATGATACCGTTAGCGCTATCTGGAGATAGGAGTTATCGTAAGGATACGATGCGGCGATATGTTATGGAAGGAACGCGCTTGTTGCCGGGATGTTCTACTATGTATTTTGATGAAATTAGTAAACAACGTATTTTTGAATCTATTGATGCGGCCCGATTCGATGAAACGAAGTTTTTGGTAACACATTATCGGGCATTAAAGGAAAAGCTGGGACGTATTCCAGACTGTCTTGACTTTGAGCGCCATGGCGATGTGGATATTTGCTTATTCATTAATAAATTCCGGTCGTATTACCATTTTCTCGTAAAGAAGGAACCGGAATATACGGTGCGACTCCCTTTGATTGCGGAAGAAATTGTAGCGATGGTAGCCGAGCGTTTAGCCGATGGAAAGCGCCCGCATGAATTATTAATCCTAAAGCATTGTATTAAGGGAGTGGAAGACCCTATTGGAATGGCTATGGTAGAGGCTCGAGAGAGGTATGGTCTTGCGGTGACATCTTTAGTAGAGCAAAGTTGTATAGCTGTATTGACGGGATCCTTCTTTGTGGGAGCCGCCATAAAAAAATATGCTAATGCGGCTATATTTACTTATGATAGTGGAGTCTTACGAGTGCGGCGAGAAGTACAAACTCTTTTAGTACACAATAGAGAGTTTACGGATATCGTACGAGAGCTAGTGGATTTAGGATTATATCTTTATGAAACTAAATACAGCAAACTTTATAAGGACACGCCTTTTCAATTGTATCAGTCGTATACGTACACGGATGTGTGTCGGTTGTTAGCTTGGAAAAAGGATTGTGTACCACTAAATATAGGGGGCTATAAATACGATGAATATACCAAGTCATATCCGGTGTTTATTAACTATAATAAAGCTGAAGATATTTCATCCACTACAAAGTATGAAGATCGTTTTATCGATCCTGCTAATCTTATAGCTATTTCAAAGTCGAATCGTACATTACAGTCTGATGATGTACAAAGAGCATTGCATGCCGATGAGGAAGGTGTGGCGATGCATTTGTTTGTACGAAAAAATAAGAATGATGCTGGTTCAAAAGAGTTTTATTATTTGGGGCGAATTCATGCATCGTCGCAGGCGGAACTTATTTCTATGCAGGATGAGGAAAAGAAGCGAACCGTATCGGCTGTCGAGTTGTGGTATCGATTAGAAACGCCGGTGCGCGATGATATTTACGAGTATATTACCGGTGATTAATGTGAGAAAGGTAGTAGTTTATGAAACATATTGAAGTGGTAGCTGCCATTATTGAAGATAATGGTCGCTATTTGGCGACACAACGTGGTTACGGTGAATTTAAGGATGGTTGGGAATTTCCCGGCGGTAAGATAGAAAAAGGCGAAGAAAGAGAAACTGCACTGCGCCGCGAAATTTGTGAGGAGCTGGGAGCAACTATTGAAATTCAAAACTTTTTGTGTACTGTAGAGCATACCTATGACACATTTCACTTAACAATGCATTGTTATATTTGTCACTTAGCCAGCGCGTCTCATATACATTTGTTGGAACATGAAGCATCGCAGTGGCTTGGAGTGGAAGAATTGCTGTCAGTAGATTGGTTGCCGGCGGATGTGAAAGTAGTAGAGTCATTAACGACGTATCTACAAAACAATAAGTAATGGATAGAGTAACAAGTAACTAATATATAATAAGAAGTTAGCATATTACTTTATAAAAATAATGTACTTTACTTTTATTGGTCATTACGATATAGTAAAATCAGTAGTAACTCATTAGGTAGTGAGGCAATGCCGGATTACTACGACGTCGCTATGTAACCGATAAAGGAGGAGTTCATATGAAACAGGATACAATGGTGCAAACAGTACAATCTATGATAGCTGCGCAGTCATGTTATGAAGGGCTGAAGAAAGTAGGCCAAGCATGGCTTGATGCGGTAGGCACGGATACGGAAGCTGCTGCGTGGGAGGCATTGGTAAAGGAAGCGAAAGCAGATATTATTACCGTGGATCAGCTGATTGCCTTTACTGCGTCGCCGGACGGCATCGCTTTGTTCGGCAGTGAATTAGCAGAGCAGTTGCATACCCATGCGCTGGACATCAAGAGCAAAGGGGCTACGTATTGCGACTGCCCGGCATGCGCAGGTGCATTGGCTGTTATTAACGCATAGGTGTGGAGATAGAACATCCTACTAAAAAGAAATACAGCTCCGAGGGAAAACGGATTGGTCGTTAGGACTGAGCAATGTCATTCGCAAGACCTGACTTGCGATGCCTAACGACCAATCCTTTTATATACGGACCCTGCGTTTCTTTATTGCCTCATATATGCTATACTATGAAGAAAAGCATTTGTATAATCCACTGAATCAGATAGGAGAGTGATACGTGAGTGGACGGTGACGTTGGTCTGGAGATATTGATTATTTTGCTGTTGATTATTGCAAACGGCATATTCTCCATGACAGAACTGGCAATAGTAAATGCGCGTAAAGGATTATTGGAAGACAGTGCGGAGCGCGGTAGTAAAGGGGCGCAACGGGCGATACAGTTGGCAGAGGATCCTAATCAGATGTTTTCTACCATACAGATTGGGATTACCTTAATCGGTATCGTTACCGGTTTGTATTCGGGGGCGGCGCTATCCGAGCCGATGGCTAAGGCAGTGAAAGAATATATTCCGGCTATGGCACCGTATGCAGATTCGCTGAGTCCCATTATTATTGTTTCATTGACGACGTATTTGTCGCTGATTGTGGGCGAACTGGTGCCGAAGCGATTAGCGCTGAACGCACCGGAGCGTATAGCAATCATCATGGCTCGTCCCATGCATGGGTTCGCCATCATTGCCAAGCCCTTGGTAGCATTGCTCAGTGTGTCGACAACGGGGCTTTTAAAATTAATGGGCGTGCACGATAAAGAGGAAGCGCCGGTGACGGAATCGGAAATCAACAAGATGCTTACTCAAGGGGTCGAGTTGGGGGCATTTGAAAAAGAAGAACCGATTTTGGTAGACAACATTTTCCGTCTGGCCGATCGCAGTGCCGGTGACGTTATGACACCGCGTACACAGCTGAAATGGATTGATCTTAACAGTGATCCCGAATATATTCAGGACATGCTGTGCAATTCCAATCATTATCGCCTGCCGGTCGGGATTGATTCGCTGGATGAGCTGCAAGGCTTGATTACAGTGTCTGATGTGTTCCGCGATTATTTGCGTGAACAAGGCGAAGCGTCGCCGAAGTCGTTGGTGGCTATTGTTAAAGAAAATGTTAAGCGTCCTCTTATGGTGCCGGAATCCATCGGTCTTGTGAAGCTGCTTGATTTATTCCGTACGGAAGGCGTTCACGAAGCGGTAGTACTTGATGAATTCGGTGGCTTCAGCGGGCTCGTTACACTTCATGATATTATGGAAGAAATCGTCGGTCTTATGCCGTCCGGCGAAGAAGAGCGCCAAGAAGAAGAAAATCGCATTATTCAGCGCGAAGATGGTACGTGGCTCGTCGATGGCTTGCTTAACATTGACGAATTAAAAGAGTACTTTTCGATTACTAAGGAATTGCCCGGCGAAGAAGATGATTTATACAAAACCATCGGCGGTTTTGTGACTTATCTTTTCGGGCGTATCCCTCGCGAAACCGATGCATGCGATTGGGACGAATACCATTTTGAAATTGTCGATATGGACAATGCCCGTATTGATAAAATCATGATTACCCGCCGTCCGCCGGAAGAGGTGGAGGATGCTGCCGATGATGAACGTGCGGCGGAGTAAATAGGATTTACAAATGGGATAATTAATAGAGATGACAAGAGCACTGTTGCTGTGGCAAGGGTGCTCTTTCTGTAACGTGAAGTAAATCATTGAGAAATAGTTGCGTGGTAGAAAGAGAGGCGATGTATATGCAAGCAATTACAATCCGACAAGCGACACATGCCGATATAGCGGTATTGCTCGCTATTTACAATTATGAAATCGAACATGGGGTGGCTACCTTTGATACGGAACCGAAAACATGGGAGGAGCGTAAGGTGTGGCTGGAGGCGCATAATCGCCCGGATTGTAATCATCCGTTATTGGTGGCAGTAGTAAACGGAGCTACGGTGGGATATGCGTCATTATCGACCTACAACGCTAAGGCGGCGTATACTTCGACGGTCGAATTGTCCGTATATGTATCGCCGGCGGCGCGCGGCAAGGGAGTCGGCGCTGCCTTGATGGAAGCGATTATTGGGGAAGCACGGCGCGATGAGCGGACGCATTTAATTATTTCGCTCATCACCGGCACCAATGAAGTAAGCGTGGCCTTACATAAAAAATTCGGCTTTACATTTGTAGGGACCATGCATGAAGTAGGCTATAAGCACGGTCGGTATTTGGATGTGCACACATACGAATTGAAGGTATAGTGCAGAGTTTGGTATATCTTGCGTGACGGTTGGCCTCGTTCCTATGCAGAATTAAACATTGCTAGAGCACTCCCTTTTGTGGTTAAATAGAAGTATGAAGAATAGCATAGTTGCGTACCTATCACACCTATTACAGGGGAGTAAGCAGCAATGGTAAAAGAAAGAGGTTAGCAGAATGAGTAATGTAGCGTATTATGCAATTCAGTATGATGTAAACCAACGCGGTTATATCGCGTATGATAAAGATGCTAAGACGGTAGATGTGGTATTGCCGGATGCGCAGCGCGTGGAACAGGTTAAGAACTATTTGCAGGAATCACAGGCCGTAGAAAATGCGGTAGGTCTTGATACGTACGAAACAGTGGATATTCATCCGTTAGATTCCTTGGAAAATTTGAAATTAGCATTGACACGTATGTGGGTACGCATCGGTGTGCAAGTAGATTGGAGTCGTCCCGCCGAAGTAAATGGGGAGTTTAAATTTCCGGAATAACAGCATAGCGTAGGAACGGTATTTTGCTTCGTAACGAGCGGAGGCGAGGTACCGTTTTTTTAGTGGATAGCGACGCAAGTGTAGTTATCCACATAAAGATGTGAATAAGTTGTGGATAGTTTGTGAATAAATGGAATGTAAAAGTGAATAAGTCGGCTGTTTAGTGGATAACTTGTGAACAACTTTAGGTATTCGCTGTGCGTATATCCTTATAACAAGCCATCCACAGCTGTTTTTCATAAGCTATTTTTTATAAGAGATTTTTTGTATGGCAGATTATCGCTACATGTTACGGCATAATATAGATAGTTAACATATAATGTTTCTAGGTACCTATTGCACGATACTATCGTCTGTGTTTATAATAAATAAGGATATGCGCTCATAGCTCAGTAGGATAGAGCAACAGTTTCCTAAACTGTGTGTCGGAGGTTCGATTCCTCTTGGGCGCACCAGAAACCAATAACCATGCAGCGTCGTGCTGCGTGGTTATTTTTGTAGCTATAACAACAGACAACATAGATGATGTCGGTTAGGCTATAGGTATGGAGAAAGTAGTGTCCGGCAAGGGGCTGTAAATTGGTCTACGGAACAATGAAAGTTTGCGGGAATCATGCTACACTGGGAGAGAGATAGATGATCTTCAGCCGAGATACTCTAGCATAGTTTTACGTAGGAGGTCCTCCGATGACAGATGAATTGTTGAAGCAAATGGAAATAGATAAGGACTATACCTTGGAAGAAGCATTGGCCGAAGCAAAGCGGTGCCTTAATTGCGCCAAGCCGTTGTGCCGTACGGGCTGTCCGATTGAAAATGAAATTCCTCGTTTTATTCACGCCATTGCGCGCGGCAATTTTGGCGAGGCTAACGATATTATTGCGGAGCGCAGTAATTTACCGGCCGTTTGCGGTCGCGTGTGTCCGCGGGAAAAGCAGTGCGAAGGGCATTGTATTTTGAATCGTGCGAATAAGCCGATTAATATCGGCAAGTTAGAACGGTTTGCTGCCGATTTTGAAAGTGAACATGGCTTGCGTAAGCAGAAGATGATCATTAAGGATCAAGGTAAAATCGGGATTATCGGGTCCGGCCCGGCCGGTCTTACCGTAGCCGGTGACATGGCCCGCCTTGGTTATGAGGTGACGATTTTTGAGCGGCAGGAAGAGCCTGGTGGCATTTTGCTTTACGGGATTCCGGAGTTCCGCCTCAGCAAAGAAGTGGTGCGCCGCGAAATCAATCGCCTTAAGGGGCTGGGCGTTGTGTTTGAATGCAATACGGTTATCGGTCCGGACAAGACGATAGATTCTTTGTTTGAAGAAGGCTATGATGCGATTTTCATTGCCACCGGTACGCATGTGCCGATGGAGCTTCCCATGCCCGGCGATGATAAGCCCGGTGTATTGCAGGCGATGGCATTGTTAACGGCGGTACAGTTACATCAAAATGGTCGTGTCGGCGAGGATGCGATTCCGGTCAGCGCCGGTGATCGCGTGGTGGTTATCGGTGCCGGTAATGTGGCTATGGATGCGGCACGTACCTGTGTGCGCTTAGGGGCATCCAAGGTTACGGTGGCGTATCGGCGGGGCGAAGAAAATATGTCGGCCCTAAAATCTGAGTATGAAGAGGCTAAGGCGGAGGACGTGGAATTTAAGTTCTACGCATCGCCGAAAGAAGTTGTCGGTGATAAGGTGGTGGAAGGTCTTCGTTATGAAGTACAATCACCGAACGAGGATGGCAGTATAACGCCTACCGATGAGTACGGTGTGATTCCGGCGGATAAAATTATTATTGCCATCGGTCATAAACCAAATTCCCGTTTGGTAGGACCGGGTAACGGAATTGAGGTCAACAAGGATGGTTATGTGGTCACTCGTGAAATGCCGTATGGTATGACGAGTCGCAAGGGCGTATTTGCCGGCGGTGATGTAGTGCATAAACCGGCTACGGTGGTGCTGGCGATGCGAGCCGCTAAAAAAGTCGTGGAAGGCATGGTCAATTATTGTGAAGCTAAGCGCTTCTTAGGCGAATAATTAATAGAGAAGGAGCGTACATGCATCTCGAAAGTCAGGTCTGACGAATGACATTTCTGCGATGCATGTACGCTCCTTCCTTCTCATATACCATTAGCCTTAAGAAGCGCCTAGCTTCGCAGGGCAGTCAGGTCTGACGAATGACATGCCTGCGACTTATATACGCCACTTTTCGATATATCGTTAGCCCTGGGAAGCGGTTAGAGTCACAGTGTTATTTCCTTGACAGAATGGGCTTTTATACATATAATTATGCTGTTATGGTATACGTAATTACTACACTGATTGCGAGGAGGTGTTCTACACATGAAACGTACTTATCAGCCGAATACGCTTTGGAGAAAACGTACGCACGGTTTCCGCGAACGCATGAAGACCATTGGTGGCCGTCTTGTATTGAAGAGAAGACGTGCAAAGGGCAGAAAGAAATTGTCCGCATAACATAATAGCTTTTAGGCAGGAGAAAAAACTTGGCACTGCTGCCAAGTTTTTCTATTCTCAGGTATAGGGTGAGATGATGAACGGTTTAGATAAAGCACGGCGAATCAGAAAAAACAATGAGTATCGCCTCGTGTATAAACACGGTAAATATGAGGTAGGTAAGCTTTGCGTGGTGTATCGTATGCCCGTAGCTAAGCAGCCTACGCGCATCGGCTTTGTCACCGGTAAAAAGGTGGGCTGCGCAGTAGAGCGCAACCGGGCGCGGCGTCTGATGAAAGAGGTATATCGTCTGCATCAGCATGAACTGCGTGAGGGATATGCCATCGTCATCGTCGGTAGGGCCTATTTGGCTAAGGCCACCTATGCGGAGGCGGAACAGGAGATTATGAATCTGTTTAGAAAGTTAAAGCTGTTAAAGAATTGAGTCGTCTAATTATGTTTCTTAATCCTTTGTAACTATCATATTTTGATGGATAGTTTATACATGATATAGGAAGATTCTGTAGATGAAACGGTGTTGACTTTCAAAGGAGAGTGACCGGTATGAAGTACCTAAGCTATATGTTGAATACGATGCTTATCGGATTGGTGCTGGTATATCGCTACTGTATATCTCCGCTAAAGCCCAGAAGCTGCCGCTTTTACCCTACATGTTCGGCGTATACCCTAGAGGCATTACGCAAATACGGCCCCTTTAAAGGTAGCTATCTCGGGATTAGACGCATTTTGCGTTGTCACCCTTTTAACAAGGGTGGCTACGATCCCGTGCCATAGCACAGATGTGGAAATACCGAACTGTTTGTATGGATGAAATCTAGACCATAACCAAGTATGAACAGGCAAGGAGCCGTGGGTACGCCAGGTTACGAAAATAGGAGAAGACGATTGGAAATTTTTCAGGTGTTAGTTGATTTTATGCGGACGTTGCTCGGGTATTGCTATAACCTGACGCAGATGGTAGGTTTCCCTAGCTACGGGATTGCCATCATTATTTTGACGATAGCTATTAAAGCTATTTTGGCGCCGCTTACAGTAAAGCAGATCAAGTCCATGAAGGGCATGCAGGTATTGCAGCCTAAGATGAAGGAAATTCAGAACAAATATAAGAATGACCCGAAGCGGGCACAGATGGAAATTGCCAATTTGTATAAGACAATGGGCATTAATCCGCTGTCCGGTTGCTTGCCGCTTTTAGTGCAGATGCCGTTCTTGATTGCTATTTTCTATGCGTTGCAGGGATATCCGTATGATCCGACGTATGAAAGCTTTTTGTGGCTTCCGAGCCTCGGCGAAACGGACCCGCTTTACATTTTGCCTGTGTTGAGTGCGCTTTCTACCTATGTGATGAGTAAGCAAACGTCCACGTCGGATGTGGGTGGTCAGCAGAAAATTATGCTTATTTTCATGCCGCTGTTTATCGGCTACATCAGCTTGAACTTCCCTAGCGGCCTTGTTATTTACTGGGTAGTATCTAATATATTCCAGCTCATTCAGCAATTCTTTATCTTCAGAAACGATGGTGCTAAGGAGGCGTAAGCATGGATCATATCGAGGTATCGGCTAAGACGTTGGAAGAAGCCATTGCTAAGGGCGAGGCGCAGCTTACTGCTGAAGGCAGACGCATTACGGAGACAAAGGTTATCGAACAGCCGTCGTCGGGATTTTTAGGTATCGGTCGGCGGCCGGCGATTGTTCGCCTATATTTTGAAGATATCGAAATGCCTACGGTAGCATCGGTACTCACCGAAACGACAAAGGCTAAGGCCGATGAAATTGTTGTGGAGGAAACCGTTGCTGTAGCGGATACGTCCGACACGGTAGCAGAAGAGGCGGATGTGAATGAATCCGTCGATGAAACGCCGGTGGCTACGGAAGAAACGAGCCCATCGGAAGAGGTAACGGCAAAGCCGGAAAAACCGGGCCTTACCAAAGAAGACCAGATGGCTATTGCCGACAAGGGTAAGCAGTTCTTGACGGATATGTTTGCCAAGATGGGTCTGGCGGTGGCTATTGAAAAAATGACTACCGAAGGACGAATCACATTCCAAATTCACGGGGATGATTTGGGAATTTTGATCGGCAAGCATGGGCAGACATTGGATGCCATTCAGTATTTAACCAATTTGGTGGCGAACAAAGATGTGAAGGGACGTTGCCATATCGTGGTGGACGTAGAGCATTATCGTTCGCGCCGTGAAGATACGCTGGTACAGCTGGCGCGCCGTTTGGGCGATAAGGTAAAACGGAGTCGTCAAAAGATTTCGTTGGAGCCGATGAATGCGTTCGAGCGTAAAATTATTCATTTAACTTTACAAAACGAAACTCATATTGTGACGGACAGTGAAGGTGAAGAACCGTATCGTCACGTGGTTATCGCCTACAAGCGCTAAGCGCGGCGATCATAGCAGCGATTATAATGACTGTACAACGGAACCCGAGCTCGTCTCGGGTTCTCTTTGCGTTTTTAGATATAATGTGTCCGTCGGTACTGCAGCGATGGCTACGGTGCTGTATGGATGGAATCCGCCCATGAGCGGATAGAGAGGTGTATTATGTTTACGGAGGATACGATTGCCGCTATTGCAACGGCACCGGGTGTAGGCGGCGTAGGCATTATTCGCGTTAGTGGCGCGAAGGCGTTTCCATTGGTGGATACTCTGTTTGCCGGTAAATCAGCGGTGCCGCTTACGGAGCGACCGAATCGTAGTATTCAGTATGGCCGTATCGTGGATCCGAAGACGGGACGCACTGTGGATGAAGTGTTGTTACTCCTTATGAAGGGACCACACTCGTATACGGCGGAGGATGTTATCGAAATTCAATGTCACGGCGGTCCGGTGGTAGTGCGTGAGCTGTTGCGGTTGGTGCTAAGTAGCGGAGCACGATTGGCGGAGCCCGGAGAATTTACGAAACGGGCTTTTTTGAACGGGCGCATTGACTTGACGCAGGCAGAGGCGGTTATCGATATTATCGAGGCCAATGGCGAAGCAGCGTTAGGTGTAGCGGTTGAGCAATTAGACGGCACACTGGCTACATGGATTCGCCGTTTACGGGAGGAGCTGCTTACTATGGTGGCCCGCTTGGAAGTGACCATAGATTATCCAGAAGAGGATATCGAAGAGGTAACAACGGCAGAGGTGGCCGCTTCGTTAACGCCGATTATGGCGGATATGCAGCACCTTTTAGCTACGGCTAAATCCGGACGCATGGTGCGGGAAGGAATTACAACGGCGATCGTAGGACGACCGAATGCGGGTAAATCAAGCTTGATGAATGCGTTGCTTCGAGAGAATCGGGCTATCGTAACGGATATTCCCGGCACCACTCGCGATACCATCGAAGAAGGTATGACAATCGAAGGGATTTCTCTGCGGCTTATTGATACGGCAGGGATTCGCGATACGGAAGACATCGTGGAAAAGTTAGGCGTAGAGCGAGCGAAAGAATATGTATCGGCGGCGGATATTGTTGTTTGTGTCATCGATGGCTCCACTGCGCTTAGCGAAGAAGAAAAAGATATTTTGGAAACATTGAAAGGCCGTACAGCGGTGGTGTTTATTAATAAAGCCGACATAGCTACGGCAATAACGGCGGAGGATATTGCGCCGTATGGTCCTTTTGCAGCGGTGGCCGCTATCAGCGCCGCTAATGGTGAAGGATTGGATGTGCTGGGTCATGTAGTTAAAGATCTGGTATACGGTGGCGAGGTCCAAGGGAATCGCGGTGCTATGCTCAGCAACATTCGTCATATTAATTTAATGGAAACAGCGCTAGCGTTATTAACGCAAGCGAAGGAGAATTTGGAAGCGGGTCTATCGGTGGATTTTATTGTCACTGATATGCGCAGTGCCTGGGAAACTTTGGGCGATATTACCGGAGACAGCTTGCGTGAGTCCATGGTGGATGAGCTGTTTTCACGCTTCTGTTTAGGCAAATAGGAGAGAGTATGTATAACGTAGACAATTATGAAGTGATTGTTATCGGCGGTGGTCATGCAGGTTGTGAAGCAGCGTTGGCCACGGCGCGTATGGGACATCGTACGTTGATGGCGACACTGAATTTAGATAATATTGCACTTATGCCGTGTAACCCTGCCGTAGGGGGACCGGGCAAAAGTCATCTGGTATATGAATTGGATGCGCTGGGCGGGCAAATGGCGATTAATGCCGATGCAACAGCGATACAGATGCGCATGCTCAATACCGGTAAGGGACCGGCGGTGCATGCGTTGCGCGCACAGTCTGATAAGGGTGCGTATCAGCGCTTGATGAAGCACACCTTGGAGAATACAGAGAATTTAAATATTAAACAAATTATGGTAAACGAGCTTCTCGTTGAAGACGGTAAGGTAACGGGCATCGTCAGCGAATTGGGCGAAGTATATACGGCAAAGGCGGTTATTTTATGTACCGGTACGTATTTGAAGGGCAAAATTATTACCGGCGATTTATCGTATACCGGCGGACCGAACGGTCAGCGTACGGCGGAAGTATTGTCTGATTCGTTGCGCAAGCACGGCTTAGAATTAATGCGTTTCAAGACGGGAACACCGGCGCGCGTAGATAAGCGAACCTTATCTATGGAGCATATGACGGAACAGCCCGGCGATAGCATGCATCGCTCTTTTTCGTTTATGTCCGAGTGGGTGGATCGCAACGAACAGGTATGTTGGTTGACCTATACAAATGCGAAGACCCATGAAATTATTCGCAACAATTTATTCCGCGCTCCTATGTATACCGGTGCTATCGAAGGAACGGGGCCACGGTATTGCCCGTCTATCGAAGACAAGGTAGTCCGTTTCAGTGATAAATCACGGCACCAATTATTTGTGGAGCCGGAAGGCAATGAAACCAATGAAATGTATGTGCAGGGAATGAGTACCAGCTTGCCTATTGATGTGCAGTATGATTTTTTGCGCACGATTCCGGGGCTTGAAGATGTAGAAATTATGCGCCCTGCCTATGCCATTGAATATGATTGCTTAAATCCGTTACAGTTAACGCCGGCATTGAAGGTAAAGCATATTGAAGGACTGTACTCCGCCGGTCAGGCTAACGGTACGTCCGGGTATGAAGAGGCAGCCGCGCAGGGACTTATGGCCGGTATCAATGCAGCGTTGTTCCTCGAAGGCAAGGCGCCTTTTATTTTGTCGCGGTCGGAAGCGTACATAGGCGTACTCATTGATGATCTCGTTACGAAAGGAACTCGTGAGCCGTATCGCATGATGACCAGTCGCAGTGAATACCGTCTGCTTCTTCGTCAAGATAATGCGGATATGCGTCTTACCGAAAAAGGCTATGCCATAGGTCTTGTTACAGAAGAGCGCTACCAGCGATTCTTGGCTAAGAAGGCACGTATTGAAGAAGGAACGGCACGCCTTAAAGAAACGCAGGTTAACCCGACGAAGGAAATGCAGGCTCGCCTGGAAGCGATGGGAACGGCACCGATAAAAACAGGCATGACAGCTTATGATTTAGTGAAGCGCAATGAGCTTACCTACGGAATGGTGGCCGATGCGTTTAATTTGCCTCGGTATGCGCCGGACGTAGAAGAGGAAATTGATATTTCCATTACCTACGAAGGTTACATTAAAAAACAAATGGAGCAAGTAGAAAAGGTTCGTAAGCTGGAAGAAAAAATTATTCCTGCACATTGGGACTACGAAGCGATGAAGGGAATTTCCTTGGAAGCGCGACAGAAGTTAGCACAGATTCGCCCTCATTCCATCGGCCAAGCCAGTCGTATTTCAGGTGTATCGCCGGCGGATATTTCCGTATTGCTGGTGCAGTTGGAACAATATCGAAGGGATGAAGCTAAGCAGCAGTAACCGGTGATGAAACAATAAGGCAGTCGGTGGATTAGGCGCATCTTTGACGAGGATATGAGAGGATGGCCGTGAGGCCGCAGACGGATGAGGATGGCCGAACACCGGCGACGATAATGATACGATAGAAGCAGTGAGGAGATAACTATGGACTTTACCGCTGATGTGACAGCACAAATGAAAGCTTTCGGTATTACGCTGACGGAGGAACAAGCCGTTGCCTTTACTACGTACTACGAACGCCTTGTTGAAACGAATCAATATATGAATTTAACAGCTATCACCGAACCGCATGAGGTGGCGGTAAAGCACATGGTGGATTCCCTATCCTGCTACGATAAGGTGGTATTTATACCGGAAAGTAAGGTGCTGGATCTGGGAACCGGTGCCGGCTTTCCGGGTATTCCGTTAGCGATTTACGATTCCCGGTTACACATTACCTTGTTTGATTCTCTTCGGAAGAGGCTCCGCTTTTTGGAGGATGTAGCAGTGGAATTGGGATTATCCAATGTGACGACGTTACATGGTCGTGCCGAAGATATGGCGCATCGTATCGAGCATCGGGATATGTATGATATAGTAACCAGTCGGGCCGTGGCACGCCTTAATGTGTTGGCTGAATGGGCGCTTCCTTATGTGCGAAACGGCGGCTATTTAATTGCTCTTAAAGGAGCGGCCTATGAAGAGGAAATTAAGGAAGCCGAACGGGCGCTGTCGGTATTGGGCGGCACTGTAGCGGAGGTGCGTCCGGTGACATTACCGACCTTGGCGGATAAGCGCGCTGTTATTTATATTAAGAAGACCGGCATGACGCCGAAAAAATATCCACGCAAGCCAAAGGAGATAAAAGAAAGACCTTTGCGGTAAGCTGTGAAAAAGGAGAAGGTATGAAAGCGGTTGTATTATCCAGTGGAGGCGTTGATTCTACGACCTGTATATCGGTTGCTATCGATAAATGGGGACGGGAAAACGTATCCACGGTATCTGTATATTATGGGCAAAAGCACGATAAGGAGCTGCGGTGTGCAAAGCGCATCGCAGCTTATTATGATGTGCCTCATTATGAATTGGATTTAGCGGCAGTGTTGCAATATTCCAATTGTTCACTGTTGCAATCGTCTACGGACGAAATTGTACATAAAAGCTATGCGCAGCAGATTGAAGAAAACGGTGAAGGCATGGTATCTACCTATGTGCCGTTTCGCAATGGGCTGATGCTCAGTGCGGTAGCCAGTTTGGCCATGAGTATTTACGAAAATGAAGACGTGGCGATTTATTTGGGCGCTCATGCCGATGATGCGGCGGGGAATGCCTACGCCGATTGTAGCGAAGCATTTATTGCGGCTATGACAAAGGCAATCTCGCTGGGTACGTATGACAAGGTGCATGTGGAAGCTCCCTTTGCATCTATGAATAAGGCACAGCTGGTAGGTGTTGGCCTAACACTTCACACGCCCTACGAATTGACGTGGAGCTGTTACGAAGGCGGCGACGAGCCTTGCGGTACGTGCGGTACGTGCATTGATAGAGCAGCGGCTTTTGTGGCTAACGGCGTAGCAGACCCGGCATTGGTAAAAAAATAAATGGCATTGTACCATACATGGTACGGCAACGAATGTTAGGTAGTTTTCATACGTGTATTGATGCGTATGCGGTTTGAATACAGAGAGGGTGGGGAATGGTATTGTAGGAGAAAGGGGTGTGGACTATGTATTATTATGTACAAGGTTTTTTATTAGGCTTAGCATCGATGGCGCCAATCGGCATGCAAAATATTTTTTTGATTAACACAGCGTTAACGCAGCGTATATATCGTATTGTACAAATAGTACTTATTGTTACCGCCTTTGATCTTTCCTTATCACTGTCGGCGTTTTTTGGTATCGGTTGGTTATTAGACGCGGTTCCGTGGGCAAAGCTGATTCTTTTATTGGGCGGAGGTGCGCTGGTCGTTGTTATGGGCGTGGCTTTACTCCGTGCGCGAGGACAATTGGAAGGCGCCGATGTAGATATTCCTTTAACAAAAGTAATCGCTATGGCGGGTCTTGTTACCTGGTGCAATCCGCAGGCTATCTTGGATACAAGTATGATGCTCGGAGCGGTGCGCGCCTCCATAGGGCCGGCGGAAGCTGATTATTTTGTAGGCGGTTTTGCTACGGCCACCATCGTATGGTTTGTAGGATTAGCCTCTATTGTGCGCAGTGTTGCATCGTATATTAACAGCACGGTATTGACCTGTGTCAATCGGTTATGCGGCACTTTTATTGTCGTGTACGGGGCCTATTTATTGTGGAAAGGAATCGAGCTGCTTTAACAGGATATGTAGTCGGTTACTACAACTATGTACTGACAAATACGTACTGAGAGTACGCCGTTAATTTATAAAGGGGCGGTGTCGCAACGTACTTTCGAGTTAGCCGTAGAATACCATCGGGTGATAGGATAGTAGTAGGTGATTGAATGTAGCATATAATGACAAAGGAGGCAACGCGCTATGCAGATACTTTTTTTAGGTGATAGCTTGACCAGAGGCTACGATGTGCCGTACGGGCAAGGTTGGGTAGAATTGCTAGAGAAAAAATTATATCCGCACACCTGTTATAATGCCGGCGTGGATGGTGCCAGCCTACAGGCGATTACACTTTTGTGGGAGCGATATCGCACGCAGTCTTCTTTTGGAGCGGTATGGGTAATGGGTGGAACCAATGACATTTTACAAGGACGAACCGCTGATGATTGTTTGCGAAAACTAAAATCATTGATTGAGATGATACAAACTGATACGAAGAAGCGGATACCGATTATTGTTGGCTTGCCCTTACCGATAGAAGGGGGACTCGATGAGGAAGAGAAAGTTATGGATGACTATGCGACTAAACTGGAAGCATATTGTCGAGAGCAAGATCTTCCGTATGTTGATTTTTATGGACCACTCAAAGAAGCACTCCGGCAAGGCAAAGGAATTTTTGCCGGTGATGTACATCCTAATGCGCGAGGCTATGCAATGATGTATGAGATAGCTCGCCCCGTCATGGAGTTTGTGTTGGCACATAATAAAAGGCATTTAGCGACTACGTAATAGAGAATACATTTGATAAGGGTGCGATGGCATTCATAAAGTTCGAAAGATGACTGATTAAATCGAAAAATTTAAATATTTTTTTGCATTTGGGTATTGAAATCCTTCGATATGGG
The DNA here is from genome assembly GCF_959600285.1 of Veillonella magna. Classification (NCBI taxonomy): domain Bacteria; kingdom Bacillati; phylum Bacillota; class Negativicutes; order Veillonellales; family Veillonellaceae; genus Veillonella; species Veillonella magna. The sequence continues at coordinate 106,827 of NZ_CAUGKU010000005.1, read as the reverse complement.
TGTTATAATGTAACCACAACAGGGAAGTGAGAATGAGTTACAAACTTAAATCTCAACATCTTGTTACTCTTTATCCCGGAGTGATGGAGATGGCTACCTGTTAAAACCTCTAAATACCTATACCTAATCGTGAGTACAATTGTTGTACGAACACGCGGAGCCGCATCCTCCCTAAGTGCGGCTCCGTTTTTTTTGAAATAAATTTCTTGACATTCTTCATCATTCAAGGTATCCTTATTGCTAACGATATACATCGACTGTAAATTTCATATGACCTTATCAAGAGAGACCGAGGGAATTGGCCCAATGACGTCCGGCAACCGGCAAGGCACGGTGCTACATCCAACAGTCTTACTGACAGATAAGGAATCAGCCCCTATCTGTGTGGATAGGGGCTTTTATTTTGTCAACAATAGGTAGTTAAGCGTAGTGACGGTTAATGGCAATGTGTATGTGTTGGCAGAGTAACTGTGATAGGTATGATTGAAGTAAATGGTATTCGGTGTAATCGCAATAAGAATTTGGTAAAGAAGAGAGATTGGGAATAGAGGAGTAGGTATGGCAATTTTTAATGGACGCTTACCGGTGATAGAAGAAAAAGAAGTACGACGGTATGCCGGCTTACAACGAGCTGAGGATTTTCCCGAACAGTATGTGAAGGAGGCTTGTTTGGAAGTACAGCTGGAGGCAGTACCGCGCGGGATATATCGTGAGTATGCATATGATGCGGCTACCGGTACGATTCAATCGGATCCGCCGCTCGTGGTTGAAGGTAGCAGTATTCGTAAGCATTTGGCTTCGTCAGTGCGAGTCGCCGTGATGGGGGTGACCATTGGAGACGGTGTGGAGCGGCGCAGTGCAGCACTATTTAAAGAAGGTAATTATACGGTAGGTCTTTTGGTTGATGCGGCAGCAACGACTGCCGTAGAGCAGGTGGCAGATCAAATTAATGATTTGATTGTAAAAGCGGCGGCTGCCGGTGGCTATACGACAACATGGCGGTTTAGCCCCGGATATGGAAATTGGCCACTGGATGTACAACCGGCGTTAGCTGCGATTATCGGAGCGGAAGAAATAGGTCTTACCGTTACCGATACGTGCATGTTGTTTCCCCGTAAATCAGTGACAGCTATCATTGGTTATATGCCTGGCGGTGCTACATTACAAACAAAGCGAGGATGCACTTCATGTGGTCAACGGGACTGTCCGTCGCGGAAGAAACCGTAATGAAATATATTGAAATAGTGTATATGGTGCAGTATTGATGAGGACTTGATGATAGGCGCGTGCATTGTTTTGGTAACGCGGTGTAGGTATAGTGTGAATAACCGGTAATAAGAAAGTATTCACATGTGAATATAGAAAAGAGGTAAGCAATGTTTATTTTTGACGGTGCTATGGGTACCATGTTACAACAGGCAGGACTGAAAGAGGGGGCCTGTCCGGAATTAATGAGTGTGGATAGACCGGAAATTGTAGAAGCTATCCACAGTGAATATTTGGCAAGCGGCAGTGATATTGTGACGACAAATACGTTCGGTGCTTGTCGATTAAAGCTGGCCGATTATGGTTTGGCACATCGAGTTAAGGAAATTAATCATGCTGCCGTGGCAGCAGCAAAGCGGGCCATCGCTAATATAAAGCCGACGGCGCAGGTAGCCGGTTCTATGGGACCGACAGGAACGTTTATTGCTCCGTTAGGGCAAATGACATTTGATGATATTTATGAAACCTACCGTGAACAGGCGGATGCTTTAATTGAAGCCGGTGTGGATTATATTCTTATAGAAACTATTATAGATATTCAAGAAATGCGCGCCGCCTTATTAGCAGCGCGTGATGCGAGAGAGGCAGCAGGTGCTGATGACAGGGTAAAAATTATTTGCCAATTCTCCTTTAGTGAAGACGGGAGAACGATTACCGGTACTACACCGGAAGCAGCGGCCATTTTAATGGAAGCGATGGGGGCTGATGTAGTGGGGATTAATTGTTCTCTCGGACCGGAGAAATTAATTCCTTTGTTGCAGAAAATGGCAACGGTAACCAATCTGCCTCTTAGCGTACAGCCTAATGCGGGGATGCCGGTATTGGTAAATAAGAAAACTATCTTCCCTTTATCGCCGGAAGATATGGCATCTTACGTAGGTGATTTAATTGAAGCCGGCGCATCGTATATAGGGGCTTGTTGTGGTAGTACGCCGGATCATATTCGCGCTATTGCCGAGGCGGCGATAGCCCATGGGCCGTCTAGTAGAACAGAGGTGGAACCGTTTACGGTATTTACCAGTCGTACTCAGGTTGTTCGTGTAGGTCACAAGGAAGCACCTATTATTATTGGTGAACGCATTAATCCTACGGGACGCAAGGTATTGGCAAAGGAAATTAAAGACGGAAATTTTGCAATGGTAAAGCGCGATGCATTAGCGCAAGTCGCGGCCGGTGCACATGTGTTGGATGTAAACATGGGCGTACCCGGTATTGATCAAGCCGAAGCGATGCAGCATGCCATTAGCGAATTGACCATGCTCGTCGATGTGCCATTATCTATTGATACTCTTGATGCCAAGGCATTAGAAGCTGGCTTGAAAGCGTATCCGGGACGACCGCTGATTAATTCGGTAAATGCGGAACCGGAACAACTCGCAGCAGTATTGCCGTTGGCTAAACGATATGGAGCAGCTCTTTTATGCTTACCGTTGGGAAAAGGTGATTTACCGGCAACGGCGGAAGCTCGGATAGAATTGATTAAAGAAATTACTTTGGAAGCGTATCGGTATGGTTTGCGTCCGCAGGATTTATTATTGGATCCGTTAGTATTGACTTTGGCCAGCGGTCCGGACAGTGCTAAGGAAACGCTGCAGACACTGCGATTATATAAAGAAATTTTTGGCTTTCCAACGGTGATGGGCTTGTCGAATATTTCATTTGGTTTGCCGCAACGGCCCTATTTAAATGCACAATTTTTAACGATGGCATTGTCCGCAGGCTTGACGGCACCAATTTTAAATCCTTTGAATGAAACAGTAAAAAAAGCATTTGTAGCAGGTCGTACTTTATTGGGATTTGATACAGCGGCGGCAGAGTTTATCCGCCTGTACGGTCAGGAAGCGGAAGACGTTATCGGCGGAAGCGGGAAAAAAGATTCCAGTACAACGAGGGCTAATACTATAACAGATGGACAGACTGTTAATCAAAAAGAAAGGGCACTTACGGACATAACGGAAGCGACACCAGAAGTTATGCTGGAAGCTATTTGCGGTGCTGTAGAACGAGGCGAAAAAGAGTATGTCATTGAATTGGTAACGCAGGCTTTGACAAAGAAAATAGATCCCTTGGTGATTACAAAGCAAGGATTATCGGAGGCGATGAATCGTGTAGGCGAAAAATTCGGTGCCGGTAAGGTATTTTTGCCGCAAGTTATGTTGGCGGCAGAAGCAATGCAAGGTGCATTTCAAACAATAAAACAAGTATTGCCGGAAGATACGCGAATGGCACGGGATACGGTCATTGTGGCTACGGTAAAAGGTGATATTCACGATTTGGGGAAAAATATTGTAGCGGCTTTGTTGGAGAATAATGGGTATCGTGTGGTGGACTTAGGAAAAGATGTATCACCGGATGCGATTGTAAATGCCGCGAAAGAATATAAAGCGCCGATTATCGGTATTTGTTCATTAATGACTACAACCATGCCAATGATCGATGAGACCATCGAGGCAGTGCGAAAAGCAAACGTACCTGCTAAGGTTGTAGTAGGCGGTGCGGTGCTGACACAGGAATATGCGGATACGGCCGGTGCCGACGCATATGCCAAGGATGGAGTGACGGCAGTGCAGTTGGTAAAACAGTTGTTGGGGGATGAGTGATAGCGCATTGTTAGCACACAGATAAAATATTAGACAATAGAAGAGAGAGTTGAAGAGAGAAAGAGAGTGGCCTTGATGGAAGAATTGCGAAGTAAACATGCACGTGGTGCATTTACGATTACTGTAGAATTAGATCCGCCGAAGGGGGCATCGGTGCAGAAAACATTGGATGAGGCAGGGCTGTTGGCAGACCGTGTGGATGGAATCAATATTGCGGATTGTCCGATGGCTAAGATGCGAATGAGTCCGATTGCACTGGCACATTTGATTAAATATAGAAAAAACATTGATACGATTTTCCACTTAACCTGCCGTGATCGTAATATCCTTGGTTTGCAGGCTGAGTTATTGGGAGCCGCTGCATTGGGAGTACATAATATTTTGACATTAACCGGTGATGAGCCATCACGTGGAGATCATCCGGATGCAAAAGCTGTTTTTGAGCTTGATTCGATGGGACTATTGACGGTGGCACGTACGTTGAATAGCGGTTATGACATGACGGGGCACGAACTGGATGCACCTACGAAATTTTATATCGGCACGACGGGAAATCCCGGCGCGGAGGATTTAGATGCAGAGTACGAGAAGCTGTGTCGGAAAAAAGAGCATGGCGCGCAGTTTATTCAGACACAGCCTATTTATGATTTGGAGAGAGCGAAGCGTTTTATTGATAAAATAGCACCGTTAGGCTTACCGGTTTGTTTAGGATTAATTCCGCTTAAAAGTTTTAAAATGGCTATGTATCTTCACGAAAAAGTTCCAGGTATTTCACTGACGGAATCTATTTTGCGACGCATGGAAGATGGCGGCCGTGAAGCAGGATTGACCATTGCGGTGGAAACGTTGGAAGAAATTAGGCGCATTGCGCAGGGCGTACATATTATGCCTTTAAATGATATGGCGGTTGTACTGTATCTGTTAGATCATATATCTAATGCATCGTAGCACATAATGATAGGAGTACGTAGTACAGAATATTTGATGATGCATCAGCGGGAAAGAAAATATAACTATATTGTTATCATACGCGTAAATGTATACGCAAATATAAAGATACGATGTAAATATAGATCTAATAGTAAAGGCATGTCCTATGACGCGTTGTTTTCATGAAGGTAAGTTGTATTGCAACGTATATGATAAAGCCTGGTACAATAACAATTACAGGAAAATACAGTAAGTCATGGTATAATGACTACGAATAATAAAAGAGAATGTTTCACGTGAAACATTCTCTTTTATTACGTACAATTTGCAGATATTCATTTAATTTATAGTTTTGTGCAGTAAAATAAAGAATATGAAAATGGAGTTTATAAAAATAGGGATAATACGATTAAGCGATGTAAGGTACAATTAGAAATAAATGATGGCGTAAAATAATTTATGCGTACATATGGAATTAAAAACATGACGCATGGACATTCATCGTGTTTCACGTGAAACATAATGAAATAAAGGGGGAGTTAACAGAAAAATTTTTAGCGATTTCGTGGTTAGAACACACTATTTTTTTATGGCTGTGGTATAATGTGATGTGTATTTTGTTGTTATGAACGGGGTGACTACTGTGGGTAAGATTATAGCCATTACAAATCAAAAAGGCGGTGTCGGTAAGACGACGACATCGGTAAATTTAAGTGCGTGCTTGGCTGATGCAGGAAAAAAAGTATTATTGTTGGACTTGGACCCACAGGGGAATGCATCCAGTGGCGTTGGTATTGATAAAGATAGTTTGGATACGTGCGTTTATGATGTATTAATAGATGAAGTGCCGTTGACAGATATCATTGCGTCAACAATGATAAAAAAATTAAAAGTAGCACCGGCGACAATACAGTTGGCCGGTGCCGAAGTCGAATTAGTGGGCATGGATAAGCGGGAAAGTCGGTTGAAGCGCGCTTTAAAGCAAGTGAAAAAAGAGTTTGATTTCATTATTATCGACTGTCCGCCATCATTAGGCCTGTTGACATTAAATGCATTAGTAGCCGCAGACAGTGCATTGATTCCTATTCAAAGTGAGTTTTATGCACTGGAAGGTGTTAGCCAATTAATTAAAACAATAGAATTGGTACAAGAAAATATGAATACATCTTTACATATCGAAGGTGTATTGCTAACGATGTACGATGGCCGCACAAATTTATCGATTCAAGTAGGGGAAGAGGTTAAAAAGTTTTTTGGCACAAAGGTGTATAAAACAATTATTCCTCGCAATGTACGACTTAGTGAGGCACCCAGTTATGGTGAGCCGATTATTATTTATGATCCGCGGTCAAAAGGTGCTGCCGTATATACGAGCTTAGCAAAGGAGGTCATCAAGTATGCAAAAAAACAATAAATCCGGGAAGAAGCGATCGGGACTAGGAAAAGGGTTAAGCGCATTGATGGGGCCTTCTTTGCATGATGTAGCAGAGGATGCTACATCAGAAACAGAATATAAGATCAGACATGATGATACTGTTACAGATACTACGGTAGGGAAAGCTACGGTGATAGATAATCAGAATGAAGAAACACATATATCCGCAAAGGAAATGGATGTGTCAGCTGCGGTGCAGAATCATAGCATAGACGCGAAGCCAACTTCTATATCAAACGAAGTGGGAACACCGCTAGCAGGTGATATAGGGACCGACATATCCGGTAACGAGAAGGAAGAGCTATCTGAAAAAGCGGCCACATCGGCTCCTACGTATGGTGCACAGTTAATGGATTTGACGTTAATCCATCCTAATAAAAATCAGCCTCGTAAAAATTTTGCTAACGATGAAATGGTAACGCTTATCGAATCGATAAAAACGCATGGTATCATTCAGCCTATCGTGGTGCGCCCCATAGAGGATTATTTTCAAATCGTAGCCGGTGAACGACGGTGGCGTGCCGCCAATGAGGCCGGTCTCAAGGAAGTTCCTGTTATCGTTAAAAATTACAGCACCGAGGAAATGACGGAAATTGCTTTGGTGGAAAATTTACAACGACAAGACCTAGACCCTATCGAAGAAGCTTTTGCGTATAAACGGCTGGCAGAAATCTTTAATTTTAGACAGGAAGACATTGCATTGCGCTTAGGGCGCAGTCGTTCGCATGTAGCAAATATGATGCGCTTGTTACAGCTACCGGAATTTTTACGAAACGAATTATCTGCGGGAGAGCTTTCCATCGGACAGGCGCGACCGTTATTGGGATTACCAAATGAGGATCTGCAACGCACGGCGTTGGAACAGATTAAAGAGCATGAAATGACAGCGCGTCAAGTAGAAGCGTTAGTGCGACAACTGCTGGCAGGACCGAAAAAAGAACGAACGACCAAAGCAGAGAATACCGCCGAGGTAAGAGCCTTGACGGATCGCTTGCGCGTTAGCCTGGGAGTGCCTGTAGCGGTTAAGCTTAAAGCGGGCAAGAAGGTGCAGGGAAAAATTGAAGTTACTTTCCGTAGCCAAGAGGAATTAGATCATATTTTACAATATATGGAACAAGAAACGAATAAGGATGATGAGGCTATTACATCCTTTCACATATAGGAGGTGAGGAGATGTCACAGACAACCGAAACAGTACAAGCTGTGCTTCACAGTGACACCGGCATGGATCAAACACCGAAAGCCAACCGCATTCACATCGGATTTTTCGGACGTTGCAATGCCGGTAAGTCTACGCTGATTAATATGCTGACCGGTCAGTCCGTTGCATTAGTATCGGCAGTGGCGGGAACAACGACAGATCCGGTAAGTAAAGCTATGGAGATTTTACCGCTAGGACCGGTGGTGATTACCGATACGGCCGGTGTGGATGATACGTCGGAGTTGGGGGCATTGCGCATTGCGAAAACGCGTGAACTGTTACCAAAAATGAATATGGCCGTATATGTTGTTCGCACGGATACACCTATTGATGATACGGATCGCGAATGGCTAGCCTTGTTAAAGGAACAGAAGATAGCTACTCTGTTGGTGGTGAATGAAATACGCGGTTTCGGTGCCGATGCGTATATTGGGGCATCCCGGCTGGAAGTGGCGGAGGTGCCGTACATTGGCGCTGACTTATCGACGAAGGAACAGCGTCGTGATATATTGGATATGCTGGGCAAGATGAAGCCGGCTGATGAAGAAACGCGTACCTTATTGGAAGGTCTAATCGAGCCGAAAGACGTGATTGTCTTGGTATGTCCCATTGACTCGGCAGCACCGAAGGGACGTCTGATTTTACCGCAGGTGCAGATGATTCGTGAAATTCTTGATTATCGTGGCATGAGCTTTGTTGTGCAAACCGAAGAATTGGCGGCATTGCTTGACACCTTAAAGGAACCGCCGAAGATGGTCATCACCGACTCACAGGCCTTTGAAGCGGTAGCTGAGATTGTGCCTGACAGCATTCCTATGACATCGTTTTCGATTTTAATGGCGCGGTTTAAAGGTAAGTTGAAGGAACTTGTACAAGGCGCTAAAACCATTAAGAATTTACATCCCGGGTCTCGTGTACTTATCAGCGAAGGTTGTACACATCATCGGCAGTGTGACGATATCGGTACGGTAAAAATTCCACGATGGTTAAAAAAAGCCGGTTACGAAGGCTTGGAATTAGAATGGACATCGGGCGGTGGCTTCCCGGCAGATGTATCACCGTATGATGTAGTCATTCACTGCGGGGCGTGCATGCTGCCGCGCCGTGAAGTATTGCGTCGTATCGATGTAGCCGTGCAGGATGGTGTGCCAATTGTTAATTATGGTGTGCTCATCGCTTCGTTGCATGGTATATTAGATAGGGCACTGAGTCCTTTTAAGGATGAATTGGTATAATTCACTGATAGGACAAAAGGTAGTCGCTAACCGGCGCTACTGGCGGAGCGATATGTCCTTGATAGGATGGTAACAATTGCATAAGCGTAAACAATGAAGAACAGGAAAGGATTAGCATGTTAGAATCATTACATACTTGGATCGAAATTGGCGTTGCGGCGTTAGCGATTTTGTTGCTATTATATTGCTTGGTACTGCAGAGCAAAATCAACAGCTTGGCAAAACGCTATGATTATTTTATGCGCGGAGAGAACGGAAGTAGCTTGGAGCGCAAGTTGGCCGTTGAAGTAAAAGAACTGCGCGATGCGGCGGAAACGATGGAAGACTTATTTCAACAGCAGCAAGTCATCCGTGATACACAGCATAATACATTTCAGAAAATTGGCTTTATCAAGTATAATGCCTTTGAAAATATCGGCAATGATTTGTCCTTTGCGTTGACGTTGCTGGATGGAAATAATAATGGGATTTGTATTTCCAGTGTTTATGGACGCAGTGAATCGCGTATTTTCAGTAAGCCTATTGTAAAAGGAAAAAGTCTGGTAAGCTTATCGCAGGAAGAATTGGAAAGTCTTAACGAAGCGCTGGGTGCAAAGACTAATGAAGAAGCACTGGTAAGCGGTACGGTGGTAAAATAAGGAAGTGATGGATAGGAATGAAATTAGACGGTCTGTGGCGTCGTTATTTTGTACCTGACGGTAACGGTTACAGTCTGCGTTTGACGAAAAAGCAGCTGTATATTGTTGCCGGTGTATTACTGGCAGTCGTAGTTATTTGCTTAGGCCTCGGCATTTGGGGCATTACGCGGCAAGCGGAATTGGTACAACTGAGACAGCGCACAGAATTACAAAAGGAGCAGCTTAAATTACTGCAACAGAAAACGGATATATTGGATAAGAAGATGCAGACTTTGGATCAACTGGATCAGGAAATTCGCCAGATGGTTAAAGGCTCGGAAAGCGGCGCGGTACCACAAGGCGGCGGCGAAAGTCAAACTCCGACAGCTGCTAATAGCGATGATAGTGCGGAGCCTCACGGGGCAGACAATGCTAATGGAGGCGAAGTAAAGACGGCAGATCAAATGCCGGCGAAGGCTAATGTGGTGGCCTTATCAGCAAAGCTATCTTCTATTGACCACCGTGCGCAGCAGCGAATGGCATCGTTGTTTATGTTGCGTAGTATTTTGCGTGATGGAGCAGGTCAAACTATTCGCGATTTGCAACAGATTGCTTTTGCTCCGGGAAATGCGACGGCAGCGAATGCAACCATGCCATCGATTTGGCCGGCAAAGGGCGTAATTACATCTACCTTTGGTGGTCGTGAGGATCCGGTGTACGGCGGGGGTGCCTTCCATGAGGGTCTTGATATTGCTTCCGATTACGGAACGCCGATTGTAGCAACGGCGGCCGGTACGGTAACCTTTGCGGGATATACCGATGGCGGCTATGGTAATTTGGTGGAAATCGATCACGGAAACGGATTCGTTACCCGTTACGGACACACATCGGTTGTGTTGGTACATGCGGGAATGAAGGTTAACCAAGGACAGCAGATTGCGCTTATGGGAAGTACCGGTAAGAGTACGGGCAGCCACGTTCATTACGAAGTAGTGGTTAATGGCTCCGCAGTGGATCCGCTGTTATTCTTGCCGATTCAATAAGTCTGTAGTATTACAATAAAGCTGTATTCACTAAAAGAGATGTATCCATCGTATTTGAATACATGCATATAATAGTGTATGAAATATAGCAGGTAAGATAAGATACTGTTATATGAGATAAAAAGACGGTCTATGCCATTGTGCATAGACCGTCTTTTTTTTAATATATTATACTTTCACCGTCGAGTGGTATTGTATAGTTTGTTATTCCTCGACAGGCTAATAATCCGCGTAAGCTGTATCGTGTAATGGCAGCATGAGCCACGGTATCTAAGTGAGTAAGATAGAGTGCTGCGGATGGACACGTTTTTTGTACGCATTCAATATCTTCGTCGTTCATAAGTAATCGCCCGTTTTCTACGGTTTCTGCTGCACAACAATTCAGTGCAATTACATCGGGCATATAGGTTTGAAGCGTACGTTGTACTGCATCATACCAAATCGTATCGCCGGCAATATAAAAAATAGGCTCTTGGGGATGAGAAAAGAGAACACCCATAGCTTCGCCGCAGGGGCTAAAGGTGCCGTGGCGGCACTCGGTTTTGTGTAAAGTGATGCCGGAAAATTCGGTGGGTGCAGATGTAAGCACGCGAATATCCGTAAATCCGGAGCGTGCTAAGACGGCGGCATCTGCTTCGTTTTGGCAAAATAAGGGGAGATGTTTATCCAACGGTGCGCCAACACTACCATCCGGTGCTATATCGATGTGGTCTGGATGTAAATGCGTAACGATATAAGCATCTACATTTTCTAAAATACTGGCTACCGGTAAGGGGAGATCGTAAAAAGGCATAGGTAATTGTTCTTTTACCGGATCGGGGACATGGAAGGGACGGCCCGGAACGTCTACAAAAGAGAATTGGTGTTTGGGCATAAGCCATGGATCGATTAGAAAGGTAATTCCATTGTAGCTTAGCTTATTAGTTGCGTTACGAATTTGTGTTAATTTCATAGTAGTCACCTCGCGTGTTGTTATAGAAAATAGTATCTGTTCTTTCCTCATCTTTTTATATTTTTGAGGATGTGGTAGCAATATTTTGGACGAGTACTTTTTGCCAAGAAATTAGCCCTTCTGTTGCACGTAACCACATCGATCATATTTTTAGTATATCTATATATTTATTCATCCACAAGAAACTAAAAATGAATAATCGCAACTAAAAAGTTGCGTCTTGGTGATTGGTTGGGGTACAATGAAACTATCAATTTAATTTATAAATCATGTGTTTCAAAATGCGAATAAAGGAAATGGCTATACGATTGTAATAGAAATTATACGACAACCAGATCCGGGGGATTTAAAAACAGAGAAGGCTTTATTGAGAAAGGAATTTGTAGAAAATTTAGAGTAATGAGAATGGAAAATTGGTGACGTATTTTGAGGGTGGACATGTTGTGGGAAAATGAGAAAGGAGTTTGTATGAATCAAAAACAAACTGAATATTTTATGACTGTATACCGTCATCGCAATGTACAGCGAGCAGCGGATGAATTGCATGTGTCGCGACAAGGTGTGAGTAAGATGATTCGCTCTTTGGAAGAAGAATTGGGAGAAGCCTTGTTTCAACGTACGTCGCAAGGATTGATTCCTACGCCATATGCGAATGCACTGTTACCTCATGTAAATCGCATTGCCGAAGAATATCAACATATTGCCCGGATGCGCTCTTTAGCAAGCGATGCCTGCCGGGTAGTCACCATAGCATCAATGGATCATATAATGACCTATCTGGGGACAGCATTTATTACGGCTTTTCGTGAAGCCCATCCTGATATTACGTTAAGCGTAGTGGATACAACAGATGAGAAGGCTTTACAAACCCTGGCGACGGAAAGTTGCGATTTTGCTATTGTACCGGGACCGGTGACGGAGGAGACGTTTGTCAGTGACGAACTGTTTTATTCACGCTATGCAGTGCGGCTGCGCCGCGAAGATTCTTTGGCAGCAATGCCGGCCATAACCTATCGGGATTTGGACGGGCGCCTAATGATTGGGAAAGGACGGGCCTATGCGTGTTTTCGGCGGCATATGGATAACGGCGTTTTTCTCGCCGGTTACAAGGTAGATATATTGGCAGAGATATCTGATGAAAGACTTATTACCGAGTTGGTGGAACGCACCGGTGCTATTGCGGTTGGCTATGATTACAGCGCTTTTTTATATTCGTCACCGCAAATTGTGGTGCGGCCCTTTGGCGAAAATGGTGGCGACGGTCAATGGATTTATTTGGTACGCCGCCTTCATAGCCCTCTAACGGCAGCGGCGCAGGTATTTCGCGATTTTTTGCTCCGCTGGTTAGAAAATCATTCTATGCGAAACGTACCTTGGCCGGATGAAGGTAGGCACGCCGGTGTCAGGTAGTTTTAAAGAAAGCATTTTATGCATGATAGCGCATCGGTTTGCAAAAAATGAAAAGACAGCGATTTTATCTGTGATTTTCATGTTCATGTTATGCTAAGTATGATAGAATAGGAGTGTATACCAAGCGTGGAAAGGAGGCTCCTATGAAAGATACGTATGTACAGGTTTACACCGGAGACGGCAAAGGTAAGACGACGGCGGCTATCGGTTTGGCTATTCGTGCTATCGGGGCCGGACTCGATGTATTGTTTCTCCAATTTATGAAATCCAAGGTATATAGTGAACATGCTGTGCTTCCCAAATTAGAACACCTTACGGTGGAAACGGTAGGCAAACCGTTTTTCATTATTCCCGAAGGAATGAAGTCGGACGAAGAACTGGCTAAATGGGGCGATGATGTGGTGGTATTTCCTAAAGGACAGCCGCCGGCCTCCTATGTGGCATTGATTCGCAAAGGCTTTGAACGGGCCTTGGCATCGGTAGCCTCCGGTGATTACGATCTTATCGTGTTGGATGAGTACAACATGGCGCTGTTTTTCGGACTTATCGATCGAGAAGCGACAGAGCGGTTATTGGCAGCGCGTAATCCCCGAACGGAGCTTGTCTTTACGGGACGCGGAGCACCGGATTGGCTTATGGAGGCAGCGGATCTCGTCACGGAAATGAAGGAGTGTAAGCATTATTACACAAAAGGCGTTACCGCACGTTTGGGCATAGAAAATTAGAAGGAATTTGTTGCACAAGCGGCGAATTACATACAAATGAGATGAAATAGGTATTGTGATGGGTTACAGAAATCGGAGGTAGGTGGTGCATGTGACCGGTATAGCCATCGTGCTGCTGGTTATTTTGATTCTGATTGTAGGGATTTTGTTCAGTCCGATTACATATTCGGTGGAACTGTCCTCACGCAAACCGTATCGGGCGGCGTTGAAGGTACAGTGGTTGGGACGTGTGTTCCGCATTCACTTTGCATATGAGTCGGGCAAGCCGTTCTTTAAGGAAGTATACATTTTACGACAAGCCAAGTTGGGGGCTACCCGCGATTATGAAGAATGGCTGTCGCGACGTGTACAGGAGGAAACGGCGGATGGTTTCTCCGATGACATAATGGATGAAGCAAAATCGGAGAAAGAAGCTAATACGACGGCAGATGCTAAGGTGCAGCAGACAGCATCGAAGCCTGTTGAGGCGGCAAAGCCGGCGGAATGTGTGCGCTTTGACAAGGATGGCACACCGTTGGATGCGCCGAAGCGAGCAGCTGACGAAACGGCTGCACAGTCCGAAAGGACCGAAGAAGATGCGTCGAAGACGGCAGAAGGCAAACAGGCGGATGACGGTTTTGACAAACGTTGGTTCATGCCACATGTCAAGAATGTAGCGCTGTACGAAACGCTTCTTTTGTTTATCAAGCGATGCTATCATCATTCGTTGCCGGGACATGTACGATTGGAAGGTCGTTTTGGTAACGGGAATCCGTTTGATATGGGCATTGCCGCAGCCACCATCTATTCGTTATGGCCGGAAGGTACAAAGGAAGTGGAGTTGGATTATTCCAACAACGTATGCCTGGGCAGTCTGGATGTGAAGGGGCGTATGTATCCCGGCGTGTTTGCTTGGTACGGCACCTTGTTTGTGCTGGCTAAGCCGGTGCGCAGCTTCCTGATGGATGCACTGAAATTTGCAAGACACTACAAGAAGACACATAAAAAATAACCATATGCCTTACGTGGGCAGAAAAAGCGAAGACCTAATGTAGGTGAGGACGACTCAGAGAGAGTCGGCGATTGGAGGAACGTATAATGGAAACAAAAAACACCTTTAACAAGGCTAATTTAGAGGCGATTTTTGAACAATTCAAACACATGATCAAAGTAGAAACCGTAGTAGGCGAAGCGATTCAAATCGGCGATGCCACCTTGGTGCCGTTCGTTGATGTAGTGCTCGGATTGGGTGCCGGCGGACCGGCCGGTGGCGGCGGAGCTAAAATGGAACCATCGGCTGTATTGGTTATTAAAGGCGAACGCGTTGAATTGTTCAACATTAAAGGGTCTGCTAATTACAGTGGCTTCGATCGCTTAATCGGCATGGTGCCGGAAATTATTTCCAAGTTAAAGAAAGATAAATACATCTACATTAACGATGAAGATGCCAAATAAAAATGGCATGACCACATACAAATACATATATGTATAGCGAAATTACGTGTATTCATCTGTAATTCACTATTATCTATTATGATATAGACAGTGAAAGCAGAGGCGATATATTCCACCTAGGGCGTGATGTATTGCCGTGTACACGTATTTTTGCTATAATTGAGACATATTTTACTACACATATTTTAAGGAGGGTCTAGGGAAATGAATTTGAAGAAGAAAATCGCAACCTTAGCAGTGCTTGGCACCGTTGGTGTGGGAGCTATGGCCAGCGCCGCTAATATCGGTGTTATTAATATGAGTCAGGTATACAATGCGTACCCGGGATACGGTGCAATCAACATGCAGGTTGAAAAGGTAAATGCTGAATACCAGCCGCAGCTTCAGAAGATTGCTCAGAAAATTCAGGGCTTAAAAGATGACGCTGCTAAACAGGCTGAATATGATAAGAGCTATGTACCGGTAGCTAAGAAAGCAAATGCAGCTATCGAAAAAATCGTAGCCCCGATGGAAAAAGATATTCAGGCAAAAATCGACACCGTTCGTGCACAGAAAAACTTGCCGCTTATCGTAGCTGATCCGCGTATGGTTGTATCCACCGAACCGGATAGCCAGGGCGTTGACGTAACGCAGGATGTTGTTGCTTTGTTGAAAAAATAATCAGTAAATAAAAAAAGACATTCCGTGAAGTGAACCCCTTTTGTTGGACAAAATCTGACGAAAGGGGTTCGTTTCATTAGGGGATGTCTTTTTCTATACGAGTTTTTCTGAAAGGCTGTGCGTATTACGAGAGAATTATTCTTGGAGAAATGAGTTATCATAGTTTATTCTCAGTGCAGTAGTTACTGTGATTCGTATGGTTGTGAATTAGCTGTTAAATAGTTAGTTGTAACAGGCGCTTCATAGCTTGATTATTATAAAAAATTTTTCTGATATATATATTGATGGTAATGAAACTGTTGGAAGAAATAATTTAACAGCCTCCTATAATAGACGCAATAAAATTGTTTCGTGTAGCGAATTAAAATACAAGCTTGAGATACAGTTTGAATAATGGTATGAGCAAGTTGTAGCCATTGATGATGCTCCATTGTTGGTAACAGGAGATAATTTCTTATAAGTAAAATGAATAGATATAGACCAAGAACCATTGTGGAAATAATTCCTATGATGGCTGCGAGGTGCGCTCTGCTACTGATAAAAGAGGGGTATTCATGAGCTGATAAGAATGGCTATTCATAATAAAAAAGGAACAGATAGAGGCTGAATGTCATGTATACGACTTGATGTTCAATGCCTATATCTGTTCCCTTTTATATGTTGATATAATTTATAGACTTATATGTTGAGATAAATTATTTTTTCATCAAATTTACTACGAATGCTCCATCGGTAATGAAGGTGGCTTGGATGTGATTGTCGCCGTCAAAATTAAGAACTTTGCCCGGTGTGAGAATGTGTTCCTCGCTTTGATTTAATAAGACCTTCACTTCGCCTTGGACGACGGTGAAAATAATATTGGCTTCCGGATGATTGTGATTGCCTACCACATCGCCGGCCTTACCGGCTTTCTTTACGATGGTGAAATTAGTACCTTCAAAGAGAAGGCCCGGATCCTGTTTAACAATACCTACTGCCATGGAAATTCCTCCTTATTAATTGGCCACTGTTTTGCTAATACGATAGAGTGGCGCATTATTTTCTTCTAAGATAACATCAAATTGTAAATACGGTGCAGCGGCGGCTACGAAAGCGCGGAACCAAGCCTGATATGCAGCAGCCATAAATACTTCGCTAACACCGGCTTTTTTCCAATGTTCGCGCTGATTCTGATGTGTGCCGGCCCAAATGTATTCGCTATCGCTTTCGCTGATGATAGTATCACCGCCGTCGCAAGGCATGCCGTTTAAATAATAATCTTGCATAGCCTGATATACTTCCTGCGGAGTATGCTGGACATCACCTAGCTTTTCTTTTGCCAAGGTACCGCATGCTGTGCCTTGGGTGACAAAGGCAGTGAGAATTGCATCGGTAGCCATATCGCCGCCGCAGTCGAGTAAGTCTTTTATAAATGTCGCTTCTCGTACAGAGGTCACTTCAATTTGGTTCTGAAGCCAACCGTGAATATTGCTGTGGTCGATAATCATCTGCAGATTACGGTCTGCCGGAATCGGTTCGCCGTACATAGAAACAGCAGTGTCGTGCAATTCGGTAGCGAGATCATCTAAGGATTTTTCCGCTTCCTTTAAAATTAACTGTTCTCTCTCATTGATAAGTTGAATTTTTTTATACAACCAAAAGTGAATGTGACCGAGAAATGCTGACATGTATTATGCTCCTTTACGAATAGTTTCCAAACGTTCTACTAATTCATTAACATCAAAGCCGTGAATATCGGCAGCCTGCCATAGCGGTTCGGCTGTGGACGACGGACAACCGAGACAACCCATACCGATAGCCTGCAAAGCAGGAATCGTTTCCGGATAGGCTTCGATAATATCGCGCACGATGGAATCGGCGGTAATCGGTTCGCCTGCTTCAAGCGGTATAGCACCTTTTTCATTGGCCATGCCCGGTAAATTAACTACCGGTTCTGCCGGAGCCGCTGCCGTATCTTCGGCAGACGGAACATAATCATCGCCGAGGACGGCTTCTTTGAAGGTGGCAAGACCGATGCGATCGATGAAGGCACCCATGCGTTCGATATGTGCGTTTTCTTTATAGTATGCGACTATGCGGTCAACGAGGTCAAGTACTTCCTGTTCCGTCGTTACTTCGGCAATAAGATCGGCAAAGCGCGGATGTGCACCGGCACTGCCACCGGCATATACTTGCCAACCTTGCTCGGTGCCGATAATACCGATATCTTTGGTAATGGATTCGGCGCAGGAATTCGGGCAACCGGAAATACCGAACTTCATTTTAGACGGCATTTCTTTGGAAATATATTTTTGTTCCAGTTGCATACCGAGATGAACGCTGTCCTGTTTAGCACGTTTGCAGAATGTGGTACCCGGACAAATTTTTACGCTGCGTACGCGATTGGATACGGAATGTGCCGGTTGCATGCCTAACATTTCCCAGGCTTTGTCTACATCTTCTGCTTTTAAATTGGTAATCATGATGCGCTGAGCGCCGGTAATTTTTAATGTAGCGTGGAAAGTGTTGGCCACATCAATGAATTTTTGCAATGTTTGTGGTTGAATAAATCCGGCGGGAATGCGCGGAGTGATAGCATAACGGCGCTGACCGTTGCGAATACGTTGAAGGTTACCTGCTACTTGAGCCATATGTATTACATCCTTTCTCTTGGGTACGGTTGGTACATTAATAGATTATATTTTATTTGGTATATGGATTATTATAGTTTCACACCGCCGAGGGTGTATCGTATGATACAAGTATACGGTATGATTGCAAACAATGTATGTAGCTATAGCTACATCTTATACTAAATACCTGAATTTGACTAGGAATTATATTGACGATGTTGATGCATGGACGGATGTGACGAGAAATAGCGACTATTCAGTCAGGCATCGATGCTTGTATAATAAATATATATTATTGATGGTTACTAAGGAGGACACTATGCCGCATTTAAAAATACGAGGAATTGATAAGGCTGCTGTTATCGCACGGAGTAAGGATATTGTAGACGGTATTTCATCCATTGTGGATTGCCCGCGTGATTGGGTGACCATTGAGCACCAAGCTACGGAATATATTTTTGACGGGGCTATTGTAGATGGATATACATTTGCCGAAGTGTATTGGTTCGAACGCCCGGAGGAAATAAAGCGGAACGTGGCTACCTTTTTAACAAAGCTGTTAAAGGAAGCAAACGGAAATAAGGATTGCTGTATTATTTTCTTCCCTATGGAGGGAAAGAATTATTGTGATAACGGTGAATTCTTTTGAATGCATAGCTCGTAAGGACCTATAGAATTATATGTGAGAAGGATGGGGATGTATGAAGGTTTTATATGATACGGTGTTGCGCGGCACCTTTTTGCGCAGGCCGAATCGATTTGTTGTATATATTGACTTAAACGGTAATGAGGTAGCTGCACATTTACCCAATCCGGGACGGATGTGGGAGCTTCTTTATAAGGGCGTGGGCATGTATGTGGTGCCGCACGAAAGACCGGGTGCTAAGACAGCGTATCGCGTTATCGGTATTGAGCGCGATGGAGTCCCCATTATGTTGGATACAAATTATAGTAATGATGTCGCAGAATATCTGATCAATGAAAAGCAAATTCCCGGCTGGGAAGAATGGCGCGTGGAACGTCGCGAATATACTGTCGGTGACAGCCGTTTTGACTTGTTATTGATCAACGAGGCGGGGGATCACTTCGTATTGGAAGTAAAATCTTGCACGCTGTTTAGTCGCGATGGGGCGATGTTTCCCGATGCGATTACCGAACGCGGACGCAAGCATTTACTGCACTTGGCAGCATTGCGTAAGGACGGGTATCGAGCGGGCGTACTTTTCCTAGTGCAATGGGATCGGGCGCAGTGGTTTTTGCCGGATTATCATACCGACCTGGCGTTTGCGGAAACATTCTGCAGTGTAGCCCCCGCTTTGGATTGGAAGGCTGTGTCATTGCGCTGGACCGCCGATTTTACCATGCCGGAGGTGGTGCGAATTTGTAAGTATCCGGAGGATATATTGGCGGCGGAAGCACATGATGCGGGTGATTATATTATGATTATGCGGCTACCGGAAGCGAAGGATATTGTCATTGGTAGTAAAGGTTGTATGCATTTTGGGGCGGGCTATTATTTGTACGTCGGCTCGGCGAAAGCAAATTTGACGAAGCGCATTGAACGGCATAAACGGAAACGAAAGAAAATGCACTGGCACCTTGATTATTTCCGTGGCCATTGCGAGATGATTGCTGCGGTACCGGTGCGTACGTCGGCTGATCTGGAGTGCCCCTTGGCAGAAGCTGTAAAAGGCGTAGCCGATTGGCAGGTGCCGGGCTTTGGATGTAGCGATTGTCATTGTGAAAGCCATCTGTTTGGGATGAAACAAAATCCTATCCATGAAAAAGCATTTATGGACATAGTGGAAGAGTTTCGGATGAATCGCTTATTGCATGATAGGAACTTGTAATCGAACAAATGATTCCTGCAAGTAGCAAGCATTTGTAAAAAATGGTATAATGTAATGTACTAATAAATTATATGTAATGGAACGTATAGAAGCCGTCGGCGAGGACCGCGGTGTATGTAAGTTAAATGAGGTGAGACTGTGGAGGAAACGACCTGGAGTCATGGTAAGATTTTACCCGTCCAGATTGACAAAGAGATGAAGAGCTCCTATATCGATTACGCCATGAGCGTTATCGTTATGCGTGCCTTACCGGACGTGCGTGACGGCATGAAGCCGGTGCATCGGCGTATTTTGTATGCTATGCATGAAACGGGGATGACCCCGAATAAACCGTATAAAAAATCCGCCCGTATTGTTGGTGATGTATTAGGTAAATACCATCCGCACGGGGATAGATCCGTATATGATGCAACCGTACGATTGGCGCAGGATTTCAGCACGCGCTATCCGCTGGTGGACGGACATGGTAACTTCGGCTCCATCGACGGTGACTCGGCAGCGGCCATGCGTTATACGGAAGTTCGCATGGCTAAAATTACGACGGAAATGTTGGCGGACATTGACAAAGATACCGTTGATTTTATGCCGAACTATGATGAATCGTTGCAGGAACCGACGGTGTTACCGTCCAAGATTCCGAA
This sequence comes from Veillonella magna, assembly GCF_959600285.1. Taxonomy (NCBI): domain Bacteria; kingdom Bacillati; phylum Bacillota; class Negativicutes; order Veillonellales; family Veillonellaceae; genus Veillonella; species Veillonella magna. The sequence goes on along the minus strand of NZ_CAUGKU010000005.1, from coordinate 86,216 downwards.
TCTGCTCATCAACGGTTCTGCGGGGATTGCCGTGGGAATGGCGACCAATATTCCGCCTCATAACTTAAACGAAGTGGCAGACGGTCTTATTATGCTTATCGATAATCCGGATGTGGAAGTAACGGATTTGATGAAAGCCATCAAGGGACCGGACTTCCCGACGGGCGCATTGATTTTAGGACGCGACGGTATTAAGAAAGCTTACAGCACTGGCCGTGGCAGTATTAAAATGCGTGCCCGTGCCCGCATTGAAGAAATGAACAAGGGCAAGCATCGCATTGTAGTTACGGAAATTCCGTACCAGGTCAATAAGGCACGCGTTATCGAATCCATTGCCGCTTTGAGTCGCGACAAAGTTATTGATGGCATTACCGCGTTGCGCGATGAAAGCGACCGCCAGGGGCTTCGCATCGTTGTTGAATTGCGCGCAGACATCCAGCCGGACATCGTGCTTAATAAATTGTACAAGCATACGCAATTACAGGAAACGTTTGGCGTAATTATGTTGGCTTTGGTGGATGGCCATCCGAAGATTTTAACGTTGAAAGAAGTCTTGAATCATTATATTGCGCATCGCTTAGGCGTTATCGTACGCCGTACGCAATTTGAATTAAATAAGGCCGAAGCAAGAGCACATATTTTAGAAGGTTTGCTCATTGCTCTCGATCATATTGATGAAGTGATTGCTACGATTCGTGCTTCCGAAACCGATGAAATTGCCAAGAATGCATTGATGAGTAAATTCGGTCTTACCGAAAAACAAGCGGTAGCCATCCTCGATATGCGTTTGCGCCGCTTGACCGGTTTGGAACGTGAAAAGATCGAAGAAGAATACAAACAGTTGGAATTGTTGATTGCTGATTTGAAAGCCATCTTAGCCAGCGAAGATCGTCAGCGCAGTATTATCAAAGAAGAGTTGACGGACATGAAACACAAATACGGTGACGAACGGCGCAGTGAAATTACTGTGGATACGTCCGAGCTCGATGTGGAAGACCTCATTGCAGACGAAGAAATGGTTATAACTTTGACGCGTCAAGGTTATATTAAGCGCATGAATGCAAACGTATACCGCAATCAGCATAAAGGCGGAGTCGGCGTGGTCGGCATGAAGACGAAGGAAGATGATTACGTGGTACAGATTCTCCACGTGCGGACGCATAATACGTTGCTCTTCTTTACTACGGCCGGCCGAGCATATCGCTTAAAGGGTTATGAAGTACCTGAGGCATCCAGCCGTAATTCACGGGGAACGGCCATCATCAACGTACTGCCTCTCAATGTAGGCGAAGCCGTAACGACCATGATTGATCTTGAAACAGTGTCGGACGATCTCAATCTCTTTATGGTGACGAAGCAAGGTGTGGTTAAACGTACCAGCATCGAAGAATATCGGAATATTCGTCGCAGCGGGTTAAATGCTATTTCTCTCGGTGAAGACGATCGCCTTATTTCCGTGTGCATTACTACCGGTGGTCAGGATGTTCTCATCGGCACCCGTAAAGGTATGGCGATTCGCTTTAGCGAGGAAGATGCACGACTTATGAAACGATCCGCACAAGGGGTGCGCGGTATTAAATTGAACAGCGGTGATGAAGTTGTTGGTGCCGGTGTGATTACCGATTCTGGTGATGCGTGTCAAGTATTCACTATCAGTGAAGAAGGGTTTGGCAAACGCAATAACGAAGATGCTTATGGACTTCAGAAACGCGGCGGCAAGGGAACGAAGAATTTCCGCATTACTGATAAGACCGGTGATGTAGTGGCTGTAGAAATTGTTACCGACCATGATGAAGTTATGCTTATTTCCGAACAAGGTAAGATTATTCGCTTTGATATGAAGGATATTGCAGTGAAGAAAGGCAAAGCAATTTCCGGCGTAAAAACGCAAAGCCTTGATGCGGGCGATAAGGTGGCCTCGGTGGCAATTATTGCTAAATCTGAATTAGAAGAAGAATAAATACACAGGCGAAGATTATTATACCGTTGTTAATGATTGATTTCGCAGTATATATAACGGCAAGGGCCGCAGGCAGGGTCTGCTTTATGCAGGTACCTGTGCGGTCCTTTTCGTTTGTAGCCTATGCGAAGATGGGCAGTAAGAATAGTAAAGATATATTATAGTTAGTATCGTTTCCATAGCAATGGACCACAATAGAGAATATATTTACTTTGGATGATACGCAAAATAATTGTACAAAATTTTTGTAAACCTATTTTACAAAACTGACTTCTATAGTATAATTAAGCGTAACCGAATTTTTTAAATATATGTGTTTGCGCCGATGCGCAGCGCAGAGCATGAAATTATAGATATAGGAGGCGAGTCTTATTTTAGACTTTAAGCGTTTTGAGTTAAAAGATAAACCACTTATTGATGCGTACTTTGCAGAGCATCATTATGAAGCATCCGATAATTGTTTTACAACATTGTACATGTGGCAGGATCCGTATGGTATTCGCTGGGCGGAAGAGGATGGTGTTCTCTACATTCTCGGCGGTGGTAAGCGTGATCCGTTCTTGTTGCCACCGTTTGCCGGTAAGGATGCAAAATTTGTCGACGGATTAGAACGGGCCAAAGAATGGTTTAAGCAAAATAATTTAAAGTTCCAGCTTAAAGGGGTTAACCCTATTATCATGGAACGTATGCAAAAGCTTTGCCCGGATTGCTATGAATTTATGCCGGACCGTGACAATTTTGAATATATTTATAAATCACAGGACTTGATTAATTTGTCCGGTAAAAAATTACGGCAGAAGAAAAACCATTTGAATCAGTTCCGTATGCAGTATACCAATTACGAATATATGCCGTTGACGGAAGATTTGTTTGCGGATTGCATTGCTACCGCTGAATCGTGGGTGGAAACACATCATGAAGAAGGCATTGAAGATGAATTGGAAGCCATTAAGTTACTGTTCGAACACTGGGATGAATTGGGCTTAGTCGGTGGTGCCATTAAGTTATTTGGTCGTGTAGAGGCCTTTACTATTGGTGAACCGTTGAATGACCGCATTGCCTTAATTCATATCGAAAAGGCGAATCCTACAATCCGCGGCTTGTATCAGGCGATTAATAATGAATTTATTCGTCATGAGTTTGCTAATTACGAGTTTATCAACCGTGAAGAAGATATGGGCTTACCGGGACTTCGCAAGGCAAAGGAATCCTATCATCCGGATCATTTTGCGGAAAAATATGATGCCGTCTATTCCGATATTTGTCCGTTACCGGCAGAATAAGACCATTGCGACGATGCAATGTAAAAAGGAGTCCCTTTGGGGGACTCCTTTTTGTGTAAAATGTAATGACAACAGACACAGTATAAGGAGGTTATGGCTATGAATTATATGTTGGCGTCCGAGGCGGAAAAGCGTATAGGTAAGATAAACGATCAAGTCAAAGACTTGTGGGCCTATTGTTTCGAACCGGCAGATAATCCGTTTTTTCAATATTATTTTGGTAAGCACTATGAACCGGAACATACGCTTGTCGGTGAAGAAAACGGAAAAGTATTGACGACGGTTCATTTGCGGCAGTATGCATTATGCGTGCGCGGTGCAGAATTACCGGTCAGTTATATGGTTGGTGTGGCGACACATCCTATTGCTCGGCGCGGAGGTTTGGGAGGGCAGCTCCTTAGCGCGGCGCTGACGGAGTTACGTCGACGTCACCAAGGATTAACAATTCTTATGCCATCGAAAGCCGCTTTTTATCAGCAATATGGGTGGGATTTATATGCTCATCAATGGGTGCGGACGATGCCGCTGGAAGAGTTGCGATCTTTGTCGGGTAAAGAATTAGCATATGGTTTGTTAGCCGGCGAAGAAGAGTGGACATTACTGGCGCCGGTATATGAGGTATACACGAAAAAGCTGAGCGGCTATGCCGTGCGCGGCGAAAAAGAATGGCGCCGCTTGCTGGGAAGCTTTACTGCTGAAGGTGTGCAGGTTGCTTATGTGCACGATGAAAAGGGAAACGTGGAAGGCTATATGGCATATAAATTGGGTGAGCCGGAAATTATGGTTAGTGAAATGGTATATACTACGCGGCGTGCACAGAAAAGTTTATTGAATTACCTTTATAATCATCGCTCGCAGGGAGAGTCCGTGCGATGGAACGAAGGGCTGCAGGACACGTCATATATTTTTCATCCCAACGGAAAGCAAGGGTATGCGACAATGCCATTTATGATGAGCCGTATTGTAGACGTTAGTGATGCGTTTGCTCAGGTGCCGGCACGGCCGTTGGAGGAATGTGATGGACAGAGTAAAATAAAAAAAGAAATTACCTTGGGACTCACCGATACTCTGGCACCGTGGAATACGGGGACCTATCGCTTGGCATTGGGTGGTAATCGTGTGAGTGCAGAAAAAATCAGTAATATGCCGGATCATGCGGAAGCCACGATTACTATAGGTGGGCTTAGCCTTCTTCTCATGGGGCGGCTCGATGCATCGGACTTGGTATATGAAGGGCGCTTGCAAGCATCTGCTGACATAGTAACCGCTTTGGATATGGTATTCCCCAGAGAAAATACGTATATCAACGAATGGTGGTAAACACGAATAGTATCAATTTATATTTAAATTGCAAGATAACTAGCTTTTTCAATCATGGTAGCGTATAATCAAGGTAAGAAAAGAGTTTCATAGGTTGCGGGTGTGCTTGTTGTCCTTTAAAGGAGGCGCGTAGTATGGCTGGTTATAAAGAAATTATGGTTCCTATGGATGGTTCTGACAATGCAATGCGTGCGTTGGATAAAGCGGTGGAATTGGCGCAATTTCACGGTAGCAAACTTGTATTAGTTCATGTAGTGGATGCGCAAAATTTGTTTTCTTACTCCTATGCGGCATTGCCAAAAGCTAGTGAACGGATTCTGAAAGCGATGGAAGATCGTCAAGGTGCGGAAGTGCAGGGGAAGGAAGTACAAGGTGCTATTCGCGAAGTTGCACGTCAGCATGGTGAAGATATGCTCAGCGCTATCGAAGATAGCTTGCCGAAGAATATTGATGTGGAAACGATTTATGCGGTAGGTTCTCCGAAACGGTATCTTGTTGATTTGGCAGAAAAACGCGGTACAGATCTTATCGTTATGGGCAGTAGCGGATTAGGCGCAGTTATGGGATTTATTCTTGGCAGTGTGTCCAGTCATGTTATCGCTCATGTTAAATGTCCGGTATTGGTTATTAAGTAATATATTATAAATAACAGGATAACGTAGAATTCATTTGATTGTATTGATGCGTGTATAGAAAGAGCGCCCCTTGCGTGAATTGCAAGGGGCGCTCTCTTTGGTAGATATTATTTTGTAGCAGTTTCATCCAAAACAGACGTGCAATGCGGACAACGGGTTGCGTCATCGGCGATGTCCTGTTTGCAGAACGGGCATTTGCGCGCTTCCGGTGCTGGAGCCGGTTTAGGGAATAAGCGATTTACCTGCTTAATAACAACGTAAATAGCAAAGGCTATGATTAAGAACTGAACGATAGCGTTCAGGAAACTACCGTAAGCCAATACCGGAATGCCGGCGGCTTTAGCTTCGGCCAACGTAGCTACATGCTTACCGTTTAAGGTAATGAAGAAGTCGGAGAAGTCAATACCTCCGAGCAGTACACCGATAGGCGGCATAATAATATCGCTAACGAGCGAGGAGACAACTTTGCCGAAAGCGGCGCCGATAACTACGCCGACAGCCAGGTCGATAAAGTTGCCGCGCATGGCGAATTCTTTAAAGCCTTTGATAAATTCTTTCATGAATGAGTCCCTCCCTATTATCCATATCGAAAAACATTGGTAGTATAGCATATCGCATAGAAAATGTACAGCTTATGATGGTAGTATAACAGTAATACTAACGTATTGTAGGAGGGTCATCATATTAGTTATATGTGTTTGTTTACATCTGATTACGGTGTCTCACAAACTCAATAGCTTCATTTAACTTTAAGTATCCGACTAGACTCGAATTATCATGTAGAAAATAAAAAGCAGAATGCACATTTAGAAGTTCAGCTCTAATTTTTTCAAAGGAAAAAGCAGAATCTAAATAGGCAGACATATTTTTAGCTGTGTTCATGGCAGCAAAGGTTTCAATGTATCTTTACCGACGGATTTAATACAGTATGAGTTTATCTATGATAGGAATGGCAAGCGACTACCGTCAAACGATAATTTCTGTATGTTTTATGATAATTTCGTACAAGTAGGAATGTTTAAAATCTCCTATCCCTCATCATGGATAGGTCAGATTGGAAAGAATGATATTTTGTATGATAGTGTGCAAAGTTATTTAAAAGTATCGGTGCGACCGACGGAGTCAGCTATTAGAAATAGTTGGGTATACGTAAAGAATATAGAAAAGCGTTGTTCACAGTAGAGAAGAAATAAATGCTGGAATTTATTTATCTGTGCCTGCGAGCAACGCTTTCTATAATAAATTAAAAACTATTAAATAGAAGAACCTAGTAAATAGTACTAAATGTTTTTATACATATCCCAACCAATGCCAATAGGTAGCGGCCATAACCACTAGCAAAATATATCCGATGATAGTAATTGGTACGCCGGTTTTGATGAAATCTTTTACTTCAAAGGTATCCGAGCTATAGGCCACCATCCCTTGTGGTGAGTTAACCGGTAAGATAAAACCAAAGCAAACGGAGAACTGTAAAATCATTGTAGCTGCCGCAGCGTCAATGCCGGGCAAGGCAACACGTTGGAATATAGAAATAACAATAGGAATCATGGCAGCTGCCAAAGCGGTGGCTGATGCAAAGCCGAGATGAATTAAAATGAGAAAGGCAGCAATAATAGCGATGAGGGCCAAAGCTCCGGCCTGATCGAGGGAGAAGGCATTGATGAAAGCATCGGCCAACCAAAGTGCAGCTTTAGTTTTCAACAGTGCCGTACCGAGACTGATGCCGACACCGAACATAACGATGGAACCCCAACCGATACGAGGTTGAGCGAATTTCCAATCCATAATGCCAATGCCAGGCATAAAGAAAAGCGCAATAGCAACGATAGTTGTTGTGGATGTATCGAAACTGTGCAACTTACCGCCGGTAGCCCAGAATCCGAGAAGAATAATGGAGATGGTGAGTAGTTTCTTTTCGTCAAAACTCATGGGACCCATAGCATCCTTCATGCGCTGAATTTGTTCTTTGCCCCCGGGGAGCTCCGAGAATTCCGGTTTGATAAGCTTCAAGGATAAGAAGTAATAAATAACGACCATAATGAGGGAGAACGGGGCTGCGGCCAATAACCAGTTGAGCCAGCTGATATGAGTATGAAGCTGACTGTTAATAAAACCTACGGCAATGAGGTTCTGCGCAGCTGCGGTTTGAACCATGATGTTCCAAAGCGTATCGGCTTGGGCAGCTCCGATGACGAGCAGCGAAGCGAAACGGCTGTGTTTATTAACGCCTAGGTTTTCGATGATACCGAGAATAATCGGAATGAGGCAGGCCAAGCGAGCCGTGGAACTGGGGACAAAGAAGGAGAGAATAAAGCCGGTGGCGATAACACCGATATAAATGCGACTTACTTTAGTTCCTACTTTGGATAAAACGGAAATAGCAATACGCCGATCCAAACCGGTTTTGGTCATGGCTACCGAAATAAACATAGCGGCGGCTACTAATGCCCAAGCTGTGTTGGAGTAACCGGAGATAGCTAAGGACAAGGCGTTTTTTGTTCCCATTAGCTTAGCGGGGTTAGCCATATCCGGCGATGTGCCGAGAAGCATTGCCGTGAGAGCTGTAATCATGGTGGCGCTGACCGGATAGGATACGGCACTGGTCATCCAAATGACAATGGAGAAAAATAAAATGGCAATCATACGATGCCCCGCACTGGTCAGAGTGGGTGCGGTAGGAATCAATAAGATGGCGATGAGCAGTAGAAAACCGGCTATAAGACCGCCGTTTTGCAGCTTTGTCCGTTTTGGTACTGCTTCAGATGGTGAGGACATACATCTCATCTCCTTTCGAGCATGGGAGTATAGTGATTTTACTCCTGGATAATAGATCCTAAAAAATATAAGTACAATAAAAAATAGGTATCTCCGTCGCACGAGGATGTACTTTGGAGTATAATTAGATTATAGCAGAGTTGTACTTAGAAAGCATGGGATGCATGAATAAAAAGTATACTAAAAGGATGATAGTAATAAAAAGTATAGCTTTTAGAGAAAAAAGACCTGTGTGGAGGTGGAGAATGTGGAGCGTATACAAAGTAAAACGACGGAGTATTATAAAGCGATTATTGCTTTATTTATTGGTAGTTTGATTGCCTTTGGTGTCGAATATTGTGTACAGCCGATTATTCCTGTACTGGCTAAAACATTTACATTGCAGCCGACAACGGCGAGTTTGGCCGTTTCGTTTGGCACCGGTGGTATGGCAGCATCAATGCTATTAATTGCCGGTGTGGCAAATCGATTGGAACGAAGGTTGACGATGGTTATCGGTTTGCTCTTATCATCGGTATTGGCGGTGCTTATTGCGGTGAGTTCGTATTTTCATCTTATTCTGCTGATGCGGTTGTGCCAAGGTATGCTGTTAGCCGGATTTCCGGCAATGGCAGTGGCTTACATTAATGAAGAATTCGATCCATCCATCATTGGAGGCGTAGTGGGTATTTATGTGAGCGGTACCTCGGTAGGCGGTTTAGTAGGGCGAATCCTTCTCAGTACTCTGACAGATTATATGTCGTGGCGATATGCATTAGCTATCGAAGCAATTTTATATATTGTATTAGGGCTTTTGTTTTGGGTGTTACTGCCGAAGCCGAAAGCTGTGCGCCAGCCGCCTATTCCGTGGCATCGATTGTGGAATGAAGGGCGCCGTATTTTGAGTAACCGTAATCTGGTAGGCGTGTATGTGGTGGCGATGCTGATTATGGGATCCTTTGTCTGTGTTTATAATTTTATCAGCTATATACTATTAGCTCCGCCGTACCATTTTAGTCAGACTGCCATCGGTTTTGTTTATTTGTTGTATTTGTTAGGAACCGTGTCATCGACAGTTATGGGGATGATGTCGGATTCTATCGGTAATGGTAAGGTTATTTGTCTGTCTGTGATTTGCATGCTTGTCGGTTCATTGGTATCCGTATTTATGCCGATTGTAATTAAGTTGTTGGGAATTGGCATTTTTACCTTTGGCTTTTTCGGTGCGCATTCGGCAGCTTGCAGTTGGGCGGGACGTTTAGATTCGGCGGATAAGGCGGAGATTACCGCTTTATATATGCTCTTTTATTATATCGGTGCCAGTGTGTTTGGATCGTTGGGCGGACAATTTTTAACATTTTGGAGCTGGCCCGGCGTAGTGGCTTATTTAACCGTGCTCGGTGTCATCGCTTTAGGCATTGGACTATGGTTGACAAAGCATGTAGGATATGACAAATAAACCTTTAATCTCTCTTGCATATTTGATATAATAGAGGCGTTACAAGCGAACGTTTTGAATGTCGCTCATCATAAGGAGGAAGATAACGTGGATTTAGTACAGAACTTAAAAGCACAGGTAAAACCGTTAGGCAAAAAAATTGTATTGCCGGAATATAAAGATGTACGTGTATTGGAAGCTACGCAGACCATCGTCAAAGAAGGTTTCGTAACACCGGTATTGGTAGGTAATCCGGACGAAATCAAAGCGGCTGCCAAAGAAGCCGGTTTTTCTGTAGAAGGTGCGGAAATTATCAATCCGGAAACGTATGATCGTCTTGGCGAAATGGTAGATACTTTCGTTGAATTACGCGCTAAAAAAGGTATGACTCAGGAAAAAGCAAAAGCAACAATGCTTGGCGATTGCCTTTTCTTCGGAGCTATGCTCGTTCGTCTTGGCGTAGTTGACGGTATGGTAGCCGGCTCTGCTAGCCCGACAGCTAATGTATTACGTGCTGCTTTACAGGTAGTGGGAACCAAACCGGGTCTTAAAACTGTTTCCAGCTCTATGTTCTTGTTCACCGATGCTAAGCAGTATGGTGATAATGGTATGCTCGTATTCTCCGACTGCGGCGTTATCCCGAACCCGACGTCCGAACAGCTTGCCGATATTGCTACATCTGCAGTAGAAAAAGCTCGCAAAGTAGCCGGTATGGCCGATCCGCGCGTGGCATTCCTCTCTTTCTCTACAAAGGGATCCGCTTCTTCTCCGGAAGTAGATAAAGTTGTAGAAGCTGTTAATATCTTGAAGGGCCGCAATGTTGATTTTGATTTCGATGGCGAACTTCAGTTGGATGCTTCCATTGAACCGTCCGTTGCATCCCGTAAAGCTCCGGATAGCAAAGTAGCCGGTCGTGCTAATATTCTTATCTTCCCGGATTTACAGGCTGCTAACATTGGTTACAAGTTGGTACAGCGCTTTGCCGGTGCTACGGCTCTTGGCCCATTGATTCAAGGTTTGGCTAAACCGGTACATGACTTGTCCCGCGGTTGCTTCGCACAGGATGTTGTTGACGTAGCTGCTATTGCTGCCGCTGAAAGCATCGACTAATTATAATTGCATATGTTGGCTCTGATTTAACAATGATTATCTTTGAGATTGGGCCATGAAAAACTCCGCTATATCGCATATTCGCGATATAGCGGAGTTTTTATTTTACATAGGTAAGTGGTATAATATAGTCATAATTAATAAAATTATCATTTGGATAATTTGGTTTACATAGAATGTAAAACTGAACTGTCATCGATAGTTGTGTGGTGACAGGCGATTAATAGGAAAGACGATACTTTCACAATAAAATTAAAATAATATTATGCTTGAGGATGGATAGCTATGAAATTATATTACTTAAATCACAGCGGATTTGCTTGGGATGACGGCAACCGCGTATATGTATTCGATTATTATAAGGATCCGGCCGGTATTATAGAATGGTTTGCTCAAAAGGGACGGGAACTTTGGTTTTTTGTCAGTCATTGGCACGGCGATCATTATGTACCGGCTATTTTGGATTTTGATAATGGTGAAACGACACGATATATTGTGCATCGCGATGTACCTCATGAAGGGATGCCTAAGAATCGCACTACGGTTATGGATGTAGGGAACGTTGTTTTACTGGGACAGGTAATGGTGACCATGTATGGTTCCACTGATGAAGGTGGCTCCTTCTTAGTAAACAATGGAGAATATACGGTGTTTCACGCAGGTGATTTGAATTGGTGGCATTGGTTAGGCGATACCGATGAAAATAATCGATTTGCTCGGAACTATGCGGTGCAGGAATTTGAACGGGTGCGTGGTATGCAAGCCGATGTGGTTATGTTTCCGGTAGATGCCCGTCTCGAAGCAGCCCGCGAGTGGGGGCCTATTGAGTTTTTACATGTGGCTAAGGTGAAACAGCTTTTCGTGCCCATGCATGCCAATGGTCCAAAATGGAAGCCGTCTTTATATTTTAAGGCTTTGTATGAGGATATGCCTTTATGGATTCCGGACAAAGACGGCGATATGACAACGCTATGAGTCAGTATCGATGCCAATCGCAGCTACTGACGGAAGGAAGAACGATGGTAAAACAACATAGGCGACAGTATGCTACCTTACTATTAATTGCAATGGCTATAGGTTTTCTTGGCGTATATCCTTTCCGGGCGCATCCCTTTTTTGCTTTTTTGATGCATGTATTCGGGGCGGCTATGATCGGGGGATTGGCCGATTGGTATGCAGTAACCGCTCTTTTTGAGAGACCGTTGGGAATCAAATATAAGACCGCATTAATTCCGCGCAGCAAAGGACGCCTTATCGAAATGGCTCGGGTGATGATGGTGGATGAACTATTACGAGTGCCGCATATGTATCGTGTTATTAAACGTGAACATGTGGTGCAGCGTATAGTGGTATATTTCTTGAGTGATGACGGTAGACTGTACTGGAAGAAAATACTGCTCAGTATGTGCAAACAGGTGGCAAATACCGTCGAATTGGAACCATTGTGGCAAGAGCTGCGCCGGACGGCTATGAGGGGAGTCGCTCATTGGCAGGTGACTCCGTTTTTAATTCATTTTTGTCGGAGTCTTTTGAAGCCGCAGACAGCTTCCGTACTATGGCTTTATATAAATCGCTTACTCAGACAATTGATACAAGCCAATGGGTTGCGCCCGTATATTGCCAGCGTAGTAGCAGCTATGATGAATCGTTATGCAGAGGATTCTTTTTGGCGTGAGCTTGCATTGGCTTTTGGAGGTGACAGCGTGTCACCGGAACATATTACGGATTTAATTCAGCAAAAAGGGGCTGCATATTTGGCATCGCAGGAATCTTTAGTATCGCCGCTGGGACAATATGTGTATGCCAAAGCTATCGGCGTGGTTAATGAGCTATCGCATAACTCGACATGGCAAGCATATATAGAGTCTAAAAAGGATCATTGGGTTATCAATCGGCTGGAGGAATTAACAGCCGAAGATATGATTACATCAAGTCAGTCGCTTTGGGCTATGGCAGAAATAAAAATCATAGAGTATGCGGAAGCGTTATTAACAGATGAGAGACGCTTGGCAACCGTGGAACGGGTTGTGTTGGTAAGCATGGTACCGTGGTTGCGCCGGGTACGTCGATTTGTGGATACCGCAGTGGTAAAAGAAATGTCTGCGTATGCACCGGAAAAACTTGCTACTCTTGTGCGGGATAAACTGGATTATGATTTGCAGATGATTCGCATTAATGGTTCGTTGGTAGGGGCCATGTTAGGCGGTGTATTTTATATGGTGGCGGAAGTGATACGAAGGAGTTTGTTTGTATGAACACCAAAGGTGTGAGACGACGCTGGGCCGACAGAGTATTATTGGTGTCGGCAGTGCTATACACGTTTGTTTTTATCGGACAATTCTATACGACCGCTGTTTGGTATGAAGCCTTGTACTGGGTAGTACAGTCGGCACTTATCGGCAGCGTAGCCGATTGGTTTGCTGTTACGGCTTTATTCAGAAAACCGTTGGGAGTATCGTATCATACAGAATTGATTCCGCGTAATAAAGATAGGCTTATTGAAGGAATTGCTCAACTGGCGGATACAAAATTACTTACCTTAGAACGCTGTAAGATGGCATTGGCAACAGTACGGTTTATGCCGTTATTGGATCGATATATTACCGGAACTAAGGGACGAGCGCAATTACAATCATTGCTGCAGATAGGGCTCTTACAACTTTGGCAGCAGCGTACGCAAGCTGAATGGGCCAAATGGGGCGGTGGAAAATTGCGTAGTATATTAGAGCAGCAGTCGATTGTCGGACCGCTACAACAATGGTTGCTTGCGGTGTGCAGAGAAAATAGACATGAAGCAATTATTATAAAATGGCTTGATGAATTACAACAGCAGTTAGACAGGCCCGGTGTTATTCAATGGGTGGCCAATCTTATTGATGAGGAAATACAAAAGAAGAAAGATGATCTGTGGAAGGCACTTATTATTGGTTTGTCAGAGGCAACGGACATTATTAATGCGCGAGATATGGCCGTTTCTTTGCTACATGAATTACATTGTTTATTAGAACGGTGGAAGCAACCGGGCAGTCGGGAACGGTTGGTTTGGATGCAACAGTGGGTGATACCGATAGAAACTATGGCGTATAACAGCACGGTTACAGGCACCATTGATAAAACCTTCCGACAATGGATTGCGGAAGAAAATTGGGAGCAAGTTATTCTCACCTACGTTTGCCCTTATGTGGATGAACTGGTTACTAAAGAAACTCCGGCGGCAGTATTGGAGCAATCCTTACAGGAATTATGGAAAGTCTATGGTTCTCGTCCTCAGATTAGAAAGCAATTGGAAGCTGCTTGTCATCGTTTGGCAGAATATGTGCTTTACCAGGGGCATGCGCTTATTGGCGTTATAGTGCGACAGGTATTGAAGGGGTTGTCTACGGAGCGATTTATTTATTTTATCGAGTCGAAGGTGGAGGATGATTTAAGCTGGATACGTATTAACGGTGCCTTGGTGGGCGCTGCGTGCGGGCTTGGTGTTTGGGGATTTTTACATATCGTGTATGAGCCGATAGTACATATCCTGGGAATATAAAATATGCCGCGTAAACGACAGAATGCTATGTGTCGTTTGCGCGGCATATTTTTATAGAAGAATTGTGTATGATTATTTTCTAAAAGGAGCGTCTTCCTAACGTAGGATGGTGACAGGCTTTCAAGGTAAGTGTATCAATTAAGTGCGCTGCCTCATCTAAAGAAATATCTTCACGGGAGGAACCGCGCTCGATGACGCACATAGGTGCGTCAGTACCCACCTCGCCGGCGGGTAGATAAATATATTCTTCGTTGGTCGGATCACCGAAAATGTAGCCGGCCTGTAGATGCTCTTTGTGAATGCGACTCATAGTCTCTCCTATTAATCAATGTATAGAATTTATTTTGTAATCATTGTTTCATAAAATCTGTTTTAATGAAAAATTCATGTAGTCCGCAGATACTAAATGGAGCCGCGTGTGCCCGGTCGATTCGGGAATACGAGAAAAAGAAAGGCTGTCGTGGAGATGTCCGAAAATACAGTGGTCTACGTGATAGCGCTCCATTAGCTCTGTAAATCCGCTGGCTTCATTTTTATCGTTAAACGGTGGATAATGCAGTAACAATATCCGTAGTGGCGGAGCATCGGTTGTTGCCGATAGCTTTGTTATAGCTGTATCCATTTCCTTTAAAGCAGCTTCCGTGCGAAGCAGTTCACGGGCATAAATGCTGTCGTCTGTGTCCGGAGTGAAGCCGCCATCGTTAGGACATAAATAGCCTCGGGTTCCGCCAAAAGCAAGAAGCACGGCTGATTGAGGTGTTAAGGATGCCGGTACGGCAAGTCCGTGGCCTTGTAAGAAAGTCAACCCACCATCGGTGACTTTGGTCATTTTACTTACACCGGTCCACCAATAGTCGTGGTTGCCGCGGATGATATATTTTTGTCCGGGCAAGGTCATGATAGATTGAAGATCTTCCAAAGCGGCGTCAAGACGCATGGCCCACGATGTGTCGCCGACGATAAATATAATGTCGTCATCAGTGACGGATTGTTGCCAGTGGGTACGAATCTTTTCCCAATGATTATGCCAGTGTTCACCGAAGACGTCCATAGGTTTTTGTGGTGGTGTACCGGATAAATGCAAATCGCCAATGGCGAAAATTTTCATAAAAAACTCCTTTTCATCAGCGAGTATATGTTACTAATTATGTATGACGCAAACAGATACTCAATTCTTTATGGCTGCGCGCAGTTCGTCCAGCATAGAGTGGATGCGTTCGTCATTACCTACTTGGCTGATACGATAACCGACATACAGTGGTGACGTTAAATAGCGCGGTACGATTTTTACATAGTAATGCGAGGTGTGAAGGTCGTAAAAGAATAAGTTGTATGACGCAGCATACCGTGAAAAATCTCCCAACAAATATCGTAAGATTTGTTGAATGCGGAGTGCTAGTACTCGTCGATGGCAATGAGGATCGAACTGAATGTTGAATTCGAAAAAGCCGATAATGGGTTTATCGGAAATAGTAATACGATAAGCATCGGTTTCGCCTACGGTCCAGCCATCAAGATGATATTCTTTTATGTCCTCGCGATAATCGTAGTCGTAAAGACCGACGATTTGGCTGTGGGGATGACGGATGGAGCCACCCGACATGGGCCCGTAATTTTTAAAGTACAGAACGGAAGTAAATTCCGGTCGCGCCATAGTTTCTTGCCATTTTTCCAACGAAAAGGACAAGACGTGTTCGGCCTTATCCAAGGGAAAGCGCGAGTATTCGCTGTGACAGTTATCGCCTTCAATGATAACTGTTTGCCAAGTCCGTTCCAATACGGGATATTTATTCATGAGCCATATGATGGAGCCGTCCTGTGCTAAAATATCCGTCAACTGTTCCGGATGGCAAAAAGGACAGTCGGCGTCTTTGTGGCGGATATTTTCTGGTTTGGTACGCCCCATGGCAATATTAAACAGTAATGGATTATTCATAATACACCTCACTGATACTATACTATCATATGTTGGTAGATTTTGGCAGTATTGTTATAATATATATAAAATTACAATGAATAACGCGACGAAGAATAATGGAGGAACAATGAAACCAACGACATTAGGATTTCCCGTTGATGGGAATGGAAATATATTGCTGGGGCGCAAGAGACGTGGCTTCGGTGCAGATAAGTATAATGGATTTGGCGGTAAGGTACAAGATGGTGAAATATTTCGCGATTGTATGGTGCGAGAATTATTTGAGGAGGTATCGTTGGTAGCGGATCCAAATCATTTGGATGCAGTAGCGCTTTTTGATTTTGTTTTTCCTGCTGCACCGGAGCTTACTCATATCGGTTATGTGTATATGATTTCTCAGTATGAGGGACTGCCGCTTATGTCGGAAGAAATGGAACCACAATGGTTTGCGATACAGGATATTCCGTATGAATCTATGTGGAAAGGCGACAGAGTTTGGCTGCCGGAACTTTTTAAGGGATATCGGCTGAAAGGCGTTATTACATTTGCCGATGATAATGAAGCAGTAGACCATATGTGGTTACAACCGGTAGAAACTATTGCTGAATTAGAGGATGAAGTGCTCTGTAAAGAATGGATTTATGAGGGGTATTCCCATGAATAATAAAAATGAAGTTAATATACCGGCGTGGACATTACAGTTACTCGCGTGGTATGACGTACACAAGCGGGCTCTGCCCTGGCGGGAAAGTAAAGACCCTTATCGTATTTGGGTATCGGAAATTATGTCACAGCAAACTCGTATCGAAGCGATGCGACCATACTACGAGCAGTGGATGCGGCAATTTCCGACAATGGAAGATTTAGCGGCTGCCGATGAAGATACGGTGGTTCGTGCTTGGCAGGGACTGGGCTATTATTCACGAGCGCGCAACTTAAGACTTGGGGTACAGGAAGTCGTGAATAAATACGGCGGTCAAGTACCGCGCGATCGTAAAGCGATGGAAAGTCTACGCGGCGTAGGCGCATATACGGCGGGAGCAGTACTATCTATTGCGTTTAATCAACGGGAACCGGCTGTGGACGGTAATGTGTTACGCGTCTATGCGCGTCTGTATGATATTCACGATGATATTTTAAAAACGGCCGGGCGTAAACAGATTGAAGCTTTAGTGTCGGAAACAATGCCATATGATCGCCCTGGTGATTTTAATGAAGCGCTTATGGATTTTGGTGCTTCTGTATGTATTCCGAAAGTACCGCGTTGTGAAGTATGTCCATTGGCAAATATGTGCCGAGCGTTGGCAGCAGGTACGGCAAAGGATTTACCGGTGCGAATAAAAAATACAAAAGTACCTACCATCCCACTTTGGGTGGGACTTTTTTCCTATAAGGGATATTATCTGTTGCATCGGCGCCCGAATCGGGGATTATTGCGATCTATGTGGGAGTTTCCTACTGTCGAGTTGGCACCCTTGCCAGAACCAAAGAAAAATGATGAGCATATCTCACGCAAGGAAGAGATATTATTTTCGGATATAGTTACAAATGATGCGTTTGAGGTAAAAAAGAAACCCGGAGGTAAACGCCGTACATCGGCGATATTGCCAAAGCCGAATACCTATGATCGACGACATGTATACGAAGAAGGTGTAGCTGCTATACAGTCTGAGTTGGCGGCACTGGGACTATCTGTGGTAATTAAAGAAGAAAAAGTAACGGAGCTGGTTCACGTATTCTCCCATCGCCGATGGATTATGGATGTATATGAGGGTACATTAGAGTCCATACAAGCAGAAGTAAAAGAGACGGATAGCAATAAAGTCGTGGATGACAGTAAAGTACGGAGTGAAGGTAAAGGAAAAAACGCGTTACCGACGCTACCGGAGGGATGGTGTTGGCTGCGCAAAGAAGAGTTTGCTACTTTGCCTTGGGCCGGGCCTCACGGTAAACTTACTGTTTTTTGTTAATCATAGTGCGTGTAACATTCTGCTATGAATAAGGAAGGAGACGCCATACATGAGAGTTATCTTTTTAACAGTTGTGAGTATTGGTACCTTACTGATTATGTTGGGCATGGCGTATTTACCATTGCGTTTATGGGGAGTACCGCAGAAAAAACGTTGGTTTTGGAGCCTTTTAGGGATAGAGATTGTTGCTGTTTTTGGAGCGGCATATTATCAAATTGCACAGGGCCATTTATATCATGGTGAATGGTATGGCTTTTGGCGCAATTGGACGATTGAAGTATACGGATATATGATCGGCGCTGCCGTAACGGTGGCATTGATGGCAGTTCTCGTTGGTTATGGATGGTTGTGGTGCAGATTTTGTAAACCAACAAAGATGGTAAGTACAGGTGCAACAGATGATCCGAGAGGAACGATAATCGCAGATGATGGCGTGGCAAATCCATCGCGCCGAGCATTTTTAAAGGGTGCGGCCATTGCTATTCCGGCAATTACTATAGGCGGAGCCTCGGTTAAGGCATTTGAAGGTGCACAAAATTTAGTGGTTACTCATCATGACCTACTGTTCGATAGCTTACCGATGTATTTGAAGAACTATAGGATTGCACAAATCAGTGATGTCCATATAGGACCATTTATTGATTTGCATGATTTTGATGAGATTGTGGAGCGAGTGTTGGCAGAACATCCGGATCGTCTGGTAATTACCGGCGATTTAATTGATAATCTTGACTTTTTGCCGGGACTATGCGAACGATTGGAAGCCTTATTCCCTAAAATCCCTGATGGAATCGACTATATTTTAGGGAACCATGAGTACTTTCATAATGTGCCGCTTATTTTAGAATCATTCGGGGCCTTATCAATGCGTGTATTCCGGAATTCATCGCTTCGACTCAGTGGTGGTTCATGGCCTGTATATTTAGCCGGCGTAGATTATTCTTTTGCGCGCAGTCAGGCACAGAGAGAATCTTATCTTGAAGCGGCTCTGGAAGGAGTGCCGCAAGAAGCATTTGTTGTTTTATTGGCGCATCATCCAGATTTTATTGGCGATGCATTTAAACGAAATATTCCCGTTACTTTAAGTGGTCATACTCACGGTGGTCAGATTAATGTGGCCGGTAATTCATTGGTACCAGTAGGAACACCGTATTGGAAGGGAATGTACCGCGATGGTAATAATTATGGATATGTCAATAACGGGACGGGGCATTGGTTCCCGGTGCGTATGAATTGTCCGCGAGAGATTAGCGTATTTAGATTTTTGGAACGATAGTAGTTGTGGAATGCATATTATAACTATCTTCACTATATTTTCATATTGTTAATATATAATTTGATACATAGTAAATAAAGACGATGTATAGTCTTATGTATGATGTATATAGATATGAACAGAAAGGTGAGGAATGTATATGAAACAGACAGAAACAAAAGCAACTATGACACAGATCAAGAGCAGCGTATCTCCTGTACATTACAAGACATGGGGTCGCCGAGCCTTTGCTGGAGCATTAGCATTAACGGTGATGGGTGGTTTTGGTATCAGTAGTGCGGCATCTTATGATGTGCAGGCATCGCCGGCAACACCGAGTGCATCAATGACAGCTACCAATGAAGCGATGTCAGAAAATGTACAGGCGCAACTGGTAGCGGAGAATCAGACGGCCGCAGAACAACAGTCAACTAATTTGCAGCAGGCAACAACAAATAAAGTAAAGCACCAGCAGATGGCCATATTGGATGAAACGACGGCACGCAGTATTGTAGCGAAAACTGTTAATATACCGGAGGATCAGCTTACGTTCAAGGATATTTCTCTAATTCAGGTGAAAGCACCTGCATCGCAAGTAGCTCTTCACCCGATATACAGAGCTTTGGCTACTCATGAAGGTGTAGTTTATGACGTGTCGCTTGATGCGGTTACCGGTCAGGTCATTGCGACTAATTTTGCACAGGCACAACCGGCAGCGCCGATGGCAACTATGATGCCGGCTGAGTCAACAGCGCAGAATCAACCGATAGTAACAGACGCTGATACGACTGTTAAGGAAACCACCGAAATATCTGCCCGGCAGGATGAAGAGGCTGCGGAGGGTACTACCGCAACGATACAGAAATAATATTATTATATTTTGTCACTATGATTGTGATGGCATAGTACATTAGAAATAGAGGAAAATTTCTGGTTGCATGTAAATTATATTTCTTCTGACAAATAAAAATAGCCTGTATATCATAGGCGTGTCGTGTTATAGCACTTGACCGCTGAGATATACAGGCTTATTTTATTTATTATTTTTCTTCGCTAACGCGTTTCATTTCCAGTGCTTCTTCTTTGTTGAACTTAGTAGATACTACCAAGCGAATGAAGTAAGCGATAACACCAATAAATACGGCGAGGCCTAACCATTCGGCTGTATTGGCAAAGTCTTTACCAACAAGAGACAGCGGATCTTCGCTGCCGCCGGATGTAACGGATAATACGATAACAATAGCAATAAGTACACCGATTAAGCTTTCGCCGACAATCATGCCGGAAGCGAAAAGCACACCGCGACGATTGCATTGTTCCACATCGGCATCAGCTAATTCACCGCTTCGTTCTTTGGCACGCTGAACGAGGTACTTACCTACGAAGTAACTCATAACAGATCCCATAACGATTGGCATTTCAAGAGATGGCGGTAAATAAATACCCATCCCGATAGCCAGTGGTGGTAGGGAAAGTGTGGCTGTTGTACTCTTGAGAATTAAGTTTACGATAATACAAATTATGCCAACACCAACGCCGATAAGAATATAGTTCCAATCAAGGTTAGAACTGAAAATACCTTGGGCAATAGTCGTCATCAAGGTAGCCTGTGGTGCAGATAAAGCGGCGGATGGATCCATGTCCGGACGAGGTAATGCACCGGTGAAACCATAGGCTTGATATAAAAGATTTAATACCGGAGCAATCGCGATAGCCCCAGCGATAGAACCAATGAGAAGAGCTACCTGCTGTTTCCATGGTGTAGCGCCTACGAGTTGGCCGGTTTTAAGATCCTGCAGGTTATCATTGGAAATTGCGGCAATACATACGACTACGCTTGTCATGAAGAGTGCCATAGCGGTAGCAAATTTAGTACCTGCTTCCGTAGCAAATAAATTATTTGCGGAGGCGATAGCAAATACAACGAGGGAGGAGATAATAATCCCTAAAATACCAATACCGGAGATAGGACTGGCAGAGGTACCGATAAGACCGGCCATGTAACCGCAAGCAGCAGCTACGAAGAAACCGATACAGAGAGAAATTACGATACCGCATACTACCAAGGTCCACATAAGAACCGGGCTGATATCAACAGCACTGACAAATGAATAGAAGCAAACAATAAGGCCGATGATAATAGCGACGAATACAAGTCCTACCGTGGTTGGCTTCATATCGGTGTCCATACGATGCGTTGCACGTTCTTCGTTGCTCATCTTCATGCTTTGCAAAGAAATTTTCATACCTTCCAATATAGGCTTGGTCAATGTCAGCAAAGTCCAAATGGCAGCAATACCGATACAGCCGGCACCGATAAAACGAACCTTGGATTTCCAAACGCTCATGGCAAAGGCACTTAGCGATTTAGCATCGCCCATCGGTAAGCTGTTAGTTAGGTACGGAACAAAGCCGGCCCAAGCAATAATCATACCGATTAAAATAGCGATACCGCTGGCAATACCGATGAGGTAACCGGCACCAAGAAGAGCTGTGGAAAAACCAAACGGCAACTGTGTAGTACCGCGCCCTACGGCAAACCAAAAACTCATTTCGCCGGCTAAGAAGTGGAAGCCGTTAGTACACAAGCTGATAATGCCGGCAAAAATACCGCCACCGACGATTTCCTTCATCCCACTTGAACTCTTCGTCGTTGCGGACGGATCATGCGACTGACTGCCAACTTTAAGAATTTCGGCAGCAGCTCGTCCTTCCGGATACGGTAAGTCGCTGTTAACAACCATAGCACGGCGCAGCGGAATTGTGAATAGAACGCCTAAACAACCACCGCAGGCACAGAGTAGTAATGTCTGTGCAAAGGGAAATCCTTGCCAATAACCGAGCATCAACAGGCCGGGTAATACGAAGATAACTGCGGATAGTGTACCGGCTGCGGATGCCTGCGTTTGTACCATGTTGTTTTCCAATACATTGGAATCCTTAAAGAAACGTAAAATCGCCATTGAAATAACGGCGGCCGGAATGGAGGACGAGAAAGTAAGACCTACTTTTAAGCCCAAGTATACATTGGATGCGGTAAAGATGACGGTAATCAAAATACCGAGAAGCATACCGCGGAATGTAAGTTCCGGCAAATGAAGATCGTGACTCATAAAATCATGCTTCATTGTGAAAAACCTCCTTACAGTAAATAAAAAAACCCCGTACCCAATTATTTACAATTGTACTATTTAGAAGGACAAAAAGCAAGGAAGTACATTGTGTATACAAGATTGTACTTAAAAATAAGTACAATATATAGAGATGTGTTTGTTGTAGGGAGAATTGTAGTGCGAAAATGAAATAAATATCTTTTCTTGAAAGACAATGACAGAATAAACTAAATGTATACTGGGTGTCTTAATGAAAAATTCATAGTCTTATGCGATAATATACATAATTAGCAAGTATCATCGTTATGTGTTGTGTGTACCGGTGTAGTAATCGGAGGAAGTGAGGAATATATGCGTTATGCTCAGAAGTTAGCAATATTAGCTGTTATGGCGTTGCCTTTCGGTGCTATGGCTCATGATGCATCGGCCGTGACATCGGAAGCTATGCCTGTCGTAAAAGTATCGTCGAATGTTAATACAACGGGAATTGTAAGTACGCGAATTTCAGATACGGCAGCGCCGACTACAAATAAAGCAGTACGAGAAAACAGTGATAAAGAAGCGCGCGCGAGCATGATGGTGATGGCGCCGAATGCGAATAATTTTTATCAGCGTCTCCAAGTGGGAGTGTCGCCGGTAGCAGTAAAAGGAAATCATATGGATATTACATATCCGGAAGTGACCTCGGTAAGTAAAACGGTACAGAAAAAAATTAATAAAGCCATTAGTGATTATGTAGAAGATTTGCAAGAGGATTTGACTAAGACAAATTTAAAAAATGACAACGCTACCAATTTGTACATTACATATGATGTGAAAGCAAATGGCAACGGTTTGTTCAGTGTTCTTATTAAAAGCTACACAATTCAAGATAAAGCAGCCAACGGAAATAACACTGTAAAGGCATTTACTTTTAATACCACCAGTGGTCAACGAGTATCGCTTAGTGATTTTGGCGGAGTGAATAAGGAAAAATTGCAGAAGGCATTGGCGGATGCACCGGAAGATTTCAAAACAGCTGTAAACAGCGGTATTATGAAGGATAAGCAGCGTGATATCAATGTGCCAAAAGAGTTTTATGCTACAGAAGATCACAATGTATTTTTAATTTTCCAGCAAGGTGACATTGCGGCGCGAGCTGCCGGTACATTGTATTTGCCGATGGGAAAGCTGAGCGATAAATAAAAGGAAGTATTGCTGAATTATACGGGATATAAAATAAGAAGAGGACAGTAAAAAGACTGTCCTCTTCTTATTTTATAATGCGTAATATATGTTGTCAGAAGCATACTACGTAAGAGCGTGAACGTGATTACACTTGTGAGCAGGCATTAATGAGTACATATTACTTACTGAGTGAATCACGAGTTGCTTCGTTGATAAACTGTACATCCGGAAAGCGTTTGGATAAATCTTTTTTCACTGCGTCCGGTAAATGGTTGACGACAATAACGAGCTGTTTAACAGACGTGTTGGGATAGACGTCAAGAATTGTACCGTCGGCTAGTGCCTGGTGATATGCATAGGCTGCATCGGTTTGCATGTCATCAATAGCAGCCTGTGTCAAAGGTCCCGTGGTTAAACGCAAGTGACGTAAATCAGATTTATCAGTAGCAAAGGCGATGGCGGCACCATATTCCTTGGCATCATCCGCATTAGCAAAGGCAACCCAAAGTGTGTCACCTTTCCAATATTTTACGCCGTGCTGACGGAAATCATAATTTTTACCAAAGGTGCGTACAATTAATGCGTCGGCAGCGGCTTCGGTTTTTTGTTTCATTAAGGTGTCCTTAAAGGCTTTGCCTGTATCACCTTGTGTCATACGATATGTAATTTCCGTAGCTTCGGCACGGGTGATATATTTTTCCGGATTAAATAAATTGCGCGGATTGTAATGTAGGAAGTGAAGTGATGCAAGTTCGCGCACAGCATCTTGAGCCCAAGAGGCTACAAATTTCTGATCGCTGTAGGCAATGTTGTCCAAGATGGTAGGATCCTGTGTTTCATAACCCAAATAGTGTAGGTAGTTGTCGGCTACCACTGCAAATTCTTGGCGTGACATGAATTGTTCCGGACGATATGTATTATCGCCGTAGCCACTGATAATATTTTTACGAGCTACCGCTTCGATGGCCAATGCCGACCAACGATCGGAAGTAATATCCGAGAATGTACTGGAAATCATAACCGTTGATGGTTCATTGATGAGTTTGCTAAAAAGAGAAGCAGCTTCTTCTCGCGTCAACGGCTTATCGGGACGGAAGGTGCCGTCGGAGTAGCCGCTGATTAAATTTTGTTGCGTCATGGTAGCAATGGATTGTGCGGCCCAATATGTACTGGGAACATCGCGGAAAATATATTTCTTAGCTTCCCGCAGTGTATCAAGGCCGATGGAACCCATGGCTTTATCGGATTTTTCTGTACCGGTCGTGTGTATGGCGTGGGTGGCAACTTTCTTGTCAGTGGATGGTATCGTTGTGGCAGTATTGCCTTGAATTGCAGCTGCTGCGACTGCTTTTGAAGTTACCATACCGTTAAACGGTATGGCGTTTGAAGCCTCACTTGGTCGAACAACACGAATTGGTGCGGGAATTGAAGCGCTATCCTTAGCTGTTTCGGTGGAAATCGTGGCGACTACCGGACGCACAACTGTAATCGGCGCGGATGAATCGGTAGCCGCTAATGTTGTGCTGCTTGTTAAAAGTAAAGCGGCCAATGTAGCAGTTATCGCATGGCGTGAATGATTCATGCGTCCTCCTTGGCCGGAGCGGTTTCGGCAGTAGATGAATTACCGGTTTTATCGGCCGCTTTAGCCGATGCCGTGTCAGTGGTAGGGGAAAGTAAGAAGACGCGTACCTTGTTGCCAAAGGCAGTTTTGATGGAATCGTTCATGTATGGGAAATCTTTATCGATGTTGACGATGAGTTGGTTATGAGCTACATCCGGGTAAGCAGATACAACTTTGCCTTCCGGTTGACGCTGTGCATAGTAGCGCTCAAAGTTGGCAGTAATGCGATCATACTCGGCTTGGCTGTAACGAGTAGGCTCGGTGATAACTCCGTTTTTGAGGAATGGCTTACCATCGGCAGCTAACTTTTCGATGCGTGCATTCAATTTGTCCAAATCATCCTGGCTTTTTAATGCAATGTGAAGTACATTGTTTTTCCAATACATTACGCCATGATTTTGCATATTGCCCGGTGTTTTATATAGGCGATTTAATTCTTTGAAAGCAGCATCCACCAAGGTGTCCTGTGCTTCGGCAGAAGTAGCAACGGCATCATTGTTAATACCTTCTTCGGCTGCTTCTTTACGAAGGATGGTGTCTGCATCTTTCGTATCGGCTACGGCAGTGACCGTTGGTGCCGGTGTAGCGGATTTTGCATTAATGTTCTTACCGGTGTCAATTCGATATAAAATAGCGGCAGCTTCCGCACGGGTAAT
Source organism: Veillonella magna (assembly GCF_959600285.1). Classification (NCBI taxonomy): domain Bacteria; kingdom Bacillati; phylum Bacillota; class Negativicutes; order Veillonellales; family Veillonellaceae; genus Veillonella; species Veillonella magna. Next base: position 60,478 of record NZ_CAUGKU010000005.1, on the reverse strand, counting down.
GAAGTCATGAGGACGGAAGCTTACGTCAGCGCCTTCGCTGATATAGCCTTCTTGGGCTAATTGTGTAGCCGCTTTCAAACCGCCGGCTCCGAATTCATCGGCATCTTTGAATGCAACGGCTTTTTTTCCGTGAATATTGGTGATGCCCAAGGCATCGGCATAGCGTGCGGCAGCGATAGCGAATTTTTGACGGGAAATACCATCGGCTTTTTCATCCGTAATGAGTCCGTTCGTAATAGAAGCTGCAGTAGCAGTCATATGTTTTTCTTTGGCAGAATCTTTTTTGTCAGCTTTAGCAAGGCGCTTCTTAGCTATGTCCAATGATTTAGCAAAGATGTTGGTGAATTCGTTTGTTGTCACGGCTTCGTTCGGGCGGAAGGTACCATCGGTGTAGCCGTTGAGCACGCCTTCTTTGTGCAAGTAAAGAATGGCTTCCTGCCCCCAATGACCGTCGATGTCGCTGAACGGTAATGCCTTAGCAGCAGCTTTGGCTTTTTCGGTGGCCACATTTTTATTCTTTGCCGCAATACGAGCTACTTCTTCTTCGGCAGCTTTAGTAGGTGATACAGCGGCTTTGGTATCCGTTTTTGCGGTAGTTGTCGTATCAGTCTTTGGCGTGCTTTGCGAAGCTGTGGCTTTTACGGTACCGGAAGAGGCAACGGCAGCAGCCAATGAGGGTGTGTAGGCGGCCGATGCAGTGGGGCCTACGCCAAGAACTAATGAGGCCAGTACGGCATAACGCAATACAATTGATTTTTTCATAGGATATGACTCCCTTCTCATGTGTATAGTTTGTCTTTCAACATTATGTAACCAACAATAATACAGGTCTGATTATATCACGAACCACAGTAACACTCTAGCTGCAGTTATCTTACCAATTTATAGTATAAAGAGCAGGGATGAATTAGACGCGAGTGATTCGTCAACAAAACTTAATTAGCAGCAAGGAAGGACGGTGTGAGCGAAATGCATACAAGATAGGGAAACAGCATGTGAAAAGGTAATTATTCGTGTTTGGAAAGAGATCTGTTAAGTGATAAGATGATGCTTGAATAGTGAAAATATAAGGTTGTAATAACAAATCAAGGCATATAAAAATAATTGATGATATGTTGCCGATGTCATTGGTTTTCAATGACTTAAAACAAGTGAATTGAAATGAGAATATAATGATAAACCTTATGTTGACTGGGATAGTAGGATAATGGTATTTACTTTATATAAAAATGTGTATGCGTTTTTGTTATATGGAGAGGGACATTTGCCAATATTGCAAACCTTTGGACTTTGATAAAAATATTCTATATAATGATGGTGATGATTGATGATTTCCGTGCGAATACATAAGCCTCTCCGCCTGGCAGCGTTGCGAGACATGTTATACGCAAGTGTGGGTAATCAAATTAAAGTGTAAGTACGTAGGAAAGTTGAGGATGTGAGGAAATGAAAATTCATTTATTTTCACAATGTTTGATTGACATGTTTTATCCCCACGTTGGGATGGCCGGCGTACAGGTGCTGGAACGGTTAGGCTGTGATATCACGGTACCAAAGAAACAGGTATGCTGTGGTCAGATGTTTACCAACTCGGGCTACAATCAGGCAGCCAAGGCAGCAATCAAGAATACGATTGAAACCTTTGAAAATGCCGATTATGTAGTAAGCATGTCCGGATCCTGTGCCTTTGCCATTCGCGATGAATATCGCGAAATTTTAAAAGATGAACCGGAATGGCTCGCTCGTGCCGCTCGATTGAGCGATCACATCTATGAATTTACGCAGTTTATCGTAGATGTGTTGGGTGTGACCGATGTAGGCGCTACTTTCAGAGATAAAGTAACGTACCACAAGTCCTGCCACGTAACTCGTCTTATGGGGATTAAAGAACAGCCGATGAAACTTCTCGAAAATATTCGCGGTCTCGAATATTTGCCGATGCATCGTGCAGAACGTTGCTGCGGTTTTGGCGGTACCTTTACGGTAAAACAGCCTGAAATTTCTGCGGTTATGACGCGCGAAAAGGCGATGACAATTTATGAATCCGGCGCAAACGTAGTGGCCGGTAGCGACCAGGCATGCCTTATGAATATCGAAGGTATGTTGGATCGTATGTACAAAGACGGCGAAATTGACCGTCGCATCAAAGTAATGCATATCGCAGAGCTATTAAATTGTCGCTAGGAGGAACGGAAGATGGCTATTTTATATGATCAGCGCCCCTTTAAGACTCGCGTAAAGGAAAGTCTTGCCGACGATTTTAAGGTAAAAGCTATCCAGACCGCGCAGGACGTATTCTATGCTAAACGTAAAGCCTTGGTGGATCAGGTTCCGGAATGGGAAGAGTTCCGTGAAGAAGCGGCCGAAATCCGTGACCATGTGCTTAAGAATCTTGATTACTATTTAAATCAGTTTGCAGAAAATGCTGAAAAAGCCGGTGCACATGTACATTTTGCAACGGATGCGAAGGAAGCCAACGAATATGTAATGGAAGTCGTACGTGCCAAGAATGCCAAGATGGTAGTAAAAGGCAAGACGATGGTATCCGAAGAAATTAGTTTGAACGAAGCATTAATGAATAACGGCGTAGAAGTTAATGAAACAGACTTAGCTGAATTCATTCTTCAAACGGCCGACTGGAATCCGCCGTCTCACATCGTAGTTCCGGCTCTCCACTTCGAACGCAATCGTATTCGTCAGGTATTCCATGATAAATTGGGTTACAACGGTACGGAAGATCCGGAAGAAATGACGCGTTTTGTACGTAAACGTATTCGTGATCGTTTCTTGCGTGCCGACATCGGTTTTACCGGTTGTAACTTTGCCGTAGCCGAAACCGGTACGATTACTATTGTAAGTAACGAAGGTAACGGCCGTATGAGTAGTTCGATGCCGAAGACGATGATTTGTCTTATGGGTATGGAACGATTGGTACCGGACTTTGCCGCTTTGGACGTAATGATGGAAATGCTTGTTCGCTCCTCCGTTGGCGCGAAAATTTCCAACTACTACTCTATGATTACCGGCCCGGCAAAACCGGGTGAATGTGATGGTCCGGAAGAACTTCACATTATTATCGTAGATAACGGCCGCAGTAATATTTTGGGCGGTGAATTTGAATCTATGCTTCGCTGCATTCGTTGCGGTGCTTGTATGAATATTTGCCCGGTATATCGTCATATTACAGGTCATGCATATGGTTCTATTTATCCGGGGCCGATGGGTGCCGTATTGACACCGCTTCTTGTAGGCTATGAAAAAGCCGGAGATCTTCCGTATGCTTCTACGCTGTGCGGCGAATGTTGGGAACATTGCCCGGTTAAGATTCCGCTCCACGAATTACTTTTGAAACATCGTGTTAATATTGCGGATAAGGCACACTTGCGCCCGGCTGCAGAAGAAGCTATCTTCAAGACAGTGGCTACTGTATTCGGCAATTCCTTCCTCTTCGACTATGGTACTAAGCTCGGTGCCATCGGTATGAAGCTGATGAGTAAAAACGGTGTTATGGCTGACTGGACTAAACTCTTACCGGTAGTAGGTGGTTGGACGAAGGCCAAAGATATGGGCACGTTGAAACTCAAGAAATTCCGTGATGTATACGCTGAATACGAAGCGAAGAAGAGAAAGTAAGGAGACATAACAATGGATGAAGCAAAACGCAAAGCATTTTTTCACCGCATTTCTCATGTGTTAGGCCGCAGCGAAATCCCTAACTATGTAGCTCCCTACGCCTATCAGAAAGGTCCACAGGGCAAGATGTATGCGGACATGACGCAAGAACAGATTATTGATATGTTCAAGGCGGAATGTGAAAAAGTAGGCACTAAATATATCGTAACTGATGAAGCCAGCTTAACCGGCACTATATTGAATGAAATTCAGGAACGAGGTGGCGGGAAAGTTATCTACCCGTGTACCGAAGAAGTTGAACAGTACGGCTTAAAGGATGCCTTTGCTACTGTAGGCGAAGATGTTGCACACTTTGTACAGTGGGATCCGGCAAAAGGTCGTCAGGCTAATATCGATGAAGCAAAGGTTGCTGAAATTGGGATCACCTTCCCGATTTTGGGGATTGCAGAAACAGCTACGGTTATTCAACCGAGTATGCAGGAAAGCGGTCGTTCTATCGGCCTCTTGCCGTTGACACATATTGCTGTACTTCGTACGGATTCCATCGTACCGCGTATGACGCAGTCTATGGCACTTTTAGCGGATGCATATCGTGAAAACCCGGCGGATTTCCCGTCTAATGTGGTGCATATTTCCGGTCCGTCCAATACAGCGGATATTGAATTGGTTCGTGTCGTTGGTGTTCACGGTCCTATCAATGTGACTTTCATTTTGGTAGAATAAGAAGATAGCCGTTAATCGGTATGCAGTGTGCCCTGTATAATGATTGTGGGACATACTAAAGTAATATAGGTAAAGAACTCCGATATGTTTTCCTGCACACTGCCGGTGCGGGAAGGCTGTCGGAGTTTTTTTATAATGTATCTTTGTGTACTGGAATATATAAGGCATACTACAAGTTGTGGAAACAAAACGACTGCAAAGCATCGGTGTATCTGCATTAGTTTACTAGAATAACTTTAAAATTATATAGTTGTGATAGGAATTTAACTGTGCTATAATGTGGCAGTCACATTCAGAATTTATTGATACGAGGTGAAAGGTATGGATATACCATTTTTTCAACAGTTTCTGATGATTAGTAGTCCGATGACTATTGGCATTTTGATTCTGTTTCTAATTTTGCTGGGATTTGTATTTTATTTGTAGCGGCAAAAGACATCTTTTGGAACATTGGTTATTACCGGTACGATTTTAGGGGCCGTGTTGGGATTTGCCGTACAGATTATCGCTGGATTCCCGAATGATCCGATGAAAGTTGTATACATTAAGGAAAGCACAAAGTGGTTTTCACTCATCGGTGGCGGATTTATTGATTTGATTCGCATGTTGGTTATTCCTTTGGTATTTATTTCTATCGTGCATGTTATTTTGAACATGAGCCAAGGCGCTAATCTTAAAAAGCTGGTATCTTCTACGGCGGCAGTTGCCTTGATTATGGTTGCTATCGCTGCGATTGTCGGTCTTGTATTGGGATCTGTTACACATCTTGGAGCCGGGATGAATGCAGAAGCCGGTGCTTCTAAAATGCGTGAAGTTAAACCGGTTGTAGATACGTTGCGTGCATTAATTCCAAATAATCCGGTGAATGCTATGGCTACGACAAATGTTATCGCTGTTGTTGTTTTCGGTGTTATTGTCGGTGGTGTGGCACGATTGATTAAACAAACCGGTACAGATAGCCTGGCTATGGTAACCAAGCTTTTTAATGAATTGCATCTCGTTATTTCGTGGGTAGCTGATTTTGTTATCGGTCTTATGCCATACGGTGTATTGGCTTTGTTAGCATCTACATTGGCACAAAAAGGATTCCAGGCCATTGCCGATATGGGGCTGTTCATCATCTTAATTTATGTGGGGGTAGCTATTATGCTCGTAGTTCAGTCCCTACTGCTAATGATGTTTGGTGTGAGCCCGATTATGTATTTCCGTAAAGCAAAAGCTGTATTGCTGTTAGCCTTTACATCTCGCTCCAGTATGGGGGTTTTGCCGGCTACGGTAAGTGCGTTGACCGGTAAGCTTGGTGTAAATCCGGCGACAGCAAATACGGTAGCCAGCTTTGGTACTACGGCCGGTATGCAGGGTTGCGCCGGCGTATTCCCGGCACTTTGCATTGTGTACATTTCTAATGTAGCCGGTGTGCCGTTGGATATGACCATGTATGTAATGAGTGTTATCGTTATTGCTCTCGGTTCTTTGGGTATTGCCGGTATTCCGGGAACGGCGACGATGGCTGCTTCTGTATCTTTATCCGGTACGGGACTCGGCGCGTACTTCGGGATGATTTCTCCGGTGTTGGCTGTTGACCCGATTGTCGATATGGGCCGTACCATGTTAAATGTTAGCGGTTCCATGACAAATGCTATTGTCGTGGATAAGCTTATGGGTACATTTGATAAGGAGGCCTATAATGATGCTGCGTTAATTAACAGTGATAAGAAGGAAACTGTAGAAGCATGATCCTGTAAAAGCGTAATAATAAAACCCCGTTATATTGTCCTAAAAAGCTATGTGTTGCGATAGCTTCTATGGACATATGACGGGGTTTTGTACATACATTTTTAGTGTATGTATAAAAGAATTTCTGCCGAGGTATAGTGTTTCCTTTTTAGTGGAGAAAGGGTCTCTTCCTTATTTAGCTGAAGGAATAGTAATTTGATAGCGATCGTTCCACAACGTGCGACAGCCAAAGTAAAGAGTAGCAAAGGATACGAGGCTAACGGCGGTAGAGTTTGCAATCATAATAGTAATTTGATAGAGTACTGCTTCATTCGGCAACGCACCGGCAAGAATCTGTCCGGTCATCATGCCTGGCAAGGAAACAATACCCATGCCTACCATGTTGTTCAATGTAGGTAATAACGCAGTTTCCATAGCTTGGTTAACGAAGGGGTGAACAATTTCTTGCGGCGGGGTACCGATGTTCATCAATACTTCGATGCGATTGCGCTGCCCGTCCATGGACTCACGAAAGGCTTTCAGGGCTAACGTGCTACCATTCATGATAGCGCTGACCAGCATACCACTGATTGGGATAATATATTGTGGTGTGAAAATATCTTTTTGAATAACAGCAATCATCATAAATCCTACGATAAAAGCACCGCTTAATAAAATGGAAAGAACGGTAATCCATTTGAATTTATAGTTGAGCCATTTATTTTTATTTAAGGCACGATGAATGGCAAATCCAATCATTAGGGCCAGGTAGGTACAGGTAAAGATCGGTGATGGATATTTAAAAATATATAATAGTACGTAGCCGGCAATAATAAGTTGTACGGTCATTTGCAGGCTGGCAAGAAGTAAGAATTTTGTTTGTTGAATATGGCACTTTCTAAAAATAGCGCCGACGATAAGCAGCAATAAATAGATGGAAGCAAATCCGGATAGCTGCATACTTAGCGATTCTGTCATGATAAGTAACTCCTTTCTCAATTAGTCGTGTTGATTTGTCGATGATGCAGCCGTAGCCGATGATATACTACCAAGACGCTGAGCATCTAAGGTAATTAGGGCATCGCTAAAAGTAGGAATCAGCGAATCATCATGTGTGATGACCAGTGAGGTAATACCGCGATCGGCATTGAAGGCGCGCAAGCGATAGAAAAAAGCATTAGCTGTAATAGTATCGAGAGCCGAACTCGGTTCATCCCACAGGTAGATGTCAGCGCCCAAGGATAGCATTACCGCATTGAATACGCGTTGACGTTCACCGCCGGATAGGCGCGCGGTTTCATGGGTAGGATCAAAATGAGCCGAGGCGATGTAAAGGTATTCCTTTATGGCTGACTTGGCCGGTACCGGTTGATGACGGTATTGATTGTAAATGCGGAAATTATCTTCTACGGTGCCATCAAAAAGATATGCTTGTTGATTAACTAAGAGAATTTGACGACGTAGCTCCAAGGTATCCATGGTGAGTGTGTCGGTGCCACGATAAAAAATACGACCGGCTGTTTGGGTCAGTGTACCGTTTAATAAACGAAATAGCGTACTTTTGCCGCAACCGCTGGGGCCGGAAAGAAATGTCATTTTATTAGCTTCCACCACAAGGTCGGGATAACGGATATGGGTATTCCCGGAAGTGAAGGAAAGCTGCTCAGTTCGTAATAGTTCCATAATAATTTGATTTCTCCTTACATATGAGTAACACATAAATAAAACTCACAAATAGTTGTCACGATGCACTTTCGGTGCATAGTAATCAACTGTTCTTATAGTATAACCTAAAAAGGGTTTTGTCCATGCGAATTTATAGGAGTTTATAATGGGATAGAGAAAATAGGATACTCTTGGAATATATACAAAGTGCTATACATGTAGAATAGAAGAAAGTTAAGTGATACGACAGATATGCATACATGATTTAAGGAAATGATATACCTTTATTAACGTACATGTATTGGCTATCCGTAAAATATATGGTACGATAGATTAGTATAGGAAGAATGTTTGTTTATAATAGACAGAAAAGCGCATCACAAGGAATTATGGTGGTGTGCTTTTTATGTGAAACGGTGATTCTTATTGCATAGCTTGAATTTTGCGAACTATAGAATATATTCATGTAGAAAAGACATGAATTGTTTGCGAATAGTGTATAATCAAAGTAGAGTCGCCATGACGGAGGTCGTAACGTATGAATTTTACAGTGAATACAGAAGTCTGTACTCGATGCGGTATATGTGTGGCGGAGTGCCCGACGGGATTATTGGTGATGACGGAAAATGGACCGCAACCGGACAGAGGAGGATGCCTTAAATGTGGTCATTGCGTGGCCGTATGCCCGACGATGGCTTTGGATTATGATATGACGCCGCGTGCTGAGCAGCCGGTTCTACCCAATCAGACAACTTTGTCGCCGGATGAAGCGGAATTGTTTTTACGGCGTCGCCGATCTATCCGCGTGTATAAGGATATGCCGGTACCTCGTGAAGATTTAGTGCGTTTGCTTAATGTAGCACGAATGGCACCGACGGCTACCAATAGCCAGGGCATTTCATTTCGAGTAATACAGAATAAAGAAACACTGAAAAAAATCAGCGTAGCCGTATTGAATTGGATGCACATGATGGGGAAGAAAAATGCACGTATGCGTTTATATGCACGCGGTGCAGATATGTGCGTAAAACGGGGGCAGGATTTTATTTTGCATGATGCTCCTACATTGATATTGGCAGTGACGTCGGAAAAAATGTTTGATCGCGGTCGTGACAGCGGACATTTCTGCTTATCTTATGCAGAGCTGTTTGCGCCGACGCTTGGATTAGGCAGTTGCTGGTCAGGGTTTGTAGAATACTGTGCTCAGTACGGCTGGGAAGAGCTACTGGATTTGTTAGATATTCCGGATGGACAAAAAGTGGCAGGTGCCATCATGGTGGGCTACCCTAAATATAAATATCGTAATCTTGTGGAACGTCGCCCGTTGGATGTGTCCTTTGATGAAGATGTGTTATGAGGGCGGAAGAAAGAGGGATATTCCCGTTAGGTAAAAGGCCGACCGGCCAAAGGAGGTATCTATGGATACAGTAACATTGGATATGGTGAGAGCTGCCAAAGAACGGTTGAATGGTGTGGCGCAGCACACGGCAATTATGCAGTCTACCGCTGTTAGTACTTGCAGTCATTGCAATGTATTTTTAAAGATGGAAAATTTACAGCGTACAGGATCTTTCAAACTACGCGGTGCATATAATAAGGTAGCTTCTCTTAGTGAAGCAGAAAAAGTACGCGGCATCGTGGCCTCATCTGCCGGTAATCACGCGCAGGGCGTGGCATTGGCAGCCAGCGAGTACGGCGTAAAGGCCACTATTTGTATGCCATCGAATGCGCCATTGTCTAAAATTGATGCCACTCGTAGCTATGGTGCGGATGTTGTTTTAGCCGGAGACTTTTACAGCGATGCATATGACAAAGCCTGCGAATTGGAAAAAGAAAAAGGACTGACCTTCTGTCATCCTTTCAATGATCCATTGGTTATTGCCGGACAGGGAACTATTGCCTTAGAAATTTTGGAAGATGTACCGGAAACCGATGTTATTGTCGTGCCTATCGGTGGAGGTGGTTTAATTTCCGGTATCGCTGTAGCGGCGAAGGCCCTTAAACCGTCTATCCGTATCGTCGGTGTACAGACGGCAGGCATGCCATCTATGAAGGTGTCCGTAGAAGGCGACAAATTAACAACAGTGCCTTCGCATAAAAGCTTAGCCGATGGAATTACGGTGAGCACACCGGGTGATGTTACCTTTGAGCTGGTAAAAAAATATGTAGATGACATTGTGACAGTTGATGAAAGTGAGATTGCCGGGGCTATCCTTTTTTTGTTGGAACGTGTAAAGACGGCTGCGGAAGGCGCCGGGGCATGTCCGGTAGCAGCCTTGATGAATCATAAGATTACAGGTATCGAAGGCAAAAATGTAGTTGCTTTGGTAAGTGGTGGTAACATTGATGTAAATATTATTGATCGCATTATTAATAATGGATTGGTACAGTCATGGCGCCGGGCATATTTTGATGTCGTTGTGGAAGACCGTCCGTATGTGTTGGCATCGTTGACGAAATTGGTGTCCGACAGTAATGCTAATATCCTGAGTATTTTCCATGATCGCAGCCAGCGCGATATTGAAGTGGGCTATGTTCATGTGGCGCTGGAACTGGAGACGATGAATGAAGAACATGTGCAGGGATTATTAAAAACGTTGCGTGCCAACGGATTCCCGGCAGTGCTCAGATAATTGGGGATACATTGTCTGTGAGCGGGCAATGTGCAAGCGATAAGGAGAATTGATGATGGAAGAGAAAAAGTTGGAGCGAAAATTAAAGCCGCGTCACGTGGAAATGATTGCACTAGGCGGAACAATCGGTGTCGGCTTGTTTATGGGATCGGCCAGTACGATTCAGACGGCGGGCCCGTCAGTGCTGATTTGCTACGCTATAGCCGGTGTAGTAATGTTTTTGATTATGCGCATTATGGGGGAAATGCTTTATTTGGAACCGGTACCGGGATCATTTGCATCCTATGGATATCGGTATATTTCACCGTACATCGGATTTGTTACGGCGTGGTGTTATTGGTTTATGTGGGCCACCGTAGGACTGGCGGAGCTGACCGCGGTGGGAATCTATATGAGTTATTGGTTTCCGGATATACCGCATTGGATTTCCGCGTTGGTTGCTATGGCCATTATTGTGACGGCTAACATTGCGTCCGTTAAGTATTACGGAGAGTTTGAGTTTTGGTTTGCTTTTGTTAAAGTAGCTACTATCGTATTCATGCTGGTAGTAGGCGTTATGATGATTGCGTTTGGTTTTGGTAATGACGGCGTGCCTATCGGTTTAAGCAATTTGTGGGAGCATGGCGGATTTTTTCCGCACGGCTTGGATGGAATGGTAGCGGCTATGTGCGTAGTGGCGGCTGCCTTCCAAGGTGTGGAATTGGTAGGCATTACAGCCGGTGAAGCGCAAGAGCCGCGTAAAACATTGATGAAAGCGGTTAAGAACATTGTATGGCGTATTCTTATTTTTTACGTAGGCGCTATTTTTATTATTCTTTGCATTTATCCTTGGAACGAATTGGGCATGATGGGGAGTCCCTTCGTGCAGACATTTACGCGGGTAGGCATTGCCAGTGCGGCGGGGATTATTAACTTCGTAGTGTTGACGGCAGCACTGTCCGGTTGTAACAGCGGCGTCTATAGCTGTGGCCGCATGCTCTACACCTTGGCTTGTAACGGACAGGCACCGAAGGCGTTCGGCAAATTATCACAATCGGGGGTACCGCGGAACGGAATATATTTTACTATGGCAGTACTCTGTTTAGGCGTAGTACTTAATTATTTAATTCCCGACTCAAAGCTGTTTCTTTATGTATACAGCGCTAGTGTATTTCCCGCTATGGTATCCTGGTTTGTACTCGCCGGTGCGCAAAAGAATTTCCGCAAACGTTGGGGCAAGGAAGCAATGGCTAAACATCCTTTTAAATCTCCGTTATATCCATACGCCAATTATTTTTGTTTAGGCTTTTTAGCATTGGTAACGGTGGGCATGTGGATTAATGAAGACACGCGGGCGTCACTGATTATTGGTTGGCTGTTTATCGCCATCTTAACCCTGGCGTATTATGGCAAAGGTATGAACAAACGCCCTATCGTACATGAAGAGTTTACCGATGATGAAGAAGTGCGGGCAGCACATGAATCAGTAGAGGGTGCAACGACAACAAAATAAAAAGCAGCACGGTGATACAATACAGATATTGCTGCTAAAGAAAAAGCAGGCTTTATGCTACCGAAATGAATTGGTGGCAGGGCCTGCTTTATATTTCATCTTGCATTGCGTTGCGAAAGGAGTCATCTCATGAAAGGACAACTTAGTTATAAACGAATTTATGATAAAGCCACACCTGAGGATGGAGCCCGTATTTTGGTGGATCGCCTGTGGCCGCGAGGTATAAAAAAAGAAGAAGCTAAGATCACCGCTTGGCGCAAAGAAATAACGCCTTCCGCAGAATTGCGAAAGGCGTATCATCATAAAGATATCAGCTATGAACAATTTGCAGCCGCTTATCGTATGGAAATAGAACAAAACAAAGCATGGCCCGCGTTTGTGCATGCTGTGGCTGAACGATTACAGTCGGGACCGGTGACATTGCTGACGGCAGTCAAGGATGTGGCGCACAGTCATATTCCGGTATTGATGGCAGCGTTAGCCGAAACATAAAGAAGGAGGCTTGTTATTCAGCGCTTTGACCTGTCTCTATTCTGCCGGTTCGATGGTGCCGTGGAACTTATCGGCAATGAATTTTTTTACTGCATCGGAATGGTACATAGCGGCAATTTTTTTGTAGGTTTCATTGTCCTTATCTTTAGCGCGTACAGCCAGTACCATAACGGCTAACGGTTCATCCTTCGGTTCCAAGAAGATACCTTGCTTAGCTACATCGATGCCGGCGCTCATTACATAGTTCATCGGAATAGCGGCAACGGTTACATCGTCAAGACTACGCGGTAATTGTGCCGCTTCCAATTCTTTGATGACTAAATGCTTAGGATTGGATGTAATATCGGCAGGTGTGGCCTTGAAGCCTACGCCATCTTTCAATGTAATCAGCCCAGCCTTGGCGAGCAGTGCCAGGCCGCGACCACCGTTGGTAGGATCGTTAGGTACAGCTACGATAGCGCCATCCGGAATATCAGCGGGATTGTGAATTTTATTACTGTATAGCCCCATGCGCATAAGGATGGTCTTGCCGATCGGTACCAAATCCGTGCCGTTTTGTTTGTTAAAGTTTTCCAGGAAAGGCACGTGCTGATAGCTGTCTAATTCTAAATCGCCGGAGGCCAATGCTTTATTGGGTGTGATATAGTCGGAAAATTCTACGACTTTAATTTTGATGCCCTCTTTAGCAGCTTCCTTGGCAACGGCTTCTACAACTTCGGCGTGCGGACCGGCGGTGGCACCGATGCGAATTTCCTTGTCATTGTTACTGCTTTGCCCGCAACCGGCGATGCCTAGGGCTAACACACCGATTAATAGAGGGGCCAATAAACGTTTTAATTTCATACGTATCATCTCTCCTTTTTTCTCTTGATTCTCAACTATACGCAAGCTGTTGTTAGGCTAGTCACATCCCCGTTTGAGTGATAGTCATTAACAGTTGCTATTAGACTACCATAAAACTGTGATTTAGACAATTGCAAGTTATGGCAGGTATTCGTTATTGTTGAAAAAGGAGTCCGTAGTTTATAATAAATACTACTTAGTGAAAGTTGGTATCGCAAGATACATAGTGTATAGAGTTCTATAGGAAAAGAGAGACGATGAGGAGGTTACAGTGAATCAATTAGATATTGCTATGACGGAGGCGGCACGCACCTACGTACCTACGGTGGGCCGGCGTAGTATCGTTGATGCAATCAATGCAGATTACAGTGCTGTAGCAGCATTGGTGATTACCGATAAAGAAGAGGCATTGGCAGATGATGATATGGTACGTGCTTATGGAATTCCCGTTATTTGTTTGGCTATCGGAAAAGAGCCGATAGATGATAGGCTACTTAAAAAAGTTAGGCATGTCATTGATGGAAACAGCGGTGACCAAATTCTGTTTGCCCATCGTATAGAAGCAGCTGCTGCACGGTATGAAGCGACGATGTTGCCGCCGTTTTTCAGAGCCTTAGCGCAATATGTGAAGGCGGGGCATTCTCAGTTTGATTGTCCGGGACACCAAGGAGGCGCTTTTTTTAGACAGCACCCGGCAGGGCGTGCGCTGTATGATTTTTATGGAGAAACTGTATTTCGCAGTGACTTGTGTAATGCGGACGTAGCTTTAGGAGATCTTCTTATTCACGAAGGACCGGCATATGATGCACAGCGTCATGCGGCAGAGGTTTTCAATGCGGATAAAACATATTTTGTATTAAACGGTACATCAGCGGCTAACAAGGTTGTGCTTAATGCGTTGTTGGCGCCGGGTGATATCGTGCTTTATGACAGAAATAATCATAAATCTGTTTCACACGGAGCTTTGGTGCAGGCCGGGGCGATGCCGGTATATTTGGAAACGGCACGTAATCCCTTCGGATCTATCGGCGGCATTACGGAACGTTGTTTTGAGGAAGCGTATATTCGTGAACTCATCGCTAAACGGGATCCGGAAAAAGCCAAGGCCAAGCGCCCCGTTCGTTTAGCTGTTATTCAATTGGGAACGTATGATGGCGTTGTTTATAATGCGCGTCAGGTAGTTGATAAAATCGGGCATCTTTGTGACTATATTCTTTTTGATTCCGCTTGGGTTGGGTATGAACAGTTTATTCCGATGATGAAAGATTGCAGTCCTTTACTTCTTACCTTAGGACCGGATGATCCGGGCATTTTTGTTACGCAATCGGTACATAAGCAGCAAGCCGGTTTTTCACAGACCTCGCAAATTCACAAGAAGGACAGTCATATCAAAGGGCAAGTCCGTTATGTGGATCACAAACGGGTCAATAATGCCTTTATGATGCATGCATCTACTTCACCGTTTTATCCGCTGTTCGCGGCTCTCGATGTAAATGCCAAAATGCATGAAGGAGAGGCAGGCCGTTGGTTATGGCGGCGCTGTGTTGAGTTGGGAATCGAAGCGCGCAAATCGGTTTTACGAAATTGTCGTTATGTGCGTCCATTAATACCTCCTGTTGTACATGATGCACCATGGCAGGATGGCAATACAGCAGCAATGGCTGAGGACAAAGCGTATTTTGCATTTACCCCTAATGGGCGTTGGCATTCTTTCGAAGGATATGGTGCGGGACAGTATTTTATAGATCCTTGTAAATTTCAGCTTATTACGCCGGGCATTCATGCAGAAACAGGTGAGTATGAAGAGTTCGGTATACCGGCTACGATTTTAGTTCATTATTTGCGCGAGAACGGGATTATCCCGGAAAAGTGTGATCTTAATACCATTCTTTTCCTACTGACACCGGCAGAAAATCGTACGAAAATGGATAATCTGGTAGCGGCGCTGGTTCGTTTTGAGAAGCTGATTGATGCGGATGCACCGATGCAAGAGGTATTGCCGTCCGTGTATTACCGTCATATTGATACATATCAAGGCTATACCGTTCGTCGATTGTGCCAAGAAATGCATGATTTTTATTGCAGCCGCAATGTGAGCGAATTACAAAAACGATTGTTCTTGGCAGACTATTTACCGGAGTATGTGAAGTCCCCGCAAGAAGCGAATATAGATTTTGTACGCGGGCTGGGTGAATTGGTACCGCTTAGCGAGGCGCTGGGACGTATCGCCTTGGAAGGGGCATTGCCGTATCCGCCGGGTGTTATTTGCGTGCAGCCGGGAGAGCGGTGGTCGGAAACAGCACAACAATATTTTTTGGCTTTGGAAGAAGGGATTAATCGGTTACCGGGATTTGCTCCGGAGATTCAAGGTGTGTATATTACCGAACAGCCAGATGGAACGAAGAAGGCTTTCGGCTACATGTTGAAGGAATAAATAACAAAGAGGGCTACTCATGTCGTATCGCTGGGGTTTTAAAAATGACCTGATTATAACATGAGTAACCCTCTTGTCGTATTTTTTACAGAGACCGCACGTATTAGTTACACTTCGGTGCGACGTCGATGAAGGAGCGTGCCGCCGCCTCGTTGGCCGCGGAATTCATTGTGCTCGGCGATGAGTGTACCGCGAAGGAATACGCGTTCAATGGAGCAATGGGCCGTAATACCTTCGTACGGTGAGTAGTGGCAGGTAGTGTGTAACGTGTGCGCATTGAACTCGTGCGTGTCGGTAGGATTGATGATGACAAGATCGGCATCATAGCCTTCTTTAATATCACCTTTATGAGAAATACCGAAGATGCGAGCAGCGTTAGTTGCCGTGACTTGAACGAATCGTTCCGGTGTTAATCGTCCCTTGAGTACACCTTCGCTGAAGAGAAGTGGCATGCGTTCTTCTACGCCGGATACACCGCCCGGGCAACGCCGGAAATCAGCTACATTGGCTTGCTTTTCTTCGATAGTAAACGGACAATGATCGGTGGCTACTACCTGGATATCACCGTTGGCCAGCCCGTTCCAAAGAGCATCGTTATCATATTTTTTGCGTAGCGGTGGAGCCAACATGTATTTGATACCTTCCATCGGACCGCCGTCCGAGAATTTATCATCCGTTAACAGTAAATATTGCGGACACGTTTCCACGTAAATATGCGGTTGTCCTTCACGACGAGCTAAGCGCACTTCTTCCAAACTTTCATGGGCCGATAAATGAACAATATATACGGGAGCATTATCGGCAGCTTTGGCAAGACCCAGTAGGGTACTGATAGTAATGGACTCGGCTTCATTGGGACGGGTGGTAGCTTGAGCAGCCGGTAGAATTTCATCCGGTGCTAACATGTCGCGAAGTTCGTTGGTGATGGCATCATTTTCGGCGTGGACGGTGAGTAAGCCATTGATGGGCTTCATTGCTTTCAGTATGCGGAAAAGATCGCGGTCGAACATAGGGGAACCGTAAGTCGTGTAAGCCTTAAAGGAAGGGAATCCTTCTTCGGTCACTAGGGACGGCAGTTCGCGAAGAATGTCCTCGGACATATGTTGGAAGACGCCGTGGAAGCTGTAATCAATAGGACAACGTTCGGCCAGTTGTCGATATACATTGAATTGATGATGTAAATCGCAGCCGCCAGGGCCGAAGGCCATATGGTCAATGATAGTAGTGGTGCCGCCGCAAGCCGCAGCTACTCCGCCGTCATAAAAATCATCGCAAGCACGATACTGCGGTGATTGCTGTAGGTCAAAATGTGTGTGGGGATCAATGCCGCCGGGCACGACGTAGCGTCCTGTAGCATCGATAATCTGATGCGCCGGATGTGAGAGATGAGCTGTCTGCGGTGCTGTAATAGCCGTTATAGTATCGCCGGTAACGACAATATCACCGATAAAATGACGGTCGGATGTACAAATCGCACCGTTTTGAATGATAAAATTCATAAGAACCTCCTTATTGGTATCGTAGTCAGTGAGTAGAGAAATCTGAGTTTTGAATGAATGCAAGAGGCATCTCTTCTTATAATAGCCCGTTTAGAAAATAAATAGTAGTATAATATGTTAATCTATGAATAATTTTAATAAAAGAGAAATAGGTAAGGGGCATTATGAATTTTGGGGATAGCCGTAACGAAGATTGAGAGCGATTTTTACTTGGCTGCATTGACGTGGTACAATAGAACATATGGGAGGTGGGTGATACTATGATAGATAAGCAGGTGATTGAACAACGACTATTGTGGCAGTCGGCTTTGCTCATGTTCATGGTGGCTATTAGTGGTACACTGATGGGGGTATTCACCGGATCGGCTGCGGTACTTCTTGATGGTATCGTATCGTTTATGGCAGTTATCATAAAAATTATGATGATTATGACATCTAAGCTCATATCCCGTGAAACAAGCAAACGCTTTCAGTTCGGCTATTGGCAATTTGAGCCACTGGTGTTAATTGTGGAAGGCGGCTTTACATTGCTTTTCGTTATCTATGCATTGATGACGGGGATTATGAGTTTATTGGGTCCGGGGACGATTGTAAAGGCAGGGCCCATCGTAATTTACGCATTGGTATTCACCATAGCTGACGCAGCCTATTATTTTTATGTGCATGCCGTGAATAAACGGTTAAAATCAAATTTGGTGAAGTTCGACAATATCAGTTGGTCTATTGATGCGGTGCTTTCGGCAGGTATTCTTATCAGCTTTCTGTTTGCATGGGGATTGGAACAAACGGAATGGGCCATCTATGCGCGATATGTGGATCCGGTGGTACTCATCGCCTTGTCCATACAAATGCTTCCCAGTGCTATAAAAATTTTGGTGCCTTCTATGAAACAAATTATGGGAGTGGCACCGATGGAGTTGCATAATCGGATTCAGCGGATTATGGATGAATTCATGGAGCGCTATCATTTTAAGGATTATGTAAGCAGCGTGCAGGCTTATGGGAAGACAAAGATCATTGAAATCGATATTTTAATCCCCAAAAATTATGAGCATCAACGCATAGTGGAGTTGGATGCGATTCGCAATGAAATTGATGAAGCTATCGGTGGGCGAGCCGAAGAAAAATGGGTAACGATTACCTTTACGGCTACCAAGCGTTGGATGGCAAAGGATTATTTATTGGATGAAGCCGATGATGACGAGTAATTTGAAAGACGGTTCGGAGAAACCGGTGAATTATTTGTTAAAACATTTAATAGTTAGTTTGAATAAAGAGCTTACACATGGTTTAAGCAACGGTGCAATAGATATGGCAATACATAGCAAAGAAAAGAGGGACTATTCATGGAAGGGTTGGCACAAATTAAAGCAGAAATAACGCAAGCAGCAACGGAGTTAGCGGATAAAGCCAAACTGAAGGAAGGTCAAATTATGATTATTGGCTGTTCTACCAGCGAAGTGCAGGGTAAGAAAATCGGTACTGCATCGGGACCGGATATTGGCGTGGCCATTTACGAAGCATTGGCTGCGGTGGCTAAAGAAAAAGGCTTTGCCTTGGCTTTTCAGTGCTGCGAACATTTAAACAGAGCCATAGTAACAGAGCGTTCTGTGGCGGAGTGCAATGATTTATATATTTGTAATGCTGTACCGCAGCTACATGCAGGCGGTGCTATGGCAACGACGGCTTTCGGTCGAATGACAGATCCGGTGGTTGTGGAATATATCAAGGCCGATGCAGGTCTTGATATTGGTGACACGTTTATCGGTATGCATTTAAAACATGTAGCCGTGCCGGTGCGGTTAGCAGTGAAGGCAATCGGTGAAGCTCATTTGACGGCGGCTCGGGTGCGCCCGAAATATATCGGTGGACCGAGGGCTGTGTATGATGAAGCATTGATGTAATTTGATGACGTGCGGATTCAATTATGTTGTGAAGAAGGAGTTGAGATGTATGAAAAATTTTATTACACCAAAGGAGTTACATACATTACAAGCACAGGGGAACCTTGTGATTATTGACGTACGCGGTAAGGGGCCTTACGAGGCCGGTCACATCGAAGGAGCCTTAGCTCTCGACGTAGAACGGGATTTGACAAAACCTGTGGAAGCGCACGGTGGCCGTCATCCGTTACCGACGAAGGATAATTTTGCAGAAACGCTGCGGCGATTGGGACTTACGATTACATCCACAGTAGTTATTTATGATGATTGGATGACCGGTGTGGGCCGACTGTGGTGGATGTTACGCTATGCCGGGATTGAAAATGTAAAAGTACTGGCCGGTGGCATTGGCCGTTGGCAACGGGAAGGGTATCCGTTGACACAGGCAGTGACACCTAATCCAGCTCCGTCGTCTTTTGTGCCGCAGTGGCGTGAGAATTGGCTTGTTAGTCATGATGAAGTGGTGGCTCTTACCGCATCGCAGGAAAAGATTCTTGTAGATGTGCGTGCACCCGAACGCTATCGCGGTGAAGTGGAACCGCTAGATCCTGTAGCCGGCCATATACCGACAGCGATTAATATTTATTATGAATTACCTTATACAGCGGATGGCTTAAAGCCGGAGGCGGAGTTGAGGGAAATATTCAAGCCGCTTCTTAACTCAACCAAGAAAACCGTGTTGTATTGTGGCTCCGGTATTACGGCACCCATCGAAATGCTAGCCGTGGATGAATTAAATATTCCCGTAGCATTGTACCTTGGTAGCTTTAGTGACTGGACTAGCTATGAGAATGCGGTGATTGCTACGGGCACGGAAACGATGGATGATTAAAACTAATGTATAGGAGGGTTTCGTTTGCAAACCTTATATAAATTATTGTATGTTATTGTGTTTGCGTATATTCTGTATCATATGTATAGCTTTGGTTTTACGGTGGTGAATGTGGCGGCATTGATTCTTTTAGCGGCCAGTTTATATCTTGACGCGCACCGCCGTAGGCGCCGGGCCGAAGAGGCGCGGAAACGGCGTGATACAAAATGATGGTACGTATTGTGTGAGGAGGAATGTATGAAACTTATTTCTTGGAATGTAAACGGCCTGCGGGCAGCAGTGACGAAAGGCTTCATGGATAGCTTTAACGAACTTGATGCGGATGTATTTTGTTTGCAGGAAACCAAACTACAGCCCCACCAGATTGAATTGGAATTGCCTGGTTATCACCAGTATTGGAACAGTGCGGTGAAGAAGGGGTACAGCGGTACGGCACTTTTTACTAAAACGGAGCCAATCAGTGTTACCTATGGTATCGGCATTGAAGAACACGACCAGGAAGGACGCGTTATTACGGCGGAGTATGAGCATTGCTATGTGGTGACCTGCTACACGCCGAACAGTCAGCGAGGATTGGCACGACTTGCGTATCGAATGACATGGGAAGATGCATTCCGTAATTATTTGCTGGAGCTGGATGCGAAAAAGCCGGTGATTCTTTGCGGTGACCTCAATGTAGCACATGAAGAAATCGATTTGAAAAATCCGAAGACCAATCACAAAAATGCAGGCTTTACCGATGAAGAGCGATCTAAAATGACAGAACTATTGGCAGCAGGTTTTACGGATACCTTCCGTCATTTATATCCGGATGTAACCGATGCGTATAGTTGGTGGTCCTATATGGGAAAAGCGCGCGATAGAAATGTAGGGTGGAGAATTGATTACTTTATTACTTCCAAACGTTTGGATAATAGTATTACAGAAGCAAAGATTCATCCGCAAATTTTTGGTAGCGATCATTGCCCGGTAGAGCTCGATATTGCCATTGATTAAAAATAGTTTATTTTTATGGGGCATAAGGAGTCCCAATAGATGATTAATTAATATATAGTCTATAGAAGTGTATAAAACCAAATGATTTGCCTATATTGATTTCTCATGGTATAGTTTGAAATCTAACGACCGGGTCTATGACAGCCCCGGTCGTTTTAGTTATTATCTAATTGTTTAGATATAACTTTTAATCATTGTATTATGCGTAAATAGAAAATTGAGATATATTTTTAATTATCCCTGTGGTATAGTGAAGATGAGCAAGACGGTTGGTTTTGCAAACCTGTTATTCTATATGAGGTGATACGACTATGGCAAAGTACAATCCTTATGAAAATATGTTGAATACACTTGACGAAGCAGCTCAGAAATTGGGCTTAACGCGTAATGATTATGAAGTGATTCGCCATCCGGAACGTGAACTGAGCGTATCGATTCCGGTACAAATGGATGACGGCCACATTGAAGTATTCAATGGTTATCGTACACAACACAGTACAATTATGGGGGCAGCTAAAGGGGGTATTCGTTTCCATCCCGATGCGGATGAAAACGAAGTACGTGCATTGGCTGCTTGGATGACAATAAAGAATTCCATCGCTCACTTACCGTACGGCGGAGGTAAGGGCGGTATCAAAGTAGATCCGAAAAAATTAAGTAAACGTGAACTGGAACGGTTGACGCGCGGTTTTGTACGTAAGATAGCTCCGATTATTGGCGTAGATACGGATGTACCGGCACCGGATGTGAATACCAATCCTCAAATTATGGCGTGGATTGTAGATGAATTCAGTACTCTGAAAGGTGTTTGGTCACCCGGTGTTGTAACCGGTAAACCACTGGAAGTAGGCGGTTCTTTGGGACGTAACGAAGCTACTGGTCGTGGTTGTATGTTTACATTGAAAAGCTATTTGGAAAAGAAGGGCAAAAAGATGTCTGATGTGACGATTGCCGTTCAGGGCTTTGGTAACGTAGGCAGTGTAGGTGCACTTCTCATGCATCGCGAAGGTTGCAAGATTGTAGCTATCGGTGATGTTCACGGATCCATCTACAATGCAAACGGCATCGATGTAGAAAAAGCGTATGAATATGCTAACACGCACGGTCGATCTTTGGAAGGCTATGAAGAACCGGGCATGACGGTTATCGACAATAAAGAACTGCTTTTATTGGATGTTGATGTATTATACTTAGCTGCCTTGGAAAATCAGATTAACGGCGATAACATGAAAGATGTTAAAGCAAAACTTCTTTTGGAAGGGGCTAACGGACCTACGACGAATGAAGCAGATTTGTATTTCTATGATAAA
This sequence comes from Veillonella magna, assembly GCF_959600285.1. Lineage (NCBI taxonomy): Bacteria > Bacillati > Bacillota > Negativicutes > Veillonellales > Veillonellaceae > Veillonella > Veillonella magna. The sequence goes on along the minus strand of NZ_CAUGKU010000005.1, from coordinate 38,267 downwards.
GGCGTAGACATCTTGCCGGATGTATTGACTAATGGTGGTGGCGTTGTTACTTCTTATTACGAATGGGTACAAAATAAAGAAGGCTTGTATTGGACGGAAGAAGAAGTTAATGATCGTTTGGAAAAAAATATGAAGCGTAGCTTTGAAGAAGTATGGGCTATGCAACAGGAGTACAAGGTATATCCGCGCTTAGCTGCGTATATGGTAGCGTTAAAACGTTTGGTAGCAGCTAGTAAGTTACGTGGCTTTAACGGTTGATGTTTGATAAGTGCGTGAATCGTGCATATATAATTTGATTTGTATATGTAGTTAGCACTGCACCATAGCGGAGTAGAATAGCATATAGCGATAACGGGCTGGCTAGGGCTGTGGGGCTGCTATAGTCTGATAAAGGAGCGACAGGTATCGTCGACAAAAACGTGTAGATTGCGTAACAACGACGATAGAATGTGGCTCCTTTATTTTTGGCATGGATGCTAATGATATACAGAAGAATTACCATTGATAGATGATTTAAAACAGTAAATGCGGTGGAAGCGATCGTGGCTGAGAGAGTCTATGATTGTGAGCGCCTTTATGTGGCGCAAAGAACCGTTTATGGTGGCATCTTTTTATATGGGCTTGTTGGTGCCTTTGTTGGGAACGCATTTCTCAAGAATTGGAACACAATAATGATTGCGGAGCGTTACTCTTTTTGGATCTGGATAATTTTAAACAGGTTAACGATATCTTCGGTCATCAAGCCGGTGACGAAGCATTGCGCCGAGCGGTAGGTATCATGCGTCACGAACTGGATGGAGAAATTTATTACATCGGCCGCATCGGCGTTGCCATTGCACCGCATGACGGTCGTACGTACGGGACGCTGCTTCGCATAGCCGATGAACGAGCATACCATGCTAAAAATTCCGGTAAGAATCGGTATGCCAGTCGGTAAGCTTGCCATTGATATAGGATACATATAGGTGCTCAATAAGGATACCGCGCATACGACCGTAAGTCCGGAACAATTAAACCGAGCGTCGTATGCGCCGCTAAAAGCGGGCCGAGAAGCATTTTGTTAGAAGAAGTAAAAAAATATAAAGTAATTTATAAAAAAGGGCTTGCATTTATCAGCGCAGTATCATATAATAATTGACGTACCATTCCTCGATAGCTCAGTCGGTAGAGCAATCGGCTGTTAACCGATCGGTCGTAGGTTCGAGTCCTACTCGGGGAGCCATTGTGGCCCGTTGGTCAAGCGGTTAAGACACCGCCCTTTCACGGCGGTATCGGGGGTTCGATTCCCCCACGGGTCACCAGCATGGACGATTAGCTCAGCTGGGAGAGCGCCTGCCTTACAAGCAGGATGTCGGCAGTTCGATCCTGTCATCGTCCACCAAACCAAGCGAGCCATTTTCTTCGGAAGATGGCTCGTTTTTTTTATACCTTCTCACAGAAACATCGCATGGCATGGATAGGTAACCGTTGGTAGCCCTACAGCGAGTCATGCTTAGATTGATAGGAGAGTATACTATGACAGATGTATTCTGTGAGATTTTTGTTGAATACGCTAACTCCCCATTGGCGATATGGGGTATATGTGCTAACATAGCAGGTAGAATATAACGCTTTCATCATAGATTGAGAATCAGGTAGGAGGGTTACTTCATGACTGCCTATATACCATATTTAGTAGTATTGGCTGTAGTGATTGTTTTTTTCTTTGTATGTTACTTAGTATTCCGTGATAAGGATGAGCCGACAGCAAAACGGCCTGCTGCTCGCGAGACGGTGGCGAATGCGGATTATTACGAACGAAAACGAGCGGAGCACGGCGGTACACAATATCGTACGCGCAATGTAACTGTAGAGGATACGGCGACTCGTCGTAACGGCGAAGCAGCGAAAACCAACGCCGAGGCACCGACGCAGGAAGCTATGGAAGCCACGCAGATTATGCCGGCATCGCACCGAGATACGCATGCACGTCATCACAGTGAACAGGCGGCTGCCAAGGTAGAAGAACGGGAATGGCGCCGCAAGCATAGTAAGGCAAAGCGCGATGAAGCAGACGCACAGGCTCGCCGTCATACGGTGAAGGGTCATAGGGCCGCAGAACAGACAGTGCCGAATTCCTCCGTAAATACGGATGCTACTGTAGTTATCGGTTCGCGGGAAGAATTGGCACGTCACCTGGCAGACACAGACGGTGCGACACATACACAAAAGCCGACAGCTCCGGCCGATACGGATATGACGCGACCTATTGCGCCGATTAATGTGCGGACCATGGAAGCTTCGGAAGTGGCTGACGATGCGACGCGTATCTTGCCGGTAGTTACGGCAGAAACGACTCCGGCAGCAAAACGAACTGCCTCTCATGGCGATGTACCGGCTGCCGGTGATGCGGTGGACTGGGCGGTGCATCACTTTATGCAATCCTTCGGGATGCTTGGTGACTCTGCTAAAGAAGGTGTTCGCGCCATTACCGCCGATGCCTTGCAGCGCTTGGGAATTACCGGTGAAGCAGAAGTAAAGGCTCTTCTGGAAAATATTGTCGTACAGGAAGCGTTGATGTGTATGCAAAAAGCCTATGTGGCAACGCCTACACCGTGGATGTACGAAACAGCCATCGAAGCCTTCGGCGATGTAGTGCAGCAACCGAAATCAAGCACGCTTTACTTGTTGGCCTTTGATGCGCTTCGCATTTTACCGCATCTTCACTTAGGTCATTTCCAGGTTATGGCCTTGGCACTTTTATTACAGTACTCCCGTAACTCCAATAACTATAGCATGGATAACCTGCGCCACTATGTGGAAAAATATATCGAGCCCTTTGTGTCGGATGTACCGCGGGACGAATCCATGCATCGTCAGCTGGAATACTTGCACTGTAGCGCACAGGCTACCGATCGGGTTAGCCTCGCAGCTATCTTCAGTAATTCGTATCCGCTGATTTTTAAATACCGCGGCTTTACTCGGGATGAGCTGAGCATGGCATTGGACGGTGAACGCTTGGACGAACGCTTTATTGCGCGCAGCATTAATTCTTCTATGTACAAACTCACCTTAGTAGATGAAGGTTTGGCACAGCGCTTCTTCCGCTTGGCACATATCAGTGACGGTGACATTCAGCAGCGTCTGTTGGCATTGGCCAAGAGCAAGCCGACAGCTTTTACGGGACGGGAAAGTTTGGAAATTATGGAACGCATTTCGCCGGTATTGGTAAACCTTGCCGAAGTATACGACACCACGCCGATTTCCAAAATGACATTGACCCTCTTGGGCTTGTACTTGGGACGAGCTCATGTGAAAGTAACTATCGGCGAAGAATTCGATTTGTCGCCATGGTTGTAATCATGCTGTGATTGTGATAGATGCTGTGGAGGTAATACATGTTGCGGCTATACTAATAAAATACTCCCTCCGGTTTACGATGAACGCTTACATCAGTTTGCGCTCCTTCGTAACTGGAGGGAGTTTTTTTATGTCTTATTTTGAGGGAGTTTTTTTGTTTTATTTTATGTTGCATGGTCCGGTGTGGTATAGGGGGGTTACTTTATGATTGTTCCTCGTCGGCTCTTTGTTTAAATGCGTTAAGCTGGCAAATGAAATTATTGCGCAGCATGGTTGTATACGTATCGCGGCTCATAGAGATGGGAGCATGGGCCAATAGCGGTGAATGTTGCATGATGGCAGTCAGCGCAAACGGCGACAGCAAGCTGATATAACAGCCGTACAATCGCGGATCCGCCATATCATAGCCCAGGTAATCGCTGAGTAAGCTGCCGATGAGAGAAAACTTTGGCAGCGCCGACGAAGTGATGACGCGATGCATCATCGGTGACGGCGACAAGACTTCGCGAATCCAAAGCTTGATGTGCCAGTCGCTGTCGCTGAGCGCTTGCGCGAGAAAAAAATCTACAATGGATAACAGACGTTTATCCGGCGGAGCGTCACTATCCGCAATATCTCGAAGGATAGCCAAATCCATCAAATAATGCTGCACCTCACCGAGGACGGCTTCGTATAATGCTTCGCGACTGCCAAAATGGTAATTAACGGCAGCACTGTTAACCTGAGCAGCCGTGCAGATTTCCTTGCTGGTCGTTTTATCGTAGCCTTGTATAGCGAAGAGACGACCGGCGTGATCGATGATGCGTGCTTTGGTAGCTTGTCCGTCTTCACGACCGTTGACCGCTGGCGTCTTTGGCATTCGCGCTTGTCCGTTGGAGGCGCGTTTTTTTTGTACCGATGCATTGTCGGCTTCCGGAGGGATACTTGTTTGTAATTGTGTTTCGTTTATATTCATGGACACCTCAATACAGTTTTACGATAATTTTTTACGGAACAGCGTAGCCGCCAAGGGCAAGGTAATAGATGCGACGATCAACATAGGAACATAGTTGATGGCAATTAAATTAAGGCCGGCCCCTTCCAGATAAATGCGGCGTACCGACTCAACGGCAAAGCGCATAGGATTGATATAGGTAGCGTACTGTAATATGTCCGGCATATTCTGAATTGGCGTGGACAAACCGGATAATAGTAGCATAGGGAGCAGGATGACAAAGCAATACACCATGATTTGCTGCATGGAATCAGAAATGGCGGATATGGAAAGGCCAACACCGACAGAGCTGAGCAGGAAGATAAAAATAGTTAAATACAGTGTGCCGATAGAGCCTACCGGCGTAATGCCGAACCAGAAAATGGTTAGCAGCAATACTAAGGTAGCTTGGATGGTGCCGATGATCATCGGCGGAATCGCCTTGGCAATAAGAATTTCATAGGGCTGCAGCGGCGTAACCAACAGCTGATCAAAGGTACCCTGCTCGCGTTCGCGGGCTACCGATAAACCGGCCAGCATCATAACCTGCGTTAGAGCCAGCATAGGAATTAATGAAGGAAGAAACATCCAACGGGTAATCAGATTGGGATTGTACCACGTGCGGTTGACGACTTCCACAGCCGGCGGAGTACCGCGAAGCTCCGTGGAATACGCAGAGGCTATAGACGAAATATATCCGGCGGCAATGCCCGAGGTGGTTGGGTCGCGCCCGTCGGTAATGACCTGTACCGGCGCGGTCGTACCGGCGGTAATCTGATTGGCAAAGTCCTGGTTTACCGTTACGACGGCAATGACATCACCGGAGTCGATGGCCGAGGCGATTTGCGCGGTAGAGCTCAATGTGTAGACGCGCTGAAAAATGCCGGAGCCTTCCAGGCGAGCGATGAAATCCGCTGAATAGCTGCTGTGGCTTTGGTCTAATAGTGCGTAAGGAACTCGGTCTAGGTTAAAACTGGCCGTGTAGCCGAACAGCATGCCCTGTACGATAACGGGCAGGAGGAGAATGAAACGGATTTTAGGATCCTTCAGCGTCACCAAGAGTTCCTTGCGAATGACGCACAATAATTTGTAAAACGTAGTCGATAATGACGTCATAAGTGTGGCCTCTTTCGTAGAATAAGGTATGATTACATTAAAAATATGTTAATAGAGTTAATCCAACCGCTTGCGCGTTACCAGCAATGATAAGCCGATAAAGAGAACCGCATAGCCGGCAAGGATAGCACAGTTTTTGTAAATGATGACTGGATTGTTACCGGCGAGGAACAGGGATTTCAGTAAATCCATATAGTACGTAGCCGGCATGAGATGGCTGATGACATTTACCGCCGTAGGCACGCTGCGCAAGTCAAAGATGAAGCCGCTAAGCATAATGGTAGGCAATAGACTGACCAACAAAGCCAACTGGCAAGAAAGAAATTGATTCTTTAGCACCGAAGAAATAGTCAGCCCCATACCGATGGCAACAAGTACGTATTCTACGGAGGCGAAAAGGATAAGGATGATAGATCCTTCGATGGGAACTTCGTATACGTAACGAGCCGATAACAGACAAATGAAAAAGCCAATCATGGCTACACCAAAATACGGAATAATTTTGGCAAATACAATTTCCGCTGCATGCATGGGTGTTACGAAAAGGGACTCCAAGGTGCCCCGTTCCCATTCGCGCGCCATGACAAGGGCCGTTAGAAATACGCCGACCAAGGTCATAACGATGACAATCAACCCGGGAATAAACATCCACGTACTGGTGTTGGCATCGTTAAACCATTGACGAGAGTCGACAGTAACAGAACCCGGAGCGATGGATGATGCGGCAAGCGTTGTTGACGAAGGTGTACCGGCTATGGCCGGTGCTCCGTTAATGGCTGTGCCCGACAGATAGGCTTGTTGCCAACGGGCGATGCCGTTTTGCACATACGTAGTAGTGGCGTTGGCAATCGTAGTATCTACGCCGTAGGTAATGAGCTGCACTTTGCCGCGTCCCTCGCTGAGCCGAGCGGAGAAATCGCCGGGAATGCGAAGGATGGCTTCCGCCCGTCGTTCATCCATTAGCTGCTTAGCTTCCTGCATGGAGGTAACATAGCGTGGTGAAAAATACGGAGATTCATTCATGAAGCTGACAACCGAGCGCGCCGTAGGCGAACTGTCCTCCAGCACTACGGCAGTAGGAATGTGCGTCACATCCATAGACATACCGAAGCCGATGAGGAAAATCAACAGCGCCGGAATGACGAGACCGATGAAAAAGCTACTGGGGTCACGGGTAAGCTGCAAGCATTCTTTATAAATTAAAGCTCGTAGGCGACGAACGCTCATGAAGAAGAACCTCCTTTCGGTGGTATTGCCGTATCAGTGGCCGCATGGTTTCGTTTTTGTTCCACGATGTTGATGAATGCTTCGTTCATGGATGAAGGGTTGCCGGCGCGTCGGCGAATTTCTGCCGGTGTACCTAAGGCTACCATGCAGCCGCGGTCCTGGATGAGGATGCGGTCGCAATATTCCGCTTCCTCCATGAAATGGGTGGTAATGATTACCGTAGTACCGGCTGCGGCCAGCGCCGTAATTTGACGCCAAAAGATGCGGCGTGCCAAGGGATCGATACCACTGGTCGGTTCATCGAGAAAAAGAAGGCCCGGTTTGTGTAACAAAGCGGCGGCCATGGAGAGACGCTGCTTATAACCGCCGGGCAGTTCGCCGGCCGGTTCATAGCGATGGGTATCAAGATCAAACTGATGAAGAATTTCTTCAATGCGTTCCTTAGCTGCATGCGGCGATAAACCATAGGCCCCGGCAAAGAATTCCAAATTTTCTTCTACCGTCAAGGTACTGTACAAGGAAAATTTTTGCGCCACATAACCAAGTCCGGCACGGGCCTTGGCACGGGCACGCCGCAAATCGTAGCCGAGAACGGACAGTGCACCGGAGCTGGCCGGCAGAAGCCCGCATAGCATGCGGAAGGTGGTAGACTTACCGGCTCCGTTCGGTCCCAGCAGTCCGAAAATTTCACCGCGATGAACAGAAAAGGATACGTGATTGACAGCAATGAAATCACCGAACTTACGCATTACATCCTTTACTTCTACATCGGCCGGGGCCTCCTCGGAGGAAGCCGTCGAAGTATAATCGATGACAAAATGGGATGCTTCCGCTTGCGGCTGACTGTGCTCTTTTAGTATCATCATGAACGCATCCTCCAATGTGGGCGGCGTGGCTTGCGGCACTAAATCGGGGAAGTGGGCATACACTGCCAAATGGTTTACATCGGAGGTACGGCTGATAAAACGCACAGCTCCACCTTGAGGAACTGCGTCAATAACGTGCGGCGTATCGTCGATGAGGGCCGCCTGCAATAAGCGGGCTGGCACATGGGGCGGTGGTGTTACGAGATAACAAGCGCCGTCGGCTTTTTTAGTAATCGCCTTTGGGGATCCTTGGGCGAGAAGCTTTCCTTCGTGAAGAATATATACCTTGTGACAAAGCGAGGCTTCATCCATATAGGCAGTGCTGACGAGAATGGAAAGATTATCGTCGTGTGCCAGCTGTTGCAGAATATCCCACAGCTCACGACGCGATAACGGATCCACGCCAACCGTCGGTTCATCGAGAATAATCAGCTTTGGTGCGCTTAATAATGTGCAGGCCAAGCCTAGCTTTTGCTTCATCCCGCCGGATAGTTTACCGGCAGGACGTTTCGTAAACGGAGCCAGTCCCGTCATGGCAAGAAGTCGTTGGAAGCGCTGCTCCCTTACATCCTTAGGCAACGCATGCAGGTCCGCATATAGATTTAGATTTTCTTGTACGGATAAATCTTCGTATAAACCGAATTTCTGCGGCATGTAGCCGACGCGATTTTGTACGGCTTGCGGATCGACGGACACATCAATGCCATCGATAACGGCAGAGCCACCGTCGGCGCGAAGGAGACCGCAAAGAATGCGCATGCACGTTGTCTTACCGGCTCCGTCCGGCCCGATGAGGGCAACCAATTCGCCGGGAGCGACAGTAATGCTTAGCGCATCTAACGCAACAATGGTGTCGCCTGTTACCGGATGGGGAAAGCATTTATGAAGTTCTTCTACCGTGACGAGCGGTATGATTTCACTGACTGACATAAGGGCCTCCTTACCAGAAATATTTCAATGGAAGAGCAGTGACCTGTAATGGGAACGAAGTGGTGCTGTGCATATGAAGTCTGTTATTTATTATCGAAAGTAACAGTGGCCGGCATGCCCAGGCGCAGCACATTGTTGGGATCCTCTACATTGATGCGTACTTCGTATACCAAATCCGTGCGAAGCTCTGTGGTTTGCACCTGCTTTGGCGTAAATTCGGCGGTGCCGGAAATAAATCCAACCGTGCCGGATAAGGTTTGACCGGGCAAGCTGTCGATGGTGACGGTGGCTGGCATGCCTTCGTAAATGCGACCCAAATCTTTTTCGTTTACGTACGCGCGTACCCATTTAGTCGTATCTAGGCTGAGTAAGTACACGGGCTTGTTCGGTGCGGCCATGTCGCCGGGTTGCATGAGACGATTGCGGATGGTACCGGCTTCCGGAGCAATCAGGGTAGCTTGACTCAGTTTGTATTCCGCCATCTTTAATTGTTCCTTCAGTGCGGCAAGCTGTGCTTCTGCCGCAGCAATATCTTCGCTGCGTGGTCCGGCTACGGCTAACTGGTGTGACGCTTCGGTGCGGTTTACATTAGCGACCGCTTCATTGTAACGCGCCTCGGCATTATCCAATTCCTGCTGACTGATGGCACCGCTTTCGCGAAGTTGGCGCAACCGTTCGTAAGTGACGCGGGCATTTTCTGCGGTGGCGGTAGCATTGGATACCGTAGCGGCGGCTTCATTAATTTCTTCCGGGCGGGATCCGTTGTGCAGCTTCGTTACGATAGCTTCCTGCTGAGCAATTTGTGCCTTGGTTTGAGCAATGGATAATTGCAACGGTTCGGTGGCGAGTTGTGCCAAGACATCGCCCTTCTTGACGCGGGCACCTTCCTCTACATTCATGGAAGCAATACGTTCGCTGGCATTAAAGCTTAGCGATACTTGCCGTTGATCCACATTGCCGTACAAGGTGAGCGGGCCTGTGGTCGGTCGCCACACATAGTAGAGAATGCCCACTATAATGGCGAGAATAACGACGCCGATAAGCGTTGGCACTTTGTGAGTGCGTACATAGGTAATCACGAATATGACCTCCTTATTGCGGAACAGGGCGAGAACAGACTCGCCGCATACTTTGTACGTTCATTATATCAAATTCAAATTTGAATTACAAATTGAAGAAAAAAAGAGAAGCCCGTAACAACGGGCCTATAAGAAATCAAATATATGTTGATGCTATTACGATTTCTGTAACATGACAATCACAAATCGAGTTTGATACATGTTAACTGCAAAACGAGTTTGTTAAAAACCAAACTCCGCAATATCATCCAGATTGAGCAGCGACACCGTTTTGCCGTCCAGGCGAATGATGCCTTCATCCTGCAATCGCCCCAACTCACGACTCAGTGCGGTGCGCGATACATTGAGGACATCCGCCATTTCTTGACGATTGTGAGGTAATTGTAAGGTGGTGCTGTGTTGCTTGTTGTAAATATCCATAAAGTAGGCGAAGATTTTTTCGCGCATCCCTTTAAGACTGAGATAGTGCACCTTCCGTGTCAGTTGCAAGGCTTTCTCCGACATGTCGTGCAACAAGTTGGTGACGATTTGCAGCTGACAGCTTTCACAACCCTTAAAGGATCCGGTGAAAGCTTTGAGGGGAAGAAACAATACTTCACTGGCCTTGGTGGTTTGAATGGTGGCCGGCCAGTTAGGCTTGTCCGTAAAGAGCAAGGCTTCGCCGAACATATCCGACGGGCGCAATTCGGTCATAATCGTGCGTTGGCCCATGACGTTTTCCCGCGTCAAGTGAGCGTGACCGCTGAGCAAGATGCCGATGCCCTCCATGGGTTCGCCGGTAAGGGCGATGAAGCTTTGCTTTTTATATGACTCTATATATAAGGAGGTGTTGTTCAGAAATAAATGCAGCTCTTCGTCGCTAAGCTGGCGAAACAACGGTGATTCGCGCAGGATAGGCATATATTTTTGAATGAGTAGTTCAGTGACAGCTGTGGTCATGCGCATACCTCCTATTAAGTAATAACGGATGATTATATGTATAAGTATATCAAAAAAACTCTATGTTGGCTGTAAAAGTGTTGCCCCGGATACAGATTTTATACCACCATTATAATATACTTTAAGCACAGTCACAAACGACGAAGTTACGAAAACCCAAGATGTGGCAGTTATGTAAATTGTAATTCATATACAGTGTTTCGGGAGAGTCCCGAAGAAGGAGGTTTCTCATGAGTATGTTCTGTTTCCAGTGTGAACAGTCGGCAAATCCGGGCGGTTGTAAGGTTCAGGGTGTATGCGGTAAAACGGCACCGGTAGCTAACAAGCAGGATGAATTGACAGCGGCTTTGATCGGTTTGGCACGCGCTTGTGATGCGAAAGGTGCCACAGCAGCCGAATATGCATTATTAAAGCAAGGCCTGTTCATGTGCGTAACGAACGTTAACTTTGACGAAGAACGCGTACAGGAATTCATCAATCGCGTAGAAGCGGCTCGCAATGCTATCGATCCGAGTGCGGCTGATTTCGATTGGGAAGCACTTTGGGTTGGCGACGAAGACATCATTTCCTTGCGTTCCACCTTGCTTCTCGGCATGCGCGGTATGGCCGCTTATGCATGGCATGCAGCGGTTCTTTCCTACAACGATCCGGACGTTGACGCTTGGTTCGTAAAAGGTCTCGTTGAATTCGCTAAGGATCACAGCGCAGAAGAATGGCTTGGTCTTCTCATGGAATTCGGCGAAGTCAACCTCAAATGCATGGCTCTTCTTGACAAAGCCAATACGGAAAGCTATGGTACGCCGGAACCGACTAAGGTATCCCTCACCGTACAGCCCGGCCCGTTCATCGTAGTAACCGGTCACGACTTGCACGATCTTAAAATGTTACTCGAACAGTCCGAAGGCAAAGGCGTAGACATCTACACTCACGGCGAAATGTTACCGTGCCACGCATATCCGGAACTTAAAAAATATTCCCACTTAAAAGGCAACTTCGGTACTGCATGGCAGAACCAGCAGAACGAATTCGATAACGTACCGGGCGCATTCCTCTTCACGACGAACTGCTTGATGCCGCCAAGAGCTTCCTACAAGAGCAACGTATTCACTACGGACATGGTAGGCTTCCCGGATGTAGCTCACGTAACGGCTAACGAAGACGGCACGAAAGATTTCAGCGCTGTTATCGAAAAAGCTATCGAACTCGGCGGCTACAAAGAAGCACAGCACTTCACCGGTATTAACGGTGGTCACGAAGTAACGACCGGTTTCGGTCATGGTACGGTTCTTAGCATTGCCGACAAAGTTATCGACGCTGTTAAAGCCGGCGCTATTAAACACTTCTTCCTCGTTGGCGGTTGCGACGGTGCTAAGGTAGGCCGTAACTACTACACCGAATTCGTAAAACAGACTCCGAAGGATACGGTAGTCCTCACCTTGGCTTGCGGTAAATATCGTTTCAACGACCTTGACCTTGGCGAAATCGGCGGCATTCCGCGTATGCTCGACATGGGTCAGTGTAACGACTCCTACTCCGCTATCCAGGTAGCCGTAGCTTTGGCAAAAGCATTTGATTGCGATGTTAACGACTTGCCGCTTACCCTCGTACTTTCCTGGTACGAACAGAAAGCTGTTTGCGTACTCCTCACCTTGTTAGCATTAGGTATCCGCAACATTTACATCGGACCAACCTTGCCGAAGTTCTTCTCCTCCAACGTTCTCAACATCCTTGTTGAAAAATTCCAGTTGCACCCGATTACTACACCGGAAGCTGATATGAAAGCTATCCTCGGTGCTAACTAATCGGTAGCGATAGATGTAGTTGAGCCTGGCGGTGTGGGGCCCCGGAGGGGGTTCCTTGGCCAACACCTTCAGCAATAAATAAAAGCTCCGTATATAGGTATGACATGTCAAATCTATGAAATGACATTGTTTAACCCGTGTACGGGGCTTTTCTCATTCTTTGGGAAAAAGATACCTATGATAGTGCTTTGAAGCCGGATCTAGTGAATGGCGTTTCCCGATATATATGGGCTGTTTTGTTGTTATGTATATTTCGTAACAAGGTGTATCGTCAGCGAGAAAAACAGCAGTAAGTCTATCTTGTTAAGAGATTTGAAAAAGTTAACCTATAGAATATAAATCTCAATCTTAATAATCGTTATTGATATTGCATAGAGGATTAATATATAATAAAATAGTACGTTGAAATGGTAGGGTATAGTTCGCATGATTAAAGGGGTCGAGGGATATACTAAGATTGAAATTTGATTGGTGCAAACCAAAGAAACATATACAAAAAAGAAACATATACAAAGAGGTGTATCTATAGGTACAATAAAGAGAGAAAACGTTTGGAGTTATAACACATGAAATACCTGACTTGAGACAGCATTGCTAGATGTTGTTTGTACGCATCGGCAAGGCGATAGTTTGTCGAAAGTTAAGGTTGTTGCTGGATATGCGGGCTGTGTAGGTTCGCCGTGGTGTGGGTGGTATCTTATGGTTATAAGGTATAAGGCGTTAAGTAACGCTATAGTGCATAGGTATAAATTAAGTAATTTAGTAAGGAAGAATATAGGTGACAGTGAAATGGAGTTAATACACACTATGAAGGTACGACGCGGCGCGCAAGTGTCTGATGTGGACGGTGTGCGTTGCCGTCTTGCTGATGATGCAAGAGTTATGAGTGAAGCGAGTTATACTAGTATTAGTAGTTATAATGAGATATCCTTGGTTAATGCATATAATTAATGGGGGGAGGTAATAGGATGAATAAGATATATAAAGTCATATACAATAAGAATAAACATAGATATGAAGTAGTATCGGAATTAGCAAAAAGTCACGGTGGCAAGTGCAAGACTACCGTGGCTACCGCCGGTGATACCAACTGGTTGCGCCGCCTGTGGATGCGCGTCAGGGGTGGTGTTAATAAGCGCGATGAAGATGGCATCCTGTGACTATGTCTATATCTCGTGCAGCTATGGCGGCATTGATGTGTATTTCCGTATGGTCTGCCGCTGCCGTCTCTAGTAGCTGGGTAGAAGGGGCTTCAACGGATGAGGTGCCGGTATCTGTTAAATATGATGAAACAACGGGTACCATTAAAATTATTAAAACGGATCCGAATACAAATGTTGAAACGATAGTAGCAACTTATGCAGTAGGTGGGAACATAAGTCCAATTACTTCTATAGGTACTAAGAACCCAACGGGAATCATAGCGATTGGTGACCAGAGTAAAGCCGTACAAAGTAATACGATTGCTATTGGTGCCGATGCTCATGCCGGTAATGTAGGTGGCTCTGATGACACGAATGGGCGCATCGCAATTGGTACTAAAACCGTGGCTAGTGGGCTTAGAAGTATTGCATTAGGGAATTATTCAACCACGAATAAGGGCTCTTATAATATTGTGCAAGGCAGTGACTCCATCGGTATTGGTACATCTACGAGCATATTTGGTTACTCTGGTGTATCTATTGGGCGACGGAATATCATTGGGATTCCAGAGCCTGCTCTTGTAAGTTCTAGCGGAGTGCTAACTACAAAGCGTAAGACTTCGTATAGCGAGCCAGACCCAGGGGGGAACAGTGTTATTGTAGGTGCCTATAATGTGGCCTATGGTAATCGTTCGAGTATTATTGGTACCTATTCCCGCGCTATGGGCAGTAATAGCGTGGCCATTGGTAGTGGCGTACAGTCCTTAAGTGATGGCAGTATTGCCATCGGTAAAGGCAGTGGTTATGAGTTTGAGGATGCATCTCGAAGTGCGAAATCTACGGATAGAGACTATTATGGTCGTGATTGGGAATTGCCACCAGAATATAAAGTATTAAAACAGGTATTGCTCACAGATATTGCAGGTGATGGAACAGATACTAGAACTAGTAGCAGAAAGAACGGTTATTTTGAACATAGAGAACAGCCTAAATACAATAACTATGGCGCCGGTAGCAGTGATCCAGGGGGCTTTATCGTAGAAGGTAAGAATGCCTTAGGTATTGGTACCTACACCCAGGTGCGTGGTGACAGTGCTATTGGTTTGGCAACCGGGGAAATGACTGCTGATCTTTCTGATAAAGATAAGTCTGCCTATGCTAGGGACATGAGAAAAATCATGGACATGGAAGAAACCTTGTATGATGCTAAGGAAGCGTTACAGGCGGGGACCGGTGATACGGCAACATTGAAAAGTGCCGTGAAAGCCGCCGAAGAAAGTTTAGCAACCGCCAAAAAGAACTTTCGTGAGACGTACTTGACAAAGTATTCCTTCGTCGATGGGGACGGTGCCCTAGGTGTAGGGCGTCAAATCTTGGCACAAGGGGATCGCTCTATGGCAGTAGGCGACTTTGCTAAGGCGATTTCCAGTGATGCCATCGCCTATGGCGGTCAAACATTGGCCAATGGTACTAACTCGATGGCTATAGGTGGCAAGGCACACGTAGGGACAACAGACAAATCCTTTGATAATAGTATGGCCATTGGTTCGCATACCGATGTACAAGCGGGCAATGCCGTAGCCTTAGGGGCGTTTAGCCAAGTAACTGGGCAAAACTCGTTGGCACTAGGCTTTGGTAAACAAAGTGGTGATGCTATTACCTATAACCGCGTATCTGGTAAGGATTCTACCCTCATTGGCAGTTATGGCAATATCGCAGGCAATAACTCAATCCTGATCGGTAGTAGCGGTAGCATTGCCAATGACCGCGTCGTAGGACTCGGTAATAATATTAATATTGAAGCGGCAGACCCAAATGACCAAGAAAATAATACGGCAGGATCCGTATTCTTAGGTGATCATGCGGGCTATGTAAAGGATTCCAAACGCTCTCGCTCCCTAGGACAAGTAGATGTAGTAGGCAGTGCGGGAAAAATGGAATTAACTGAATCCCTTAGCAGTACGAAGGGGGCATTGCGGGATTATACTAAGGATTTTATCTACATTTACATGCTGGAAAAACAAGACGATGGCACCAAAATTGGTCCACCCATAGCGGTTCGTAGCGATTTCGCTGGTGGTGATTCCACCGTTGGTGTAGTGAGTGTAGGCTCTACTTATCAACAACAGTTTAATAGCCTTGAAGATATTAAGGACTATCATAGCAAGGTGGGCTCTCTTATTACGGTGCCGGTAGATGTTACCGTGCAAGTTACGAAAAATGGTGTTCCATTAGGTGAGCAACAACAAACTCGTTATTTTGCAGCCGATTCAACGCGTGACACTATTTATGCAGATAATACATTGTCAGAGGAAGATAAGGCAAAGGTGTGGAATACCATTCAAAAGAGTATATCTTCTTCCAATACAACGTATACCGTATTTGAAACGCGGCGTATTCAAAATGTAGCACCAGGTTTAATTGGGCTCAACTCTACCGATGCCATCAATGGGTCACAGCTGTTTGCCACTAACCAAATGTTAGGCAATTTGGTAGGCAGTTTGAAGAAAACCTTAGGTGATAATGTTACGGTTACCGAAGATGGAGAAATCACTGTTGCTGGTGATATTAAAACATTGGGGTGGATTGCTAAGGCGGATATGGTAGACGGCTCTAATGGTAAGGTGACTTATGATGTTGACAAAGAAAAGGGTGAAACAGAAGAGGCTTACCAAGCTAGGATAGCTGAGTTGAAAAAGGATGGCTATATTGTAGATGCCTCCAAGGTAATGACTTTCAAAGCTGGCAAAAACATTGAATTAGTACAAAAACCAGGTGAATTTAGCATTAGCACCATTGATACGCCAAGCTTTAAGTCCGTAGAATTGCGTGGCGACGAAACGAAGGACGTTGACGGCAATAAAGTAACGCCGGTTACGATGCTAGATAGCAACGGTATGCAGGTATATACGGAAACGGTTACACCTGATGGTGATGGGACTACAACCACTAAAAAGGTATCGACAACAGTGAACAATGAAGGGGTAACA
The DNA here is from genome assembly GCF_959600285.1 of Veillonella magna. Lineage (NCBI taxonomy): Bacteria > Bacillati > Bacillota > Negativicutes > Veillonellales > Veillonellaceae > Veillonella > Veillonella magna. The sequence continues at coordinate 21,864 of NZ_CAUGKU010000005.1, read as the reverse complement.
ACGGATGGCACTGTTAAAGTTACCAATGGAAAAGACGGTGACGATGCGAAAGATTTGGTGACCATCGGTAAAGAAGTAAATTCGGATGCAGCACCGGGCACGGACGGCGAAAATGGCACTATTGGCTTGAACGGTAAAAATGGTAGTGAAGCCGTAATTACTATTGATCGTGGTACGAAGTCCCTTACGGATGACAAAAATATTGCTCTTGACCCGACGAAACCGGTAGGCGAAAATAATCCGATGTCCATGGATCGCATTACCTACACCACCAAAGGGGCCGACGGTTCTACTATTAACCATGAAGTAGCTACCTTGGATGATGGGTTCTTCTTAACTACATCCAAGGATGTAACCGATGATAAAGCGGCTGCTAAGGTGAAACTTAATAACACGATTAAGTTCACAGACGGTGCGAATACGAAAGTATCTACTGTAGATTCCGAAGAGGGCATTCATGAATTACATATTGATGTAAGCGGATTACCTGTGTCTTACACGGATAATGACGGTGATGCAGTGACTAAGATTGGGGACAAATACTATAAGAGCAATCAAGTGGTGGATGGCAAACCAATCGATGGTGCCACAGAAGTACCAGCGGACCAAGTGACTAACAACATTAAATTGGTTAACACTGATGGCACAACAAATACACCGGGCACGATTTCCAATGTGGCTAGTGGCATTGGCGGTAAAGTGGTTGACCCAGATCACAATGACAGCAACACTTTCTTAGAAAATGTGAACAAAGTAGGTGCCACTACGGATGGCATTAGCGAAAATGTTGTAGTAAATGCAAAAGATTTGAAAAATCTAGTGGATACTGGTTTCAAATTGAATACGTCTGGACAACCAACTGACTCTGGTGCAACCACCGTTAAGATTGGTGAAACCATTAACATCATTGATGGGGCGAATACGAAAGTATCTGCCATCGATGACAGCACCACAACTGGTACGCATACATTCCACATCGATGTAACAGGTATGCCTATTTCCTATACGGATAATCAAGGTAATGCACTTACCAAGATTGGCGACAATTATTACAAAAATACAGATATCGAAGACGGCAAACCGAAAGATAATGCCGTAGCAGTACCGGCGGACAAGGTGACGAACAATGTGAAGGTGGTCAATAAAGACGGCGGTACTACGAAGCAAGGATCCATTGGCAATGTAAAATCCGTGTTCGACAGCACCATCGGTAACGGTGGGGATACGGGCTCTCAGATTGACGACATCAATGATGCTAACAAGGTAGAGAAAGTGCCGGGAACGAACCAGTTCATCAAAGATTTGACGACGCTCAAGGGCGACACACCGGCAGATAAAGAAAAACTTAACTCTGTATCGACCGTAGGAGATTTGCAGAAAGTCGCGTTAACGCCGCTCTTCTTTGAAGGGGACACGGCGGACGGCAAGACCGGCACGGATGGCAAACCGCATAAAAATACCTTTGGCCGTAAGCTGAGCGAAACGGCGAAGATTATTGGTGGCCAGACGGATGTGACGAAACTGACGGATGGTAACATCGGTGTCGTATCCAACGGTAGCGATACGCTGACGATTAAATTGGCGAAAGAATTAACCGATTTAACGTCTGTAACCGCAGGTTCCGGCGACAACACGATGACGATGACCGCCGGCGGTACGACTACAACGTCTAAGGTGGACGACATAGTGAAAACCATATCGACCACGCCGAACGGCATGACTACGACGGAACAGAAAGTAGATACTACCGGTACGCCCACAGGCGAAAGCAAGACGACAATGGTAACACCGGACGGCGTGACCGTGACGACAGGTACGACCGACGGCCAGACGATCAAGACAGCACTCGATAAAGATGGTTTGGCTACGGACGGCAAAGTGGTTGTAACCAATGGCAAGGACGGCGATGCCGGGAAAAAATTGGTAACTATCGACAAGGTAGTGGATGCCAATGCACCGGCCGGCACGGACGGCGAACACGGTCAAATCGGCTTGGACGGCAAGAACGGCAGTGAAGCGACCATTACTATCGATCGCGGCACGAAGTCCTTAGCGGATGGCAAAAATATTGCTCTCGACCCGACGAAACCGGTAGGCGAAAATAATCCGATGTCCATGGATCGCATTACCTACACCACCAAAGGGGCCGACGGTTCTACTATTAACCATGAAGTAGCTACCTTGGATGATGGGTTCTTCTTAACTACATCCAAGGATGTAACCGATGATAAAGCGGCTGCTAAGGTGAAACTTAATAACACGATTAAGTTCACAGACGGTGCGAATACGAAAGTATCTACTGTAGATTCCGAAGAGGGCATTCATGAATTACATATTGATGTAAGCGGATTACCTGTGTCTTACACGGATAATGACGGTGATGCAGTGACTAAGATTGGGGACAAATACTATAAGAGCAATCAAGTGGTGGATGGCAAACCAATCGATGGTGCCACAGAAGTACCAGCGGACCAAGTGACTAACAACATTAAATTGGTTAACACTGATGGCACAACAAATACACCGGGCACGATTTCCAATGTGGCTAGTGGCATTGGCGGTAAAGTGGTTGACCCAGATCACAATGACAGCAACACTTTCTTAGAAAATGTGAACAAAGTAGGTGCCACTACGGATGGCATTAGCGAAAATGTTGTAGTAAATGCAAAAGATTTGAAAAATCTAGTGGATACTGGTTTCAAATTGAATACGTCTGGACAACCAACTGACTCTGGTGCAACCACCGTTAAGATTGGTGAAACCATTAATGTCGTTAATGGGGTAAACACGAAAGTATCTGCTATTGATGACACTGTAGAGGGTACGCATACATTCCACATTGACGTAACAGGTATGCCTATGTCCTATGTAGATAATCAAGGCAAATCATTGACAAAAATTGGGGATACCTTCTATCGCACAGAGGAATTGGTAGATGGCAAACCACCAGCAGGTGCAAAAGGCGTGCCAGATACTGAAGTGACAAGCAATGTTACAATGCTGGATAAAAATGGCAAGAATGTAGAGGCACCACAAATCAAGAACGTTGGTTCTGGTTTGGTAAATAGTAATAATAAGGCGATGAATCCTAGCGATTTATTAAATACGGCGGACAATGATCCTGTACTGAAGAATGCCGTTAACGCAGGTGATCTTAAACAGGTGGCTGCAGCGGTAAAGACAGAAGTGACTGGCACAGGAAAAGCCATTGTTACGCAAACTGAAGGTGATAAAGGTCAAGCTATTTACAATGTACATGTTGACCCTGTCATTGATGTGGTAGGAGCAGACGGATCGAAGGTGGTACGTGGCGGCGATGGCAAGTACTATAACCCAACAGCCATTCAAGGTAAAACCTTTGTGTCTAATGGACAAGGTGGTGGCAGTTGGTATAACGATGATGATGTAGTTAATGGTGTACCAACAGAAAATGCAACACCGCAAGTTGTCGAACCAGCTGATGTTAAGAATAGTTTCGTTAATCCTAATAGCAACGAATCCATCGTTGTGGATAATGTGAAATCGGGTATCGGTGGTGAAGTACAGGATCCATCTAAAAATAAGGCGAACACGTTCCTAGAAAATGTGAACAAAGTAGGTGCCACTACGGATGGCATTAGCGAAAATGTTGTAGTAAATGCAAAAGATTTGAAAAATCTAGTGGATACTGGTTTCAAATTGAATACGTCTGGACAACCAACTGACTCTGGTGCAACCACCGTTAAGATTGGTGAAACCATTAATGTCGTTAATGGGGTAAACACGAAAGTATCTGCTATTGATGACACTGTAGAGGGTACGCATACATTCCACATTGACGTAACAGGTATGCCTATGTCCTATGTAGATAATCAAGGCAAATCATTGACAAAAATTGGGGATACCTTCTATCGCACAGAGGAATTGGTAGATGGCAAACCACCAGCAGGTGCAAAAGGCGTGCCAGATACTGAAGTGACAAGCAATGTTACAATGCTGGATAAAAATGGCAAGAATGTAGAGGCACCACAAATCAAGAACGTTGGTTCTGGTTTGGTAAATAGTAATAATAAGGCGATGAATCCTAGCGATTTATTAAATACGGCGGACAATGATCCTGTACTGAAGAATGCCGTTAACGCAGGTGATCTTAAACAGGTGGCTGCAGCGGTAAAGACAGAAGTGACTGGCACAGGAAAAGCCATTGTTACGCAAACTGAAGGTGATAAAGGTCAAGCTATTTACAATGTACATGTTGACCCTGTCATTGATGTGGTAGGAGCAGACGGATCGAAGGTGGTACGTGGCGGCGATGGCAAGTACTATAACCCAACAGCCATTCAAGGTAAAACCTTTGTGTCTAATGGACAAGGTGGTGGCAGTTGGTATAACGATGATGATGTAGTTAATGGTGTACCAACAGAAAATGCAACACCGCAAGTTGTCGAACCAGCTGATGTTAAGAATAGTTTCGTTAATCCTAATAGCAACGAATCCATCGTTGTGGATAATGTGAAATCGGGTATCGGTGGTGAAGTACAGGATCCATCTAAAAATAAGGCGAACACGTTCCTAGAAAATGTGAACAAAGTAGGTGCCACTACGGATGGCATTAGCGAAAATACCGTAGTGAATGCGAAAGATTTGAAAAATGTAGTAGATACAGGATTCAAATTGAATACGTCGGGCCAAGGTACGAACCCTGCCGACACGGTTAAGATTGGTGATACAATCCAAGTGGTTGATGGCAAGAATACAACCGTTTCTGCTATTACTCATCCAAGCACTGGTGTACATAAATTCCATATTGATGTAACAGGATTACCAGTAACGTACACAGCAACGGAAACCGACGGCGAAGGCAAACCGACAGGTACGCCGGTGGATGTAACCAAGACGAAGGACGGCTATCAGAAGGCGGACGGCACGCCGTTGATTAAGATTAACGAAAATGGCAAGGACGTATATTACACCGCTGACCAGCTGGATAATAATGTACCGAAGCCGGGTGCGAAAGGACTTACCATTACCGACAACATTCGTCTTATCAATCCTAAGGACGGCATAGGGGCGACGAAGATTACCAATGTGGCGGCCGGCACGGATGATACGGATGCGGTTAATGTATCGCAGTTGAAGGAAATGGCGGCCGGCGCCAGCACGGAAGTGACCGGTACGGGTAAAGCCATCGTGACCAGCAAGAAGGGTGATGCAGGCCAGACCGTGTACAATGTACATGTGGATCCGGTAGTGGAAGTACAGAGCAAAGACGGCTCGGAAGTAACGCGCGGCGGCGACGGTAAATACTACAAATCGAGGGATATAGCCGATAAAGTGTATGTACCGAATGCGGACGGCAACGGCGGCAACTGGTACAACAAGACGGACGTTACGGACGGCAAACCGAATACGGGGGCCAATCCGCAAACTCCGGTGGCGTTGAAACAAAGCGATATTAAGACAAGCCTTGTTAACCCCAATGCCGGTGTTGATTCTACCTCGATGGATAACTCCATCATTCTTGACAATGTGAAGAGCGGTATCGGCGGCGATGCGGGCAACAACGGTATTCCGAAGGATTCCACCATCGATGGTACGACGGGAGATAATTCCTTCATTAAGAATTTGGATACCGTAGGCAAAGCAGGCGGTATCGATAAGAATACCGTAGTCAATGCAGGCGACCTTAAGAACCTAGCAGACACACCATTGTTCTTCAGTGGTGATAGTGCTGATGGTGTGGTTGCAGCAGATGGTACGGATAAAAATACATTCAGTCGCAAGTTGAGTCAAGAAACGAAAATCGTTGGTGGCGTAAACCTTGAATTACAAGATGGTGCAACAGCAGAACAACGCAAAGAAGCGATTGCAGCGAAATTAACAGATGGTAACATCGGCGTTATTTCCGACGGCACTGATACGTTAACCATTAAATTGGCGAAGGAATTAAAAGACCTTGATTCTGTGAAAGTATCCAATGGCAAAGATGGGAAAGATGGGAAAAACCTCGTTACTATCGGTAAAGAAGTAGATGATAAAGCTCCAGATGGCAAAGATGGTGAAAATGGCATTATCGGTTTAGACGGTAAAAACGGCAGTGAAGCTGTCATTACTATCGACCGTGGCACTAAATCCATTACTGACGAAGCAAACCTAGGGGAAAATCCAAGTCAACTAGTTAGCGGTACGAACAAATCGGCTAAGATGGACCGCATTACGTACACTACAAAAGGTGCTAATGGCGACATTAACCACGAAGTAGCAACGTTAGACGACGGATTCATGCTTACTACTTCTACAGATGTAGCTAACAGCAAAGCACCAGCTAACGTGAAGTTGAACAATACCATCAAGTTCACGGATGGTGCGAATACGAAAGTATCTACTGTAGATTCCAAAGATGGCATTCATGAATTACACGTAGATGTAACTGGCTTACCTATGACGTACACGGCGACTAAGACTGATGCAAAAGGTAATGTAGTGGGCGATCCAGTGAGCGTATCTAAAGTAGGCGATACATACCAAGATGCAGCTGGTAACAAATTGATTAAAGTTGGCGATAAATACTATCGTCCAGATCAATTAGTGGATTCCAATGTACCAAATCCTGAAGTGAAAGATGCTGAAAAAGCAAATGGCTTGACAATTACGGACAGTATTTCTCTTGTTAACAATAATGGCAAGACAATCCCTACTACCTTGAAAAATGTAGGCTCTGGCTTGAAAGATGCGAATGGTAATCCTACATCTATTGACAAAGCAGTTGGCTCCAATGCTGTTAACGTAGATGATTTGCGTACGATTGGTAAAGCAGCCACTACGGAAGTAATAGGCACAGGTGCAGCAGAAGTTACGAAAGTAACGGGAGCAAACGGTCAAAATATTTACAATGTTCATGTTGATAAATTAATGACTGTAAAACCAGTGGATGCGAACACCAAGATTGCACGTGGTGGTGATGGCAAGTACTACAATGCCGATGATATTGCAGGCAAAACATTCGTATCCGACGGTCATGGTGGCGGTAACTGGTATGATGCTAATGATGTAGACCAAACAACGGGCAAACCAAAAACCGAAGACGATGGCATTACGCCTAAACAACCATTGAAAGATCAACCACAAAAGGTAGATCAAAATATGTTGAAAAACAGCGTTGTTAATCCAAATGGCGATGAAGCTACCATACTGGATAATGTAAAATCCGGCATTGGCGGCAAAGTGGTTGACCCTGAACATGAAAATAAGAATACTTTCATGGAAAACGTCGACACCATCGGCAAGGCTAATGGCATTAGCGAAAACACCGTAGTTAATGCTGGCGACTTGAAGAACCTCGTAGACACAGGCTTCAAATTGAATACCTCTGGTCACAGTGGTAATGCGCAAACCGTTAAGATTGGTGAAACCATTAAGGTCGTAGACGGTGCGAATACAAGAGTATCCGATATTACGTCGAAAGATGGCGTTCACGAATTCCACATCGATGTTACTGGCCTACCTATGACGTACACTGTATCTCAAACGGGAGATGCAGGCACTAGTGAAAGCGTATCCAAAGTAGGCGATACCTACCAATTGGCAGATGGTACGAAATTGGTGAAAGTAGGCGACAAGTTCTACAAACCTAGTCAATTAGTCGACCCTAAGGCGGATCAGCCACAAGTAAGACCAGAAGAAGTAGATAAGAACTGGACTGTTAACGACAGCATTTCCTTAGTGAATAAAGACGGTTCTGACAACGCTCCTACGTTGAAAAATGTAGGCTCTGGTTTGAAAGATGCCGCTGGTAAGTCTACATCTATTGACAAAGCAGTTGGTTCCAATGCTGTTAACGTAGATGATTTGCGTACGATTGGTAAAGCAGCCACTACAGAAGTAACAGGCACAGGTGCAGCAGAAGTTACGAAAGTAACGGGAGCAAACGGTCAAAATATTTACAATGTTCATGTTGATAAATTAATGACTGTAAAACCAGTGGATGCGAACACCAAGATTGCACGTGGTGGTGATGGCAAGTACTACAATGCCGATGATATTGCAGGCAAAACATTCGTATCCGACGGTCATGGTGGCGGTAACTGGTATGATGCTAATGATGTAGACCAAACAACGGGCAAACCAAAAACCGAAGACGATGGCATTACGCCTAAACAACCATTGAAAGATCAACCACAAAAGGTAGATCAAAATATGTTGAAAAACAGCGTTGTTAATCCAAATGGCGATGAAGCTACCATACTGGATAATGTAAAATCCGGCATTGGCGGCAAAGTGGTTGACCCTGAACATGAAAATAAGAATACTTTCATGAAAAACGTCGACACCATCGGCAAGGCTAATGGCATCAGCGAAAACACCGTAGTTAATGCTGGCGATTTGAAGAACCTCGTAGATACAGGCTTCAAATTGAACACCTCTGGTCACAGTGGCGATGCGCAAACCGTTAAGATTGGGGATACCATTAACATCATTGATGGGGCGAATACGAAAGTATCTGCTATCGATGACAGCACAACTGGTACGCATACCTTCCACATCGACGTAACCGGCTTGCCTGTAACCTATACGGCAACCAAGACGGATGCTAATGGTGCACCAATGGGTGAACCTGTGGATGTATCCAAAGTGGGCGATGGTTACCAATTAGCGGATGGTACAAAACTTGTGAAAGCAGGCGATAAGTATTACACACCTGACCAATTAGAAAATGGTAAACCTAAACCTGATGCAAAAGGCTTAACCATTAAGGAAAGCGTATCCTTAACACAAGATAACAGCGCTCCAGCAACATTAGAACGCGTAGGTAGTGGTCGTCGCAATGGCATGGATGCTAGTGAGAAACCAATGGATTGGAATACGATTCTAAATCCAACAGGTGAAAATGAAGACAAAGTTAATAAAATGCTTACTAATGCAGCTAACATCGGTGATGTACGCGATGCGATGCAGAGCGTAACCGAAGCAGGCAAGGGTGGCGGTTTCGGCCTTACAGGTAATAATGGTACTGTCACTCAAGATTTGGGCAAGACCATTACTGTTAAAGGTGGTATTGCGAACAAGGTTGATGAAGCAGGTCAAGACCTTCATGTGCCAGAAAAATCTACAACGGATCAAAACACGTATGTAAACGCGAAGGATGTACCTAATGCAGATGGCAATGGCACGCATAAGGAAATGGTTGTAGAAATTGCTAAAGACCTTACTGATTTGGATAGTGTAACCGTAGGTAGCGTTGATGAAAATGGGAATGGTGGCACTGTTATTAACAAAGATGGCATGACTGTTAAGGATGCTACAGGTAATAATAGTACATCCATTGGCACAGGTACTATTGGTACTTCTAAAACGGATAAGGATGGTAATACATCTAGCACTAACATCGATGGTGGTACGATTACCTCTGAAAAGAAAGATAAAGATGGTAACAAGCAAAGCACGACCATTGATGGCAGCCATATTACTTTAGAAAACAAAGATAAAGATGGTAAATTAACAGGACCTAAGACGGAAGTTTCCAACGAGGGCATGACCATCACGCCGGTAGATAAAGATGGTAACGCTGTAACCGATCCGAAGAAGCAGGTTAGCATTACCGACAAAGGCCTTAATAACGGTGGCAACCAAATCATTAATGTAGACAGTGGCTTGAAAGATACAAACGGATCTGTTAAGTTGAAAGATGCTACTGGTGATATGCTTAATAATGCCGTTAACGTTGGCGATTTGAAAGAAGCCATTAATAATGCACAAACTGCAGTAGATGGTGACGGCGCAGCTGAAATTTCTAAATCGGTTGATGACAATGGCAGACCAACCTACAAGGTACACGTAGATAAACTAGTAGAAGCGAAAGCCGATGATGGTAAAGCCATCGTTCGCGGCGAGGATAATAAGTTCTACTACAAGGACGAAAGCTTGAAGCAAGGTAAGGACGGCAAGTGGTATCCGAAGGATAAACTGGATGCCGACGGCAACCCGGAAGCCGGCGTGGTAGGTAAGAATATTCCGATATTAGGCACCGACCCGGTACCGGCGGACAACCTCAAGACAAGCTTGGTTAACCCGAACGACCCGAATAGCAAGGTTAAGCTGGATAACATCAAGTCTACTATCGGCGGTGACGTAGGTAACGGTGCTGGCTCCGAAGATAAGGTTAACGGTGCGGACGGCACGAACAGCTTTATCGATAACTTGGATAAGGTAGGCAAAAAGGATGCCGACGGCAACTCGGATCCGAATGGCATTGCCGACGATGCGGCAGTAACCACGGGCGACTTGAAGAATCTTGCCGATACTCCGTTGTTCTTCGGCGGCGACAGTGCTGACGGTGAATCTACGGATGGCAAGGAACACACAAATACCTTTGACCGTAAGCTGGGCAAACAGATAAACATTAAGGGTGAAGTGGACTTAGGCCTTGGTGACAATGCTACGGCAGAAGAACGGAAGGCAGCCATTAAGAAAAAATTGTCTGACGGCAACATCGGTGTTATTTCCAACGGCAAGGATACGTTGACGGTAAAATTGTCTAAGGACTTGAAGGACCTTAGCACCATAGAGGTGAACGACTCCGTAAGCGTTGGCAAGGACGGTGACAGCACGGTGATTAAGGGATCGGAAACGACATCTTCCTTCACCGAAGTAGCTACCGGTCCGGACGGTCAGCCATTGTATGAAGTGGACAAAAACGGCGAAGTGGTTAGAGATGCTAATGGTGACCCGATTCCGGTGACTAAGACATCTTCGACGACCACCAAGGGCGGCACGGTAACGATTAAGGACAGCAATGTAGCTACCGGCCCGGATGGCAAGCCGTTGTACAAGGTTGATGAAAACGGTAACCCGGTTCTTGACGAAAAGGGTCATAAGATACCGATTACGGAATCGTCTTCTACGACTACGGGCGGCGGCAAGCTGGCTACCGATGTGGAAAAAGTGAAGATGGTTGATGGCAAGCCGGTGACGAGCCACGAAACGACCACTATCGACGGCAGTCATTTCGAGTCCAAAGATAAAGACGGCAACTACACCACCATCAACGGCGGTGAAATCAAGAGCTATGATAAGGATACGAATGGCTCGGTAACGATTAAGGGCGATTCGTTGACGGCGTCGTCTAAGGATGAAAACGGTCATGACAAGGTGACGAATATCAGCTCTGACGGCTTTAACTCTACGGCTACCACCTTTGAAAGAGATGGCAATGGACAGCTTGTACTGGATCCGGATACCGGTCTGCCGAAGGAAGTAACCAATAAGACTAACATCAATGCGGATGGCTTTACGGCGACGAGAACGGATAGCGAAGGCAATGAAGTCTTAAAGACTACTATGCAGAACGGTAACATTGCCATCGAAAAACCGCAGCCGATTATTGACCCTACGACGGGTGAGGCGTATAAGGTATTGGATAAGAACGGTAATTGGGTACCGGCTCATGGTTATACCAAGATAAGCGATAACGGTTTTGAAATCCAAGGCATCAATCAGTCGGGCACGGGCATTAGCAAGGTAAGACTTTCGTCGGAAGGTCTCGATAATGGCGGCAATCGCATTACCCACGTAGCGGAAGGTGTCGCTCCGGATGATGCGGTTAACGTATCACAGCTTCGCGGCTTGACGCAAAATATCAATAACGATATTGCTAATGTAGGGGCCAATGCGGCAGCCTTGGCAGGCCTGAAAGCTATCCAGTATGATCCATTGGAACCGACGCAGATTATGGCGGCTGTAGGCACATACCGCGGCAAACAGGCGGCGGCTCTCGGCATTGCTCATTATAAGAATGAGGACACTATGTTCCACATGGGCGTAAGTATCGGCTCTGATCATACGATGGCCAATATCGGGGTAACGTACAAGTTCGGTCGCACCGATGAGAAGAAAGCCGTACCGGATCGCTATAAAGCGGGCCCGATTAGCTCCACCTATGTATTGCAGGATGAAATGGTAGCACTGAAGGAAGAAAATGCACGTATGCGCGCTAATGATGAAAAGATGAACGCCGCTTACGATGAAATTCTTAATTTGGTGAAACAGTTGAAACAGGATAATGAAGAGATGAAGAAGAAGTTGGAAAAGCTGGAAAAGAAATAAGCGAGTCCCTTCGGCTCTACAGAGTCCGTTGACGCTGACGACCATAGGAATCGGCGCATAGAAGAAAAGAACCTCTCGTGAAATCACGGGAGGTTCTTTTGCATTTCCTTTTATAGAGGGAGGTAGGGTTGTAGAGTTATAGGACAAAAAGTGTGGGTGAAAACCGCTATAAAACCAGTTAAGTACTGGGGTTATAGCGGTTTTATCTTTTTTGGGAGAAGGAAAAGAGGGCAATTCATGTCTTGGCAGTCAAGCCTTACGAATGATGAATCTATGACATGGGTTGCCCTCTTGGTTATGTGGTTCATATCTTATAGTAAATTATGTTCTTTGGCGAGGTCGAGAATTTCTTGTTCGGTTAAGCCGGTGTACTTACTAATCAAAGCTATAGACGCTGCTTTCTTTCCTCGGGAGGAGTTAGAAGAGAAAATATCCTACGATAGCTATGCAGAATGCCCTTCGTAAGACTGGGCTTCAAAGAGCTATTGTAGGATATTTTTTCTATTTTTTCCTATTTTTGTTTACAAATTCATTTTTAAAACGATTTATATAATGAGGGGAATTTTAATGTAAGAGGAATATTAATTTTGTATTACAAAAATATATAACCTGTTGGCCCTTGCAACTTCTACCCTCATGAGAGTTTAGGACGAGTGAGTTACGGATGTATTGCGAAAAAAGTATAAATAATTATGTTTAAAACTAGGCCATTTTTTGCCTGTAATAAGTGGAGGGGTAATTTTTATTTTGTAAAAACATACGGAAATTTTTATACGTTGGATTGCTGCCCCATTGTAACGGAATTTAAAATTTTTAAAAAATTTTTTTAAAATGACGTTTACAAGTTTACATCTGCTGGATGGTAATAGGTGAGGGGGAGAGACCCTCAATTATATATGGGAGGTATTAGCTATGAATTATATTGAAGAGATTAACAAGTTCCAAGTTTGGATCAGCCTGCATCCGGACGTGTCTACATCGGCGCGGATACTGTGGTTTGCGCTGATGCATTATGACAATGTAAGCGGTTGGAAGGAAACGTTTTCGGTGGCTATGAGCAGTTTGATGGAGAAAACCGGCTTGGGCAAGCAGGCCATTGTGCGGGCGCGGCGCGTTTTACAGGAGAACGGACGCATCAACTATGTGGCGCGAAGGGGTAATCAAGCTACCATGTATCAAATACTTTCTTTCTCCGGCGAACCTATTGTCACTACGGGATTTTCTGAAGAAGCCAATGCATCACGGACACAGCTACCGCCATCAACCGAAATGGGCGTGATTGATCCGCAAGCGGTTAATCAGACATTGACTGATCAGACGTCAGTTAATCAGACATCGAATGACCGGAAGTCGGTTAATCAGATATCAGTTAATCAGCAAGCCGCTTGTAATGCCTCTGACGATAAAGTGGGTCATACATCGAATGCTGTAGCAGATGACATACCTAACGCTGTAGCCGGAGGTATATTTGATTATACATCTAGTGATGTAGCAAGTAATACACCCGGTGATGTATTCGGTAATATACCTTGTGACGTACCTAGTAATACACCTAGCGGTACGCACGCCGATACGCACACCGATACGCACGCCGATACCATTCTTAAACAAAATAAAACTAAACAAAACAATAGGAAAGAAAACCTATCAAAGAAAGGAGACCCTGTGGAACTAATTGATGAAGCCGGATGTACGCCGCCTTCGTTAGAAATGGTTCAGGCCTATTGTTTGGCACGGGGCAATACGGTGGACCCGAAACAATTTGTAGATTACTACCAACGTCGGGATTGGTTTGTAGGGCAAACGAAGATGAAAAACTGGAAGGCTGTGGTGCGAAGCTGGGAACGACGCCAAATCGTTAAGAAGCAAACAGCATCACCTAACGAGCAGACATCGTCACTTAATGAGCAGATGCCACCGAAAAAGTATGTGTATATAGACGCCGGTGACGGCAGTTATGTGGATGCTGAAGGGCTGCCGATTATGTTTGAGTACCATTGATACTGCAACACGAAGGATTAGCAGCAGGCATTGGTAGTCGGTAGTTAGAACAGAAAAGAAAGTAGATGGCACACGTATGGCAGATAACAAACAAATGGAATGCATGGGGCGAGTAACGGATATCCTTCCCATGACAATGCAGGACGGAATGGCAAGCGCACCACGGGGTGACGGATACATGGACGACATTATTGCACAGTACCAACGACGCATTGACGAGGCGTTGGCAAGAGAACACATTACATTGACAGATACGGCAAAGCAAACGGAGGCATTGTTCTTTCCGCTGTTGGAATTTGCGGAAAGCAATGAGCATTGTACCTTTCACTGTCCGGGCATCGATGCCTGCGATCACATTCACAAAGGATACACGGCACGGATGGATGAAAATGGTCACATATCCTATGCCAAATGCAGGATGAACAGTGCATCGCATACAGGCTTGTCACCGGCAACGCTCAAGGATGCAGCGCAGATTCCGGCGCGCTATCAAGCGATGACCTTTGCCAACTTGAAGACGGGAACCAACAACCAAAGTGCCGTCGTTTATGCACGGCAGTTAGTGAAAGAAGGAACCGCAGCGAAGGGCCTGTTCCTTACGGGACCGATGGGCATAGGAAAAACGCATTTGGCAGTAGCCACCTTGCAAGCTTGGGCAGACGAAGGGCATAGCGGTATATTTTGTAATGTGTCGCGACTCCTGGAAAAGCTGCGCGGCTGCATTGATACGGGCAAAGCAAGAGAACTGTATTTGCGACCGTTGGAAGAAGCGGACATGGTAGTGTTGGATAACCTGGGCGGCGAACGCGATACGGAGTGGACGAGGGAAGAATTGCTGCGGATCATTGAAAATCGCTACGAAGATCGTAAACTGATGGTGATTACCTCGAACCTTACTTTGGAACAATTTGTCTGGCGCAAGGACGTGCGATGGCAACGCATCTGCCACCTCATTGCCGACAGCTGTATGGCCTTTAAACTTACCGCCCCTTCCGCATAAACATTACAAAGAGGACGTTCCCTATACATGAGTAATGACATTGTAATCGTGAGGCGGCTGTATGTGAGAAAGGAAAGTAACGTATCGGCACGAGAAATGCTCTTCGCAAGACCGAGCTTCCTCCCCACTGCCACAAAGAGGGCGTTCCCTATACATGAATGATGACCTAACGTTCGACCGGCGGCAGGCTAGTAGAGAAGAGGGGTCCGATATATAGGTCGATCAATGTCATTCGCAAGACCTGACTTGCGAGACCTATATATCGGTCCACTTTCCATATTATCCTAGCCGCCGGACGAAAGGTCATGACAAAAATGTATAGCGAACGAATGCTTTGTGACTTACGTCACCGTGGCCCCTATTTCCATTTGGTATGCTAAAGATACCATAAGGAGGGACGCAGGGATGAAAAGTATCTTTCAGAAATATAAGTATATGACGCCGAAGGAAACCAGCGCGAACGGTCATGCGCAAACCTTCGAAGGCGGCCGTGAATGGGAAGACATGTACCGCGATCGTTGGTCCTACGACAAAGTGGTACGCTCCACGCACGGCGTGAATTGCACCGGCTCGTGCAGCTGGAATGTATTTGTTAAAAACGGGATTGTTACTTGGGAAAATCAGAATCACGACTATCCGGAAACCAGCCCGGACATGCCTGACTTTGAACCGCGCGGCTGTCCGCGAGGAGCTTCCTTTTCCTGGTATATGTACAGTCCGCTTCGCGTAAAATATCCGTATGTGCGCGGCGAGCTGGCCAACCTGTGGCGCGAAGCGCGCAAGACGGCACCGAATGCCTTGGCTGCGTGGAAATCCATCGTGGAAGATCCGGACAAAGCGAAGTCCTACAAAGAAGCGCGCGGCATGGGTGGCTTTGTGCGCTCCAACTGGGAAGAAGCGTCGGAAATCGTAGCCGCTTCCATGCTGTATACCGCACAAACCTACGGACCGGATCGCAACTTTGGCTTCTCTCCGATTCCGGCCATGTCCATGCTTAGCTATGCCGCAGGGGCACGCTTTATGAATCTCATGGGTGGCGCTTGCCTGAGCTTTTACGATTGGTATGCGGATTTGCCGCCGGCCAGCCCGCAGGTGTGGGGCGATCAAACAGACGTACCGGAAAGCAGCGATTGGTACAACTCCGGCTATATTATCACGTGGGGATCTAACGTACCGCAAACCCGTACGCCGGATGCACACTTCTTAACGGAAGTGCGTTATAAAGGCACTAAGGTCGTATCCGTTTCACCGGATTATGCGGAATCCACGACAGCGGCTGACACATGGCTCAATGCCAGAGCCGGATCCGATGCGGCATTGGCTATGGCGATGGGACATGTCATTTTGAAAGACTATTACATCGACAATCCAACGCCGATGTTCCTTGACTATGCTAAGCAGTACACGGACTTTCCGTTCCTCGTAACTATTGAAGAAAAAGACGGTCACTATGTACCGGGGCAGATGCTCAGCGCCAATATGATGGGCAGCAAGGCAAAGCACAGCGAGTTCCAGTATTTCGTGGTGGATGAACTGAGTCGCAAGATGGTTATTCCTAACGGCTGCATGGGTCATCGCTGGACGCGCAAAGAAAAATGGAATTTGAAGATGGAAAACAGCGAAACCGGCGAAGCCATTTCTCCGGTATTGACCTTAGACGGTCGAGGCGACGGCATCGTTACCGTAGCGCTGCCGCACTTCGGTCACTTAGATGGCATGAAGACCATAGAACGCGCCGTGCCGGTGAAGGAAATCGACACACCGGACGGCAGCTTGTATGTGACTACCGTCTATGATTTGATGATGGCAAACTACGGCATTGATCGTGGCTTTGGCGGCGTAGCGGCGAAGGATTTCACCGATGATACCCCGTACACGCCGGCATGGCAGGAAAAATACACCGGTGTCAATCCGGAGTTGGTCATCCATACGGCTCGCGAATTTGCGGATAACGCCATCGCTACCGGCGGTCGCTCCATGATTATTATGGGTGGCGGTATTAACCACTGGTTCCATGCGGATGTCATTTATCGCGCCGTATTGAATTTAGTACTCTTCTGCGCTTGCGAAGGCAAGAACGGCGGCGGTTGGGCGCACTATGTAGGCCAGGAAAAATTACGTCCTGCCGAAGGCTGGGGCGCCATCATGTCCGCCAAGGACTGGCAGGCAGCACCGCGACTGCAGAACAGTACGTCCTTTTTCTACTTTGCCACCGACCAATGGCGCAGCGATGAAATGGATGCGTCCGATTTGACATCGCCTCTCGTAACGCCGCGGTATCGTCATGCGGCAGATTACAATGTATTGGCAGCGCGCCTCGGTTGGTTGCCGTCATACCCGACCTTTAACAAAGGCGGGGCTGCGATTATGAAAGAAGCGGAAGCCGCCGGCAACAAAGACTTTGACAGTGTGAAAGCCTATGTGGCTCGTCAGCTGAAGGAGAAGAAGCTGCACTTTGCCATCGAAGATCCGGATGCGAAGGAAAACATTCCGCGCAATCTCATCGTATGGCGTGCCAACTTAATCACCTCGTCCTCCAAGGGACACGAATATTTTATGAAATACCTGTTGGGTACGAAGAATGGTTTGTTAGAAGAAAATGATGCGCACCCGACGGAAGTAAAATGGCGCGACGATGTGCCCAGCGGCAAGCTGGATTTGTTGGTAGATCTCGATTTCCGCATGGCCGGGTCTGCCCTGTATTCGGATATTGTATTGCCTACGGCTACGTGGTATGAAAAGACGGACTTGTCCTCGACGGACATGCATCCCTTCGTGCATCCCTTCCAGCCGGCTGTCGATCCCGGTTGGGAATCCAAGACGGACTGGGATATTTTCCTCACCTTGGGCAAAGCCGTAGAAAAGGTAGCCAAGGAAGCAGAGCTGCCGGTGTATCGCGATATTGTAGCGGTGCCGCTGCAGCATGACTCGGAAGGCGAAACCGCACAGCCTCACGGTAAGGTACGCGATTGGAGTCGCGGCGAATGCGAACCGATTCCGGGCAAAACCATGCCGAACCTGGTGTATATCGAACGGGATTACACGAAGATTTTTGAAAAGCAGCGTGCCTTGGGCCCGAATCTTGAAAACGGCACAGTAGGTGCTCACGGCATTACGGCCAACATCGGTGATCAATATGAAGAATTGAAACAGCGTAACGGAATTATCGGTGACGCGCAGGCACCGGGCTACGGTTGTCCGACGATTGAAAATTGTTACGATGCTTGTCAGGCGGTATTGACCTTGTCGTCGGCGACAAACGGTAAGGTCGCCCTTAAGAGTTGGCAGACGGCAGAAAAAGTAACCGGTCTGACGGGACTTACGGAAGGTCTGGACGGTCGCGCCGGTGAACAGATTACCTTTGAAGATATCGTGGCACAGCCGCGGCAGGTTATCAGCACACCAATCTTCACTGGTAACGGTAAAGGCGGTCGACGCTATACGCCGTTTACAAATAATATTGAATTCCTCATGCCGTTCCGCACGATTACCGGTCGTCAATCCTTCTTCCTCGATCATGAAATCATGAACGAATGGGGCGAACAGATGGCAACCTTTAAACCGGTACTCGATTATGCGCCGATGAAGGAAGGCCTTCCCAATGACGGCACGCCGGAAATTACGCTGAAATACTTAACACCGCACAGCAAGTGGAGTATTCACAGCATGTACTTTGACACGCAGCAAATGCTGACCTTGTTCCGCGGCGGCCAGACGGTATGGCTCAACGAGGATGATGCGGCAGACATCGGTGTAAAGGACAACGACTGGATTGAAATGTATAACCGCAACGGTGTAGTGGCCTCCCGTGCCGTAGTGACACCGCGTATTCCGCGCGGTCAAGTCTACATGTATCACGCGCAGGATCGCCATATCAACGTGCCGGGCTCGAAATTATCGAAGACCCGCGGCGGCACGCACAACACACCGACGCGTATCCATATGAAGCCGACGCATATGATTGGCGGCTACGGCCAGCTCAGTTACGGCTTCAACTACTACGGACCTACCGGTAACCAACGCGACGTACTGGTTGTGGTGCGTAAGATGAAGGAGGTAGATTGGCTTGAAGATTAAAGCGCAGATTTCGATGGTAATGAACCTGGACAAGTGTATCGGTTGTCATACCTGCTCGATTACCTGTAAAAATACATGGACGAACCGCGAAGGCGCTGAATATATGTATTTCAACAATGTAGAAACGAAACCGGGCATCGGCTATCCGCGAAACTGGGAAGACCAGAATCGTTGGAAGGGCGGCTGGGTATTGAAGAACGGCAAATTGGAGCTCGCTACGGGCTCCAAGGCGAGTCGCCTGTTAAAGCTCTTTTACCATCCCCAGCAACCGGAGCTGAAGGATTACTTCGAGCCATGGACCTATGATTATGAAACGCTTATTCATTCCAAGCGCAAGAACAATCAGCCCGTAGCCCGTCCGCGTTCGCTTATTACCAAGGAACGGATGGAAGTGGAATGGGGTCCCAACTGGGAGGATGATTTGGCCGGCGGTGATACGGCGCGCGCCGATATCAATCTGAAGAACATCGGTCAGGAAGTGGCGCTCGACTTTCACGACATCTTTATGAAATACTTGCCGCGCCTGTGTAATCATTGTTTGAACCCTGCCTGTGTGGCCGCTTGTCCGTCCGGTGCTATGTATAAACGCGACGAAGACGGCGTGGTGCTCGTCAACCAAGACGTGTGTCGCGGCTGGCGTCACTGCGTACCGGCTTGCCCGTACAAAAAGGTATACTACAATTGGAAAACCAATAAGGCAGAAAAATGTGTGTTCTGCTATCCGCGCCTTGAAAACGGCTTGCCTATGATTTGCGCCGATACCTGTGTAGGGCGCATGCGTTATGCCGGCGTGCTCCTTTACGATATGGATCGCGTGCAGGCCGCAGCGGCTACGCCGAATAAAGAAGACATTTACGAAAACGTGCTAGATATTTTATTGGATCCTCACGATCCGGCGGTGATTGCCGCTGCCCGTGAAGAAGGCATCAGTGAAAACTGGATTAAAGCCGCCCAGGAATCGCCGGTGTACAAGATGGTGAAGGAATGGAAAATCGCGTTGCCCCTTCACGCAGAATACCGCACGGTACCGATGGTGTGGTACGTGCCGCCGATGAGCCCGATTCTTCATCAGCGCGCGGCCGGTGTTAACTTCCCGGAATCCGAGGAAATGCGCATCCCCGTGGCCTACCTGTCGCAGCTGCTCGCCGCCGGTAACGAAGCAGTCATTCGCCGTGTATTGCAGACCCTCATCGACTTGCGACGGTTCATGCAAAAACAAACCCGCGGTGAAAGCACGGACGAATTTAAGGAACGCTATGACACGGATCAGCTGATGGCCATGTATCGTCTCTTGGGCGTTGCCAAATATCGGGAACGCTTCCGCATTCCGGCGGGCGCACCGCTAAGTCGCGAAGAAAAGAAGGAAGCCCAAGGCTGTGCAGGCTTTAACACCTGCGGAGGTTGCCATGCCTAATCGTGAAATGACAAGCGAACAATATGCGCTGCAGATCATCGGCTTTCTTCTCAGCTATCCCGATGCGGCGTGGCGCGAGCAGCTTTCAGCCGTGGCAGACGGGATTAAAGATATTGCCGATGCCCGTACCCGCCAAGCTTGTGAAGCCGTACTGCGGCACATCAACAGTTTGACCGTGCGCGACTATGAAGACGAATACGTGCGCGCCTTTGATTTCAGCGGTAACACCAACATGTACCTGGCCTCCTATGACTGCTCCAATGCAGGCGAGCAATCGGAAAAACTGCTGGCCTATAAAGGATTCTTTGAAGACAATGGTTTTACGCTTTCCAAAGAGCTGCCCGATTATGTACCGGCCTTGCTGGAATTGTGTGCCGCCGTGTCGCCGGCGATAGCAGCGGATATTCTTGCTTACGCGGAAGAGGCGCTTAGCCTATTTAAAAAGCGTCTTACCGACAGCGGTTATGTACAGGCACAACTCGTGGATTGTATTCTCAGCAGCAGACGGCGGCTGGAAGGGAGGACATTATGAGTGAATTTATCTGGGTGGGCTTGCCGTATATAGCCTTCACCTTTCTCGTTATCGGCAGCATCGTGCGCTATACCGTTTCGGAACGCACGTGGACTACGAAGTCCAGCGAATTTTTAGAAAAGAAACAATTGAAGATAGCAGGACCGCTCTTCCACGGCGCCCTTTTCTTCGTATTTTTAGGTCATGTAGGCGGCGTGCTGGTACCGCAAGAAGTGACGGAATTTTTTGGTGTCAGCGAGCACCAATATCATGCCATGGCCCTTTATATCGGTGGCCTGGCGGGCATCGCGTTAGTCGTCGGCTTCTTTTTGCTCATGCGTCGTCGCTTCTTCTCCCGTTATATGAAGGTCAATACATCCACTATGGATGTATGGCTCTTCCTTTTCCTGGGCCTTACCATTTGTACCGGCTTTGCGGCGACTATGCTCAATGCCGACGGTGCCTTTAACTATCGTGAGTACATCGGACCTTGGTTCCGCAGTCTGCTCTATTGGCATCCGCAGCCGGCGTTGATGGAACACATTCCGGTTATTTTCAAAGTTCATATGCTATCGTGGATGATCGTTTGCATTATCTTCCCCTTCACCCGCTTGGTACACTGCCTGAGCATTCCCTTTAACTACCTGCGTCGTAGCCCTGTCGTGTATCGCAAACGATAAGATAGTATGCTATAGGATAAGGCTGTACGCTACACGATACATACGAAGGCTGTACGCTACACGATACATACGAAGGCTGTACGCTACACGATACATACGA